>NZ_CP009692.1:2379847-2699405 GCF_000832605.1 Bacillus mycoides
CTCATTTCACGCAACTCATATGCCATTTTTAACTGAAAATAAGTTAGACGTTGAATTTTAAAGTTTTTTTGTATGAGAAGTAGGTTGTTTCATTTATGTTAATATTTAAAATATTAACATAAAATCACTGGGATATTAAATGTATTTTAATAAAATGCTTTTATATCGATGGATAGATGCATGTGATAATTTTTGTTTTATCTCTCTATAATGAATAAAAGGGGGAAGTGCTCGTGAGCTTACATATTGATTTTATTATACGAATCGGTGTTGCTGGTTTGTTAGGGGCGATAATCGGTATTGAAAGGGAAACTCGCTCAAAAGAAGCTGGATTAAAAACACATTTCCTAGTAGCCGTAGGGAGTGCTTTAATAATGGTCGTTTCGAAATATGCTTTTTCGGATATTGTGTTTGAAGAACATATGGCTCTTGATCCGAGCCGGATTGCAGCGCAAGTTGTTAGTGGAGTTGGATTTTTAGGTGCAGGTACAATCATTATTCAAAAGCAGGCAGTGAAAGGATTAACGACAGCGGCTGGTTTATGGGCTACAGCAGGAATAGGGCTAACAATTGGAGCAGGTATGTATGTTGTAGGGATTGGAGCGATGATTCTCGTTTTGATTGGTTTAGAGATTGTAAGTCGTATTTTTAAGGTGCAATTTTTATTTCCGCAAAATATAACAGTGCAAATGTGTATAAATAAACACGAAGCGGTACAACAAATAGTAGAGACTCTACGAGTGAAAGGTATTCCAATACTTTCATATGAAGTTGAAGCTTTACAGCAAGATACAGAAATAGTTTATAAGGTAGGAATGCAATTGAAAAATATATCGTCAGAAGAAAAGAATGCATTTATTCAGCATATGCAAACATTGCCGGAAATTACGTTTATAAAATTAAAATCATAGTGTTGAAATAGAGGATAGATGTAGCAGGAATTTCGCTATTATCTATCTTTTTTTTGACATAAATCACATGTGAAGTCAAGTGTTAATTTCGCTTTGAGTGGATACATGTGTGAACGTTCCCTTCTTTTTTCTCAATACAGAATAAATAGTCAGAATAGTAAAATAATTGAGCGGGACACTAAAAAATGTAAGGTAGGGGAGAGCATGAAAGGCTATTCAAAAAAAGTTTTAGTAGGGGTAAGTTTTGCTAGTTTAATGTTAGGGAGTTTTCAAGGAAGCATATTGGCGGAAGATACTAAGGGAGAGCAAGTTTCATATCGAAATGTGCTAAAAATGGAGCCGGTTGGTGTACAACTACCAGTGGAAGAATTAGCTCATTCATCGAAAGTATTAGAAAGCAAGTCTTTTGAGAAAAGGCTACAATTTGCTGATTTATCGCAAAGACCGCCTGAAGTAAAAAAGGAAAGTAAGCAATTAGCTGTAGCGAAAACTTATACAATTGCTGAATTAAATCAATTAAGCAATCAACAATTAGTAGATTTACTTGTAACAATCGATTGGGAGCAAATTACGGGGCTATTTCAGTTTAATAAGGACAGTCTTGCATTCTATCAAAATGATAGTAGGATGCAGGCAATTATTGATAAATTGAAGCAGCAAGGACAGGCTTATACGCAAGACGATTCAAAAGGGATTGAGACATTAGTGGAAGTTTTGCGATCAGGGTTTTATTTAGGATTTTATAATACAGAATTAAGTAAACTAAATGAACGTAGCTATCATGACAAGTGCTTACCTGCATTAAAAACGATTGCGAACAATCCAAATTTCAAACTCGGTACGTTAGAACAAAATAAAGTTGTATCATCATATGGGAAATTAATAGGAAATGCTTCGAGTGATGTGGAAACGATAACATCGGCTGCAAAGATTTTTAAGCAATATAATGATAATTTTTCTACATTGGTAGATAATCTTTCAGCTGGAAATGCGATTTACGATATTATGCAAGGTGTTGATTACGATATTCAATCGTATTTGTACGATACGAGAAAAGCACCGAAAGATACAGTATGGTACCAAAAAATAGATAGCTATATTAATGAATTAAGTAGATTCGCGTTAATGGGAACGATTACAGAGAAAAACGGATGGCTTATTAATAATGGCATTTATTATACAGGTAGACTCGGCACATTCCATAGTACAGGGACAAAAGGATTACAAGTTGTAACAGATGCGATGAAAATCTATCCTTATTTAGGTGAGCAATATTTCGTAGCAGCTGAGCAAATTACGACGAATTATGGCGGGAAAGATGCAAACGGTAACGTTGTTAATTTAGATCAAATACGAGAAGATGGGAAGAAAAAGTATTTGCCGAAAACGTATACGTTTGATGATGGTGCAATTGTTTTAAAAGCGGGAGATAAAGTGACTGAGGAGAAAGTTAAACGTTTATATTGGGCAGCAAAAGAAGTGAAGGCACAATTCCATCGTACGGTTGAAAGTGACCAACCGTTAGAAAAAGGAAATCCAGATGATGTATTAACGATGGTTATTTATAATAGCCCGGCTGAATATCAATTTAATCGTCAATTGTACGGGTATGAAACGAATAACGGCGGTCTTTATATAGAAGGAACAGGTACGTTCTTTACTTATGAACGTACGCCAGAAGAAAGTATTTATAGTTTAGAAGAATTGTTCCGACATGAATTCACGCATTATTTACAAGGTAGATATGAAGTGCCAGGACTTTGGGGACAAGGTAAGATGTATGAGAATGAGAGATTATCTTGGTTTGAAGAAGGGAATGCTGAGTTTTTTGCAGGTGCAACGAGAACGGACAACGTCGTTCCAAGAAAGAGTATTATAGGAGGACTATCTTCGAATCCAGCAGAACGTTATACCGCAGAGCGAACGTTAAATGCAAAGTATGGAACGTGGGATTTCTACAATTATTCCTTTGCTTTACAATCGTATATGTACAATAAGAGATACGATATGTTTGATAAAGTTCATGATCTTATTAGGAAAAATGATGTAACAGCATATGATGCATACCGCTCTGCTTTAAGTAAAGATGCGAATTTAAATAAAGAGTATCAAGACTATATGCAAATGTTAGTAGACAATCGTGAGAAATATAATGTTCCGTTAGTGTCAGATGATTATTTAGCAACTCATGCACCGAAACCAGTTTCGGATATTGCGGCAGAAATTACAGCGGAAGCAAAATTAAGTAATGTATCAGTTAAGAAAAATAAATCACAGTTCTTTAATACATTTACACTACAAGGAACGTATACAGGTACTACTGCAAAAGGAGAATATGAAGACTGGAAAACAATTACACAAAACGTGAATGATACGTTAAAGCGTTTAAGTGCAAAAGAATGGACAGGCTATAAAACAGTAACAGCGTACTTTGTAAATTACCGTGTGAATGCATCAGGACAATTTGAATATGATGTTGTATTCCATGGTATTAATACAGAAGAAGGTGCTGTGAATAAAGCACCAGTTGCGGTAATAAATGGTCCGTATAGCGGAAATGTAAATGAAGCAATCTCGTTTAAAAGCGATGGATCAAAAGATGAAGATGGGAAAATTGCTTCTTATAAATGGGAGTTTGGCGATGGTACTGAAAGTAGTGAACAAAATCCAACTCACGTATATACAAAAGAAGGAACATATACAGCAAAATTAACAGTAACAGACGATAAAGGATTAACTAATACTGCTACAGCAAGTGTAACTGTTCAAAAGAAAGAAGATAACAGTGTAGAAAAAGAGCCGAATAATTCATTCCAAACAGCGAATAAACTGCAGTTAAACCAATTGTTACGTGCAAGTTTAGGAAACGGTGATACAAGTGATTACTTTGAAATAAATGTGGAAACAGCTAGGAATCTCCAAATTAACGTAACGAAGGAAAATAATATTGGGGTAAACTGGGTTCTTTATTCAGCAGCAGATTTAAATAATTATGTTACGTATGCTCAGACGCAAGGAAATAAATTAGTGGGCAGCTACAATGCGCATCCAGGTAAGTATTATTTACATGTATATCAATATGGTGGGGGAACAGGGAATTATACGGTAGAAGTGAAGTAACAAAAAGGTCGCCATGAATGGCGACCTTTTTTATTATGCGTTATACCCGAATAATTTTAGATCTTCTCCGGAGTCTGAAATTATTTTTTCGAATCGCAATCCTACTTTTTCTAACAGATTGCCTGAAGCAGCATTATCTATAGAAGTAATTGCTACAATTCGTTTCATACCTAGCTTATGTACACCGTATTCGATTACCGCAGCAGCTGATTCATAGCCGTACCCTTTCGAACGGAATTTTTCTAAAAAGGCAAAGCCGATATCAACATCTTCTAATGAATCTCTTTTAATAAGGCCGCACATGCCAAGTGGAGTGAGATCTTCTTTTCGTTCAACTAAGTAAAGACCAAAGCCCATTTTATTATACATATCGACCGGACCGTTTAAAATATAATTTTGAGCATCTTCTAGGTTTCTAACCCTTTTATCACCAATAAACTGAATCCATGCAGGATCGTTTACTAACTCAAGAATAAACGGAGCATCTTGTATATCGAACCAACGAAGAGTGAGTCGTTCAGTTTCAAGAACTATCAATCTATTGCACCACCTTTATAAGTTATAATAATTAGTATGGATCGTGTAACACAAAAGCGCAACATATTTTAATAGAGTCCTGCTTGTTCACATAAAGTTCGATTGTTTTGTATAAAAGGATATTTTATAATTAGGATTGACTGTAAAGAGTGAGATGCTTATACAATGACTCCTAGGAAACTAGGAGTTTTTACTATATAACTATCATTATTACTAAATATGACACATTACACATTCTACTTAAGGAGGTACATAATGAAGAAATTATATAACGCATCGTTTACGTATTTAATTATTGGTTTACTATCAGGAATATTCGCTAGGGAGTATGGGAAATTTAAAGGAATACTAGGATCTACACTATTAAATCTTTTGCATACACATACGTTAGTACTTGGCTTTTTCTTCTTTTTAATTGCTTTAGGATTAGCGAAAGTATTCGCTTTTCATGAAGTGAAAGGATTTAATAAATGGTTTGTTTTACATAATATCGCATTAACTTTAATGTTAGGATCGCTGGCAGCGAGAGGACTTCTTCAACTAAATGGAGCGGACTTTAAAGGGTTAACTTATATTGTAGGGTTCTCTCATTCTCTGATGGCATTTACTTTAGTTTGGTTTATGATTTTATTGAAAAAATCGTCTAAAATATAGTTTTAAAAAAGAACTTGTAGGGAATACTGCAAGTTCTTTTTTTATATAAAACCTCAGGAATCTAACTATTCTGATTATTATGTATAAAAATGGTATAATTAATGCAGAGTAAATAATATAAAAGGAGAGTATGTAATGGAAATAACAATTGAGCGTTTAGTAAATGAATTAAAGGATGTACTTCCTGAAGATCAAGTAGTGGTTAATAAGACAGTAAGAGAGTTACATAGTAAAGATGAATCTTACCATAATAGTAGTTTACCTGATGTAGTTGTTTTTCCAAAAACGATGGAAGAGGTTAGAGCAATAATGAAAGTAGCGAGTGAGCATAAAAAACCTGTCATTCCATTTGGAGTAGGTTCTAGTTTAGAAGGTCATATAATTCCTTATGAAAAGGGGATTACAGTTGATTTTTCATTAATGAACAAAATACTTGAAATAAGAGAGAAAGATTTTCTTGTGAAAGTACAACCAGGAGTGACTCGTTCTCAGCTCAATAAAGAATTGAAAAAGTACGGTTTGTTTTTTAGTGTAGATCCAGGTGCAGATGCAACGTTAGGAGGCATGGCTGCTACGAATGCGAGCGGAACGACAGCGGTTAAGTATGGCGTAATGCGTGATCAAGTTCGTGATTTAGAAGTGGTGCTTGCTGATGGGCAAGTGATACATACTGGCAATTTAGCGGCGAAGTCATCATCAGGTTATCATTTAAATGGTATTTTCGTAGGATCAGAGGGTACGCTTGGATGCTTTACAGAGCTAACATTAAAAGTATACGGCATACCAGAACATGTTATGGCTGCGAGAGCATCGTTTCCAACTATAAATGATGCAGTAGAAGCTGTTATTAACATACTACAAGCTGGCATTCCAATTGCGAGAATAGAACTTGTTGATGAATTATCTATGAAACAAGTAAATCATTACAATGAAACAAATTACAGAGAAGAACCAACACTGTTTTTAGAGTTTCACGGAAATGAAGCAGGGCTAACGCAAGATATCGAGTTTACGAAGGAAATTGTTTTAGATCATAAATGTAAAGAAGTTGCTTTTGAAACTGAAACTGCGGCAAGAAATAAATTATGGGATGCAAGACATAACTTAGCTTATTCTTACGTTCATAGTTACCCTGGCAAAAAGCTAATGAGTACAGATGTATGTGTGCCAATTTCAGAGTTAGCTGGCGCGATTCAAAATGCGAAAGAGACGTTAGATAAGGTGGGCCTTGTTGGTGGTATTCTTGGCCATGTAGGAGACGGGAATTTTCACGTGCTCTTAATGATTGATCCAAATGATAAAGACGAAGTGAAAAAAGCAGATGAAATAAATGAAAGTATTGTACTGTATGCTCTTAAGCGTGGCGGAACGTGCACAGGAGAGCACGGCGTTGGAATAGGGAAGCAGAAGTATCAAGAAGAAGAACATGGGGCTGCGCTTTTAGTAATGGAAAAAATAAAGAAAGCTCTTGATCCGCAAAATATTTTAAATCCGAATAAAATTTTTAAGTTAAAAGATAAGGAATGATGAAGTTTGGAGAAACGAATTATACACTTTGAAGGATTGGTCGTCTTATTAGCTGTGGTTTATATATATGCATTATGTGGATTTAGTTGGTTATTATTTATGGTATTACTTTTTGCGCCTGATTTAGCGATGGTGGCGTACGCTATTAACAAACGTGTTGGTGCACAAATTTATAATCTATTTCACACATATATCATATCAATATTACTTGTTTTAATAGGGGTCTATTTAAAGATGGATACGATTTTAATGATTGGTTTAATATGGACAGCACATATTGGAATGGATCGAATGCTTGGGTATGGATTGAAGTATGAAACTGATTTTAAGGATACGCATATTCAGAGGTTATAGCTTAGGCAAAACGGAATTTATTGAAGCTGTATTAGAAAAAGCTATGAAGGATAGTTGAATAGAAGAGTTTGTATCAATACGAAAATAGACTAAGGTGGCAGAAATCATATAATGCCACCTATTGTTTTTGAAGAAGAGGTTTTACTATATGAACTGACCTTATAAAACAATTACAATCTGCCCCTGCCAAATAATAAATCTCGTAAATATAATGAGAAATAAGAAGATAAGAAAAGAGGGAGCTTATGTACATACCAAAACATTTCACTATACAAGATGAAGAGACGAAGTACGAAATGATTGAACAAAATAGCTTTGCAACTTTATTTTCTCAACATAACGGAGCACCGTACGCAACGCATTTACCGTTATTGTTAAATAGGGAAACACTTACTTTATCCGGGCATTTTGCACGTCCAAATGAGCAGTGGAAAGATAGTGGAAATCAACAAGTGTTAGCTATTTTTCAAGGACCACATAGTTACATCTCTCCGTCATGGTATGAAACAAATAAAGCAGTACCAACATGGAACTATGTTGCGGTGCATGTATATGGAGAGTTAGAAATTGTTGAAGATGAACAGGAATTAATAGATTCTCTTCAAGATTTAGTACATAAATATGAAAATCCAAAGAGCACGTACTCACTGAATAATGTAGATCCGAATTATATGGAAGGATTAAGTAGGGGAATAGTTGGGTTCAGAATAAAGATAAATAAAATAGAAGGGAAAGCGAAGTTAAGTCAAAATCATTCTGTGGAGAGAAGAGAATTAGTTATAGAAGAACTTGAGAAAGTTGGGAGTGAAGGGGGCAGGGGGATTGCAGAGTTGATGAAGAAGGGTGTTTAAAATAATGGTGGAGTGTGAATACACATTTATAAAGTGTTAATATATTGTATTTATAGATTTTTATAGTGATTTAGACGCTGTATTTATGGGGGCAATTTTCTTTAGTGTTTTAAAAAATTTACAGCATGTGATTAATTTAATGGATTTAATGTTAAATAAATGTTGAGAAATATTAATGAGATATTTATATCTTAATATCTATTTGTTATTATTTATGTGAGAATATTCAAAAAAAGGGGATCTTATGAACATTCCAGTGAAGGGAAGCGAACAGGTTACAAAGCAACTTAATGAATGGTATCAAGCAATGTTACAACAACAATTGTCAAAAGCAACTAATTTAAAACAAGAAATTGATAAAAATATTGATGTTTTGAAACAAGAATCAAATAAAATGTTGCAAGAACAAAATTTATTATATTATTTCTTACTAGATTTTCGTTATAAAACGCTTGTTGATAGATTTAGTATCACAAAGAGAAGCTTTGACGAAATAGATTCTTTTAAAATTCCGACGGATGGTTTCTTATCTTATTATTACCATTTTTGTAAAGCGGTATATGCTACTATAATTAAAGATTATAAAGAAGCGAAAAAATATTATGAAAAAGCAGAGTTTCTTTTGAAAGACGTTCCAGAAGAAATTGAACAAGCTGAATTTCAATCTAAGTTAGCCTTATTCTATCATAATAATAATGAACCACTTTTAGCTGTTCACTATGCAACTATTTCAAAAGATATCTTCTCTAAACACCAAGGTTATGAAAGTAATACTGCTTCTTGCGAAAATACTATTGGAATGAGTTGTGTATCTCTAAAACAGTTTGAACAGGCCGAGGAACATTTAAATTCTGCATTAAATTTATTACAAAAAATAATGAAGAAAGATTAATTTCATTCGTGCGGCACAACTTAGGGTGGCTATATGCAAATCAAAACCTTTCTGAATTAGCTATCCGTCACTTATCAGAAGTAACAGAGAAAATACCTAATCATTTCAAAGCTGTTTTTTTACAAGCTAGGGAATATTCTAAGTTAGGTGAAACAAATGTATCTTCTATCCTTATTGAAAAAGGATTGGAACTTTGTTTAGAAGTAGAGAATGAAGAATATACACATCATTTCAATATTTTAAAAGCATTAAATAATAATGTGACTATCGAGGAATTAAAAAGGGTAATTGTTACAGGGATTTCTTATTTCAAAGAAGAGAATCTTTCTTATTATGTAGAAGAATATGCTGAGGTGATGGCAGCTAGGTTATATGAGGTGTGTGATTATAAAACGTCTAGTGAATATTTTTGTTTAAGTCTTGAAGCAAGAAAAACAAATTTAGCTAAAGGGGCGTTAAAATAATGAAGAAACTGAGTTTAATGGTAATGAGTTTAGCTGTTACAGGTATTACAGTTTTTACGATAAATACTACTCCAAAGATTCAACAAACAGCAACCGCAAATACTGTCGTCAATAAGTTACAATCGACTCACGGAGAAGGGTGGTCTCCAACGAGACCTGAGTTAGTATACTTAGAGGGAAGACAACTCTAAAGTATTATTTTAAGAGTGCTAGCTTTAGTTGATATTATTTACTGGCTTGTAAACATTAAAGGTTTACAAGCCAGTTTTTTGTTGTTAGAGCTACCTTCACATTATGTTGAAAGTAATCCGTCATAATTTTAAACTATTGTAATGAATTTTAATAAAAGATTGTTGAGGAATATAGTGAAGATATTGGAACATACAAATTCTCATTAGTTATATTAAAATGGATTCATTCTCTTCTCCTTTATTTTTTATCAACATTTGTACAATAGCTGGATTTTTATATTCGAGAATAGTTGTTCCTTATCGATGTACCTGAATATAATAAGAAAAAATGAAGATTGAATAGAAGAATTTTAATAGAACAGTTACCAAGTTAACGTATTAGGAAAGAAATAGGTAGGAAGTAAGGAGCTCTCCTTTGTTCGTGACAGCTTGTTTGGTGTATGTATCTTTTTCGCATGGGAGGAAATTGATAGAGGTGATAATATACAACTGTAATCACATAGAATATGCTAACGATATGTAATACATAAAAGAAACGCAAACTAGAGTATTAAATTACGTTTTTTTTCACAAGATGGAGAAAAAAGTAGAAAAGGTGTTTTTATACGAAAACACCTTTTCTACTTATAATGTTCCTTTATGGAAAATAACGAATCGTGTACTTGAATTTAGTGGGAATTACACTAATAAATAATACAATTAGGAGCAGAAAAACAGTCTTAGTGCTCTAAATCACGTCCCACAAAAAGTACGATAAGGACGATTCGACGGCGCTGGAGGCGTGCAGTAATCCGCTTGTTCTTGAGAATATTCATAAGGATTTGCTAAAGCTTGAAGAAGTTTCTCCATTACGCTATAGTCTCCATTTTTAACAGCTGCTTCTAGTGCTTCTTCTACTCTGTGGTTTCGAGGGATGATTACTGGGTTGTTATTTTTCATTAATTTGTATGCATCATCTTTCGATTCTTTTTGTCTTTCTAACCGAGATTGCCATAGCTCGTACCATTCTTTAAATTCAGGATTTTCAAATAAAGGTGCATTTTCTAATATATTGTCAGTTAATGCACGGAATGTATTTGTATAATCTGCTTTATATTTTTCCATTGCTTTTAAAAGTTTCTCAATAAGTGATTGATCTTGCTCTTCATTGCTAAATAGTCCTAATTTCTTCTTCGTTCCGAGGAACCAATTGTTTTCGTACTGCACACTGAACTTTGAAATTTCATCTTGTGCAATTTTTAGTGCTTCTTCTTCATCTTCATGTAGTATCGGTATTAAAGATTCAGCTAAACGTGCGAGATCCCATGCAGCCATATATGGTTGATTTCCGTATGCATAACGGCCTTGTGTGTCAATAGAGCTAAATACTGTTCCTTGATTATAACTATCCATAAAGGCACATGGACCGTAATCAATCGTTTCACCGCTAATCGTTATATTGTCAGTGTTCATTACGCCGTGAATGAAGCCAACGAGTTGCCATTTTGCGATAAGGCTTGCTTGTCTCTTAATGACTTCTTGTAGTAGTGCGACATATGGATTTTCAGTAGATTCAACCTCTGGATAATGTCTTTTTATCGTATAATCAGCTAAAGCTTTGAGATTTTCGATTGAGCCTCGAGCTGCGGCGTATTGGAATGTTCCAACGCGTATATGACTGCTTGCAACTCTAGTTAAAATAGCTCCAGGTAACTTCGTTTCGCGATAGATTGGTTCGCCAGTTGAGACTACTGCTAAACTGCGAGTAGTTGGAATATCAAGCGCGTACATCGCTTCACTAATAATATACTCACGTAGCATTGGACCGAGTGCAGCGCGACCATCACCACGGCGCGAATATGGAGTTGGACCGGAACCTTTCAATTGAATATCAAACCGTTCGCCTGAAGGAGTAATTTGTTCTCCAATTAAAAGGGCACGACCATCTCCTAACATGTTGAAATGACCAAATTGGTGCCCAGCATACGCTTGAGCTAGTGGATGAGCTCCTTCTGGAATAGTATTACCAGCTAAAATGGCGATTTCAGCGTCCTTTTTTAGTTCCTCAGGATTAAAGCCAAGAGATATTGCTAAAGAATTATTTAGTTTAATTAACTCCGGTGAGTGTACAGGAGTTGGGGGGATTTCTGTATAAAATGATTGTGGTAAAGTCGTATAACTATTATCTAAATTCCAACCTGCTTCATTATTTTTAGTCATTTTATCTCCTCCTTGTTTATTTTTTTATTATGTATTTGTACGTATGTATTCTTTGTAAAATTAGCTAAAAGTATAATATGATATTTCCCCTTGAAATCTATTGTAAGGACTTCATTGCACTATGTCTATTTAACAGCAAATAATAAAACTCCATTTTAAAAAAATGGAGTTTTATTATTATTTGATTTTTACAATTATCTTTCCTTTTGCTCTTCCAGACTCTGAATATTCCATTGCTTTTTGAGTATCTTCAAAAGGGAAAATGCGATCGATTATAGGTTTGATTTGTCCAGATTCAATATACTTTGCAATTATACGTAATTGATCTCCGCTTGGTTTCATAAACAAAAACGAATATTGAGCATTATGCTTTTTTTCAAGTGCAGTAAGTTTTTTGCTTGCTAATGAAAATAAGAGTGTTTTGAAAAATCCTGAACCAAATTCTTTACCGAAGCGAGCATTCGGCATTCCTGAAACGGAAACAATGTTCCCTTCGCTTTTTATAATATCGAATGATTTTTCAAGTGTTGTACCGCCAAGTGTATCAAATACCGCATCATAATTTTTCAGTATATCTTCAAACTTTTCTTTTTTGTAATTAATAATTTCATCTGCGCCAAGAGACTTTACTAAATTTTCACCAGCTTCACTAGCAGTTGTTGCAACAGTGGCACCCATTATTTTTGCTAACTGAATTGCGAAAGTACCAACACCGCCGGATCCAGCGTGAATCAAAATCTTTTGTCCTTTTTGTAATTGCATGATGTCATGTAATGCTTGATATGATGTTAAGCCAACGAGTGGAATCGACGCCGCTTCCTCAAAAGTTAAATTTTTCGGTTTTAAGGCTATATCATCTTCATGAATGGCTATATATTCCGCAAAAGTACCGATCTTATCTTTTCTTGGACGTGCATATATTTCATCACCAACTTTAAATTGAGTCACCTTTGTTCCGACTTTTATAATGACACCAGAAAAGTCATTACCAAGAATAAGGGGCATTTTATATTTAAGTAACAACTTCACTTTTCCATCGCGTATTTTAAAATCAATTGGGTTAATGCTAGCTGCATGAATTTCTGCGAGCACCTCATACTGATTTATTTCAGGGGTGGGCATCTCAGTCATACGCATTGGAACTTTCCCGTACTTATCAATCACCATTGCTCTCATTTCTTATACCTCCAAAGTTCAATAAAAGTTTTGCAGTAGCTTCTCAATATCTAATACAAGATTTTTTAATAATCCTAATTTTGTACGTATGTCAATATAATAAAAGTTCTTTGTACCTTCTTTACGCATTAAAATAATACCAGCTTCTCGTAAAATCTTAAGGTGATGTGATACTGCTGGTCGAGAAAGGTGTGTTTGTTTAGTGATTTCGCCAACACGTAATCCAGTTTGACATTCTGTTTTCATTAGAACTAATAAAATAGCTTGACGTGTTTCATCACCAATTGCCAGTAATACTTTTTGACAATTAATAAAATCTTCTTTAATAACATTTAATTGTTCTTGTTTATTCATTTCAATCACTATACCTCCAATAATTAGTCGAAAGGTTTAAGATGATGAACCATTACATCGATACGGTAATGCTACATGAATGTTGTATGAGCTGCAATATTGAGAAAGAAAATCGAGACGAATCCATTTTTACGTATTGAAAATTATGGAGTAGTTATTATAGGGAATAGAAAATAATGGAGTTGAAAGGTAGAAAATGATTTAACAATACGATGTCTGCCGAGGATAAAGGGTAGCCATTTAACAATAAAATAAGCGGTCGTAACCTTGTATAATTTACAAGGTTACGACCGCTTATAATGTTTTTATTATTTTTGATGTCTATATCAGAGAATAGTTCAAAGTAAAGTAGGGCCTTCTTTTTTATCCTTTCATACACACACAAATTAAGTGACTTGTAGATGTATGAAAGGATAGAAGTAATTTGGGGCGTAATCTATCTATATGATAATTCAAAATGAAATATAAGTCTATATTTTTGTTGGTTTTTTGATTATATTTATGTCACTGAGCTCAGAAGAATATATGTGGAGGGAAAATGTATGGAATCGAAACATGTACCAGTTTTAATTGTTGGAGGGGGATTATCAGGATTATCGTCTGCATTATTTCTTGCGAAACATAACATTGATTATGTACTTATTGAAAGGCATCCGTCTACTGCGATTCATCCGAAAGCGGGTGGAATTACATTTCGCACAATGGAATTATTCCGAGAACTGGGTCTAGAAAAAGGAATTAGATTAGCTGGTAAAGCATTAGAGAATTGTCACGGGAGAATTGCAGTTCAAACAATAGCTGAGGTAAAGCATGAAGAGTTGGAACAAATAAGGGCGGCGCAGTATGAAAATAACGAAAATTTATTTCGTAAAGTGGAAGAGATTAGCCCATCAAAACAAACTGCTTGTTATCAAATTACTTTAGAGGAGATGATGTCACAAGAAGCACAGAGATTAGGCGGGAAGCTATCTTTTTATCATGAACTAGTTTCTTATGAGCAAAATGGAAACGGAGTAATAGCAACGATTCGAAATCGTAAAACGAAAGAAGAGAGCATGATTCATTGTGATTATGTAATTGCAGCAGATGGAGCGAAAAGTAAAATACGTGAACAGTTAGGTATTTTAACCGAGGGCCGTGGTACAATCGGTGGTTATTATATGAACATATATTTTGAAGCGGATTTGAGTGAATTTATTAAAGGAGACGCATTCGGTTTTACTATGATACTTCATCCAGAAGTAATTGGTGCGCTTATTCCAGTCGATAACGAAAGTAAATGGATTTATCATGTAGCTTATGATCCAGTAAAAGGGGAGCGACCAGAGGATTTCTCTATAGAACGCTGTAAACAAATTATTCAAACTGCAATTGGAAGTACGGATATTAAGCCAGAAATAGTAAGTGTTTTGCCGTGGGAAGCGAGTGAAAGTACAGCGGTAAAATTTCAGGACAATCGCATCTTTTTAGTTGGTGACTCGGCGCATATTATGCCGCCAACAGGAGGATTCGGTTCAAATACAGGAATACAAGATGCACATAATTTAGCTTGGAAATTAGCGGCTGTTATAAAAGGGAAAGCAAATCCAAAATTGTTAGAAACCTATCATGACGAGAGATATCCTGTTGCAAAATTAACGACGGACCATGCGAGTAGTATATTATTTCGTGCTGCGAATAGAGAGGAAGGTAATTTGAGTAATATGGATAGTTTAGCTGTCACTGCTGGTTATCAGTATTGCTCAGAAGCAATTATAGACGAATGTAACACACCGCATAGAATGAATATAGTTGATTTGAACGGACGCCCGGGAACGCGTGCGCCACATTTTTGGGGAACTTATGAAGGAAAAGAAGTTTCTATACTTGATCTATTTGGTAGCAACTTTGTGTTACTTACTGGAGCAGAGCCTAGTACTTGGACTGAAGCTGCAAATGTTGTTTCATCTGGATTAGGAATAAAGATAAAAGTGTATCAGGTAGGTTTAACTGGTGATTTTATCCATCAAGGTAACTTTTTTAGAAAACTATACGGGATAGAAAATGGAGGAGCGGTAGTAATAAGACCAGATGGATTTATTGGATGGCGTACGGAAAATGAGGTAGTAAAGCCGGGTATATTACTTGAAGAGATAATGAATTGTTTATTATGTAATTAAATATAAAAACACCGCTTGTATTTCAAAAGCAGAAGAACCACTGAATTATGGTGGCTTTCATATAACAACTATTACTTCTCAAAAGAGTAAGCATCTTTTAAGTTACACGAATATGATGCCAGTATACGTTAATAAACTACCTCATAAAGATGAGGCAGAGAAAATAGCGATGGATGTAATGGAAAAGGTTGATCGACAATATGCAAAGGGCCTAACTTTACTTCGTATAGAAAAACAAACTAGACATTATGTTGACGGGGGACAAACTGTGGAGTTTCCTGTTCTATGGATAAAGATGATGCATAATAACGGAAGTTTTAACTGGGTGACAATTGGTGGTGACGGACAAATCATTGAATTTGAGCGAGAAGTACGCTGGGATTATATGATGAGTCGTCGCCAAACAGAAATGTGGTATTACGATGATTGGGTATTGGCACGCACCGGGGAAGGACCACAATTATTGCCGCCAGCTGCGTTGGCTTAATATGTGTACAATGGTAGGCGTCTATGATAATATATCGCTAGTTATGCCTTATCTGTATAATAAAATGAACATAAAGGGCTGAGCGTTATGAGAAGAAAAGGTTATTTTATAGACAATGAGAGTAAGCGGTTATACAACAATGACATCGTAGTCTCAAATAAAATATATTCTAATAATCCTACGTTGGCAGAACTGAAACAAATGATTTATAACGGTGGAATAGAAGAAGTGTTTATATCCGATTATTTTGACGATCGAAAAAGTAATTTAGAGCGTGAATCAATAGATGATGTGAGAGCCGAATGGGATACAAAATATCACAATAATATTTGTCTTACTGATGAACCAGTATCTTTAGAAGATTTTCCAGATGAATATCTCTTCTTTGTTGAAATGTGGGAAAATGAAAAAGGAAAAGTAATTTTAGTGTTATTTATGCATCATTAGAATATTCGGGAAGCCTTTATATTGGCTTCCCGATATTTTTTATGTTGAAAAAATATTATGCAAGATGTTGGTAATATACTACGTATTTTTCTAATCCTTCAATCTCTTTCTCAGGAGGTTCAATTCCACCTTTTCGGCCGTAGCAAACATTTCTCAAGTATTCGCCGAAAATCATAGAGCGACTTTTCTCATTTTCCATCCAATTATATCTATTAATTATAAAATCACCATCAAAACTTGTATCAAATGTATATGGAATACAAGTTATATGTTTTGGTAAATGTTTTTTTAATACTCTATATTGCCGGCCTGCTCCTAAGCTTTTACATACAAATAGTAAACTATTAATTGTTGTAAAATCAAAGATCTTCTTAGCTTCAATTACATTTGCGATAGAATGGAGAGAGTTTTTCTCGAAAATGATAGCATCTTCCGGTACACCGTGTTCAATTAACTTGTTAACAATTACTTCTGATTCTGATAAATCTCCATAATTCCAGTTTGGATGTTTCATTCCATGTAAACTAGTACCACCTGTGACGATAATTTGTGCACCTAAACCTTGTTGATAAGCATGTAAAGGAGCTTGCCAATTACCAGGATGGGAACCACGGAAAACGAAAATTGCATCACACTGTTGTGGTGTTGATTCTTTTAGGAAAGCGATTTCGGTTATTTCTTCAATTTGTTTTTTCGTAAGATGTGGGACTTCAGGGTATTTAGGGATTACCATATGAAAACCTCCTATATAGTGAAATGTTAAATTCATTATATAGCGATGTTGTTTAGTGGAAAAAGGGAAGTTTTTCATTTGACAGTTCCCCTTTTATGATAACTCTCCTATAAACAAAAGTTCTCCTTCATCATAAAATCCATCTTCATCCTTGATTATCTCTTGGAAATGCAATGTTTGGACACTGTTAGAAATTGATATTTTCCATTCATGCCCGAAGTCGGAAGCATTGGAGAGGGGAATCCATTTTTGAAATTCGTTATCTCTATTGAAAAAATTTTGAAAGTAGTCATCGTTTTTAAATATGATGATTTGTGAGTTCCATAAGCTTGCTATTTTGATCATAACAACGACTCGATATGTATTTGTATCGTTCGGTTTCATTGTCATTAATTGATTCGCTTGATTTAACAGGGTTTGAATGCACAATCGCTTTACTTTCCTAGGTGTTGTACTAGAATCGATAAAAGCTTGAGAGCCTGGTAAAGGCATATGCCAGTATTCATCGTTATAGAAAGTAGACGGAAATGCTTTAGTAGAGTCTTCAATTCTTTTTATAAGAGTTTGTGTTCTTCGTTTCATTCCGCGTATTTTTTTTCACGCATTGCTGATCATCTCCATAAATTTTTGCAAGGCAGCTGAGTGGAAAATATCTTTTCGAATAATAAAGGTAGTAGGAACCTTTCTAAAGTGATTTGGTAATGTATTTAAAGATAAACCATGTTCGTAATCTGGAATAATAGATTTCAGCATAATAGCCGTACCCATACCTGATTTTACACATGCAAGTATTGCTTCAATTGTTCCGAACTCTAGTATTCTTTTAGGTGAAATCCCTTCTTCTTGAAGCCAGTTTTCTAATAGTTTTCTGTAATAACATCCTTGACTAAAAGCGAGTAAATTCAGTTCTCCTATTGTTTTAAAGGAAGATAGAGGAGTCTTACTAATGAGAACGAGTTCTTCTTCTCGAAATAAAAGTGTATGAAGTTCAGTATGCTGAATATTTCCAGCGATAAGAGCCCCGTCTAGTTTTCGCTCTAAAACGAGCTGAGTTAATTGGTCTGTCGTATTTGTTTTTAGAATCAATTCAACTTCTGGATACTTTTCATAATAGGTCGTTAATATAGGCGGGAGACGAACGGCTGTTGTCGATTCTGTACACCCGATTTTTAACGTGCCTTTTGGCTCGGTTCCGTTACTTTGGACAGCTTGAATGGATTGATCGATTAGATGGATGATTTGTTTTGCATATGTTAATAAAATTTCTCCGTTAGAAGTTAAAGTAACGCCTTTTCCATTTCGATAAAATAAAGGCACACCTAACTCAATTTCTAGTTGTTTTATACGCATCGTTACACCTGATTGTACATAGTTTAAGTTTTTAGCAGCATGAGATATATTTCCTACTGTCGCAACTTCGTAAAAAACCGTTAAATCTTTTATGTCCATTTATTATCACCCCGAAAAAGGTATCAATTTTTTTGATGGATTCTATTATTAACACTTATTTTACATGATATCAGAACCTTCATACAATGAAAGGGATATGGGGGAGATAACGTTGATAAGTGAAGAAAAATTGAAAAGTACAGTAGTTCTAATAAATGGATCATGTTAACTTTGGCAACGGTAGCACAGGCAAGTGCAACACTTATAACATATGGAGTAGGGGTACTTGCGTTATTTTGGAAAGAGAAATATGCACTTTCGAATATGCAGGTTGGGTTGTTAATAAGTGCTGTAAATATTGGTCCGTTGTTTTGTATGCTTTTTGCCGGAAGGTTACTTGATCGGTATAATGAAAGAATATTAATTGGAGCGAGTGCTGTATTACTTGGTGGGGCACTGTTACTTGCTCATACGGCAAGGGGCTTTATTGGGTTATTATTTGTTCTTCTTTTAATAGAGACCTTTTATAGTGTATCTCAGCCAGGGGGAAGTAAAGTAATCTTGAAATGGTTTCCGAAAGAAATGCGCGGATTAGCTATGGGAATACGGCAAGCTGGTATACCTATTGGCGGAGCGTTTGCAGGAGTAATAATCCCTTTGCTTACAATTAAATTTAGTTTAGCTTATACGATAAATGTAATTGCAACTATATGTATAATAGGCGGGTTATTGTTTTTCATATTTTATAAGGAATCGTACGTACGAGAACACACGAGCCAAGAAAATGTAAGTATTTCTTTTTGGATGCAGTTAAAAAAGGTAATATGTAAAAAAGAGCTGTATCCAATTTTTATTACAGGTATTTGCATGATTTCTTTACAAATGATATTAGTCGGACATTTTATAAAATTTTTAGTCATTGAAAAATCGATAACACCTATTGTAGCAGGGAAAGTATTTTCAGTTATGCTAGTTGCAGGAATGATAGGCCGAATTATATTAGCTACAATAAGTGATACATATTACAAAGGGAATCGTCGTACACCGTTGTTTATATGTGCATGTATATCTTTTTGCTTAATTTTCGTTGTTGTAATGAGTATAAACACAATGACACTTGAGGCATTGTTTGTGATGAGCGGACTGCTAGGATTCTTTGCGATCGGTTGGTTTAGTCTTTTTATGGTTGAAGTTGCTGAGTCTGCAAGTGAGGAATTGGTAGGTCTAACAGTGAGTTTTGCGCTTACACTTAATCAAATTGCTATTATCTTTGCACCTGCTTTGTTTGGTTATATAGTAGATGGAAAAGGCTACACATATGCATGGATGGGGATAGCTGCATTACTAAGCGTTTCAGTAGTGAGTTTATGTAAAAGTAAACGAATATTAAAAATGTAAATCTTTTATGAAGAAAATCTAAAGAAATGTCGTGAGAGTGACATTTCTTTTTTTATATGCTGTATAATCAATTTAGAAATGAGATTCGTTTTCATTAACGCTCATTTCCTCTTTTGAAATTACCTGTAATTTTAGCCATAATAAGCTGTTTTTCTTTTTCGTTACTTGCCCGATTTATTTTGTTTAAAAATTTTTCAGCATCATTTCCTTTTAAAATTATAATCTGTTTTCCGTAATATTCAATTAAAACTATATTGTTTTTTGTTACTCGATAATGAAACATCATATCATCTAAACGATTGCGCTTATCGGTCTTTTTCAAATTAACGCCTCCATTCTTGTTAATGTGTAACGAATGTTACATAAAAAATTAAAATTAAAGTTGGATGTATCCGATTGTAAGGTGGAAATTTTGTAAAAAAGAACTACAATAGAGAGTAGTTAAAATTTGAACGTTAGAAAAAGGAATCTAGTTTACTATGAGGAATAATAGAGTAGATAGATTATAAGATATTTAAAAACTAAAAGATATAGAATAGAATGGAAAAGTATAAAGTGAAACTAGATAAAAGAGGGTTCCCATATGTTTAAGAAATGGTTAATCGCTTTCTTTGTTTTTGCTATTTTTTGTGGGAGTGTCGCTGCACTCATACATGCAAATAAAGAAAAGAAATACAGTTTGAAGGCATTTTCAAATTTTGAGGATAAAGTTGGAAATGTTCAACCGAAAGTTGATGCGAATCAGCAAAAACGTTATGATATTGCAGCAACGAAACTCGATCAATATTTAAAAGATAAAGGATTTAACGGGACGGTTCTCGTAACGGATAAAAATAATGTGGTTTTACGAAAAGGCTACGGGTATGCGAATGTAAAAGATAAAGTTTTAACAACGCCAAGAACAAAATATCGCATCGGTTCCATAACGAAAACAGTAGTTGCAATATCTATATTACAGCTAAGAGAAAAAGGGAAATTGAATATTGAAGACAATGTAAATAAGTATATTCCATCGTTTCCAGCAGATAAAAACATTACGTTACGAAATTTGTTAACACATACGTCCGGGTTACCAGATCAGGGACAAGGTAGTGTTGATGCGGCGTCACGTTTAAAGTTAGTAACGTGGATTGGAGCGCAAAAGTTGCAATTTCCTGCAGGGACAGGATGGAAATATACAGATTATAATTATATGGTACTTGCGTATATTGTAGAAAAGATATCGAATAAACCGCTTGCTGAATATGTGAAAGAAAACATTTTTACTCCTGTTGAAATGAATGAATCTGGTATGGGTGCAACTCTCCCTGAAGATATTTTCTTAGCAGAAGGTTACACGAAAAAAGATAATGAGTTAATAGCTACACCCCGCTTAAAAATGAACTGGCTGTATGGTTGTGGTGAAATGTATACGACCGTTGAAGATATGAAAAGATTAGATGAGGCTATTATGGATGGAAAGCTGATTTCTAAACAAAGCTTATCAGATATGTTTACAGTATCACCTGCGAGAAAATATGGATTTAGCTTCTATATTTACCCAGATTATTATCATAACCACGGTGTATTAGCTGGCTGGAACACTTTTAATAATTTTAACTGGGATAAAAGAACGTTTGTAATATTATTCTCTAACGTACAAAATGGTATGAATGATACATTTAATCAAGAGTTTAGGAAATTAGCGAATGATTTAATAGAAGGAAAATAATTATTTGAAAATCGGTATTGATATAAAATTATCAATACCGATTTTTTTATTTAGTGAACAAGCATGTATGAGAGGGGATTAGTATTAGAATAAATTTATGAAGGAAGTTAAATGATATGGATGTTAAATATAGGAAGTGTATTTTGTGAATGTCATCTATTTGTATTGAAATTATGTGATTATCATGCGGAAGAATAATTGGTAATTTTTACATTGATGAAAAAGCTTGAGCTTCACACTATGTTAAGCCTTACAGTATTGTAGACATGAACAGGAGGTTGAAAAATGAAAAAAATAGTAAAGTTTTGTTTAATAGCTACATTATCTACAACGATTATTAGTGGATGTTCTTTTGAAGGGAATAATGAAAATGCCAAAGGGAAAGAGAAAGAGGATAAAAAAGTAGAGGTACAGAAAAACGCTGGAAAATATACGATGCCGGATGAAAAAGATAAACATGAAGGTACATGGCTACAATGGCCTCATGAATACACATATGGTCAAGAGTATAAACAAGAAGTTGAACCTATTTGGATTAAGATGGCAAGTGCTTTAACTGAGGGTGAAAAAGTCCACATTGTTGCATATGATGAGGAAAAGAAAGAGCGAATCAATAAGCTTTTAATAGATAAGGGGCTGAATATGGATAAAGTTGATTTCTTTATCGCTCCTACTGATGATGTGTGGGCAAGAGATAGTGGACCGATTTTTGTTTATGACAATAATAAAAATCTAAAAATATTAGATCCAGCATTTAATGGTTGGGGAAAGAAAACTCCATATAAAAATGATGCCCGTATACGTGAGAATGTTAGTAAACAATTAGGGATTGAAAGAATTGATTGGGGGAAATTTGTCCTTGAAGGTGGCGCAATTGAATTAGACAGCAATGGGACTGCTTTATTAACTCGAAGCGCAGTAACGAATAAAAATAGAAATCCTGATTTATCAGAAGCGGAAATTGAAAAATATATAAGTGACCTTGGGGTGACAAACTTTATTTGGTTAGATGGAGTGCCTAATTTAGATATTACTGATTTTCATATTGATGGATTTGCTAAATTCCATGATAAATCTACAATCGTAACGATGGCAGAAGATGACTTGGCTGAATGGGGCTTGTCAAACAAAGATATGGATAAATTGTTAGATGCAAAAAATGCTTCAGGACAGAAATATAAGTACGAATACTTACCGCTTAGTAAAGATAAAGTTACTTTAGAAGGTGGAAAAACTCTAGATTATAAGGGGTCGTATATCAATTATTATGTTGGGAATACAGTTGTATTGGTTCCTAACTATAATGATCCAAATGACAAAATCGCAAACGATACGATTCAGAAATTATACCCGGATCGTAAAGTAGTGGGAATTGATGTGAGAGAGCTTTATAAAAATGGCGGAATGATCCATTGTGTGACACAGCAACAACCGATTCAATTGAAGTAATCGATTATAGTTTCGTTATGTTGCTTTATAGACAAAATAGGTGAAATGCTATCTTTACTTATTTTGTCTTGTTTTAACATCTGTAACAAGAACGGAATGTATAATTTTAATGTAACGATAATTGAATAAAAGTATATTGTCATTATTGGTTTATATGGAAAAGGAGAAAAATGTTTGTGGTAAAGAATTTTAAAAAAGTATTTTCGTTTTTCCCTATCGTTCTACAGTACATTATAAATGTAGCTTTGATCTGTTTGGGAATTGTTTTAAGTGTGTTTCTTATGAAAGAAGTCATTCAATTTATACAAGAACTTAAATTAAATAGTGAGGAATCTAGTTATCATTTAATTGATAGCATTGTCGTATTCTTTTTATATTTTGAATTCATCGTAATGATTATAAAGTATTTTCAAATGAACTTTCATTTTCCATTACGATATTTTATATATATAGGTATTACGGCTATTGTTCGTCTAATTATTATAGACCATGATAGTCCAATGGATTCATTGATATATGCTTGCGCGATTCTTGTATTAATTAGTGCTTTATTCATTGCAAATTCTAAAATAATGCGTCGTGATTTAGAAGAGTGAACGTTTGTTGTTTAAATCAAAAAAGATGTTTTATCTTTTGGTAAAAAGGAGTAACAGTATTGAAAGAAATAATCTTAACCAGTTTTATAATAATAGGGTTTATGATTCTACTATTTAATTGTATACTTTCATAATTTAAAAGAATAAAAGGTTAATAAGGAAAGAGGTTTTTGTAAATATGGTTCATTACAATAATCAAAATAATTTACATCAAATATTTACATTAAAGGGAACAGTTATAAGAGATATTTTCCCGCAAATTTTATTATATATATGTATTTCAACGATAGTAACTGTGATTAATTATTATTATGTAGAAATAAAAATTAATCAAACTCCTTGGGTAATTGTTGGAGGAGCTTTAGGTCTACTGTTAGTTTTTCGTACTAACACTGCCTATGATAGGTATTGGGAAGGTAGAAAGTTATTTGGCACAGTTGGTGCTTGTACTAGAAATTTGGCAGTTAGTTTTTTATGTTATTGGGAGTCTGAAGGGAAAAAGACGGATCAGGAAAAATTAAAATTTTTACATTTGTTAATTGCTTTTCCAAAGATAGCGAAAGGACATTTGAGAGACGAAAAAGATTTATCCGAAATAAAAGCATTGTTTGATATTTGTTCTGAGAAGGAAAAAGAAATGTTGGCTGAGTCTATTCATTTACCGATTAGTATAGTTTTTATGTTAAAAACTATACTATCAAAAGGTTTGAAAACGGGTCAAATTCACCCAAATGCAATAATTAATATGGAAGCTGATTTGAATACTATGCTTACGGCTGTGGGTGGATGTGATCGGATCAAAACAACGCCTATTCCTTTTGCATATTTTGCTCACATTAAAATTTTACTGCTCATATTTTGTGGGACTTTATCGATTGGTCTTGTTGATAGTCTTGGATGGTTTACAGTACTTGCAACTACGTTTATAAGTTTTGCATTTATAGGGATTGAAGCAATAGGAGTTGAAATTGAGGATCCATTTGGTCAAGATCCAAACGATCTGCCGCTAGAAGGGATTTGCATTGGTGTAGAAACGCATTTAGTGAATTTATATAATCAAAACGCTCTATTAGAAGTAATGGATTTGAATCTTGATAAAAAAATCATCTAATCCTTCATTGTGTACGACGATTAAAATTTAAAAATCTTGTCAAGAGTCAGTTTACGGCTTAACGACGTCTTTATATTTTTTATATAAATATATAATATTTCTCCGTGCTATAATCCATTCATGAAATGTGCACGTTTCAAAAATTGTAATGAAAAGAGAAATGAATTGGGGAATAGTTGGCTTATTGAAAACAGTTATTCAATCATTATTAAAAAGCGAGGTAAGTAATATGGAACAAAAACATAGTGGCATTATTTTTACTGCAATACCAGATGAATCGAATGAATATTATCGACCATTTTATGAAGACATTATTTATTTTAATGAATACTTAAATGAAAATAAAGCAGTTACCGATCAACTTATATCTTTATCTGTTGAAGAGCAAGACTTTCATACAAACTTTTTTGAGTATGATGATATTTGGCTAAGAGATGTTGCACCAGTTGTAACAAATCATCTAGTTAAATTCAAATATCAACCGAATTATTTACCGAAAGATCAAGGACGATATTTAGATCAACAATTTAATAAATGGTTGAAAAAGAACGATTTTGAATATGTGACATCTCCATTGATATTAGACGGTGGAAATCTTATTTGGAATAAAAAAGATACCGTTATATTAACGGAACGCATATTTGATGATAATTATGATTGGACGGAAGAAGAAATTATAGAGCAACTGGAATGGGATTTAGATGTGAGTCGGGTTATTATTATTCCTGCTGAAGAGGGAGATGTACTTGCACACGCAGACGGGATGGTTAAATTTATTGATGAACATACAATGTTTATTAGTGATTTTTTAGGGGATCATGAATTTAGATATAAGGTTCAAGAGATTATTCAAGGGCAAATGCCAGAGGCTGAATTTATAGTTGTTCCTTCGTCATATACAGAGAAGGGTCAATACGATGAAGAGATAGCGTCAGCAAAAGGTTTATATATAAATATGTTAGAAACACGTGATACGCTTTACGTTCCTAAGTTTGGATTAGCTAAAGATGAGGAAGTTTTAAGATATATTCAACAGCATACTGAGAAACAAGTTATTCAAAGTCATGTAGGAGAAATATCGACAATGGGAGGCGCGATGAATTGTTTAACGTGGTATTGTCCTAGTCATTTGTTACCTTCAAAAATGAAAAGGCTGAACGATCAGAATGAAGGTTCTTCAATCAGAAAAATATTTGATTGGTTTTAATAAATAAGCTTATATATAAGAGAATGTATTCAAGGGGTATTTATATGTATACAATTACTGAGTTTTCGCGGATTTGTAAAATGAGTACACGGATGCTAAGGCATTATGATAAAGAGGAAATATTGAAACCAGCATATGTGAATCCGGTAAATGGATATAGATATTATGAGCAAGGGCAGCTTGAAATAGCGCTGAAAATTAAAAAGCTAAGGGAGTATAAGTTTCCTTTACCGAAAATCAAAATAATTCTTCAATCATCAGATCAAGATTCATTTATTAAACATATGCAATCACAAATTATAGAATTGTCTCATGAGGTGAAACAAAATTTACAGGTTATTTCAGAAATGAATGAAATGGTAAATATGAATTATGCTTTAAATACTGCTTGTCATAGAAATTACGATATATTTATTGGAATGAGAAATGAAATAACAGTAATTGCTCAAAGACTGCAAATAAATATAGATGATATGGATGATTATTTTTATGACTTATATGAAAAAGTACAAAAGCATAACTTACAAATGGTCGGTTCGCCCTCTACGGTCTTTTATGATGAAGAGTATATTCCAAATGAAAGTGATGTTGAATTAAGGATTCCGGTCATGCATGGGAACAATAAAGATGTAGTACAAGAATATGAAATAAAAAAATTAAATCCACATCAAATCGTTACTACTATGCATTATGGAAGTTATGACTATATAGGCTACGCTTATATTGCGTTAGAAAAATGGATTGAAAGAAATGGTTATGTAATAGATGGTTCACCATATGAGGTCTACATAAAGGGACCTGAATGTGATTGTTTAGTAGAGGAGTATGTGACACAAATTTGTTTTTTAGTTATGAAAATAGACTGAGAATAAGGATTGACATTAACATTATGTCAATCCTTATTCTATTTATGTAAGTAATTCATCATAATAAAAAGGAGAAAGAATATGAAAAGAACAATCATGATTATTTGTCTGATTCTAAGTATGACATGGTTTTCAGCGTGTACTCCTGGAGTAGGAGAAGGTGAGAATGGTAGCTTCGTTCTACCAAATCAGTTGCCAAAAAATGTAGTGTTTAAAAATGGTACAATCTATACTTCAAATGACAAGCAAGACATTGTAGAGGCTGTAGCCGTTAAAGAAGGGAAAATTACATTTGTTGGTTCAAACAAAGATGTAGAAGGATTTATAAATGAAGATACGAAAGTGGTGGATTTACAAGGACGTTTTATTCTTCCTGGTTTTGTGGACAATCACAATCATATATTTGAGGCGAAATCACCAGCAGCAGGGAATTGTAGTGTTTCACCGGATGCTGCGCTGCAAGAACAACGCTCGTATTTAAAGGCTTGTAAAAAAGATGTGAAAGATGGCGAATGGATAAGCGGAACAGGATTTAGTTTGGAAGAGCTGTTAAAAGATATGGACGAAAAATCAGAACAACAAACGCCATTACAAGTTCTTGATGAGTTATTTCCTAATAACCCTGTATTAATTATGGAAAGAACTTCTCATTCTGTATGGGTTAACTCAAAAGCATTGGAAGTAGCGGGAATAAATAAAGAGACGAAAGATCCGCAAGGCGGAAGAATCATCCGGGATCCAGAAACAGGAGAACCTTTCGGGCTTCTGTATGATACAGCAGGGGATATCGTGATGGAAAAAGCATGGAATTCCCAGCCCAATCTCTTTGAAAAAAATTATGAAGGTTTGTTAGACGGTTTAGATGAGGTTGCGAAGAATGGTATTACTACAGTCGGCGATGGACGTCTTTATTGGAAACGAGGCTGGTTAGATGTTTGGAATAAAGTTAATGATGAGAAAAAGTTAACGTCGCGAGTAGTACTTCGTCCGTGGGTATATCCGAACTTAAATGAAGCAGAGCAAATGGAGTATTTCAAAAAAATTAAGCGTGATGATGTATCATCTAGAATGCTTATTAATCAAGTGAAGATGTATAGTGATGGAATTAGCATTAACAGCACAGCTAAAATACTAGAAAAATATAAATTTGAGTGGTTTAAAGGAACACCGTACGGTTTGAACTATATTCCAGAAGGAAAAATGAAGTGGTGGTTGAGTGAACTCAATAAAATTGGTTACGGTGCACTCATCCACACAATTGGAGATGGCGGAGTAAGAGAAAGTTTAAATGCAATTGAAGCAGCGAAAAAAGAAGGGGCGAATCAACCTTATACGCTTACACATGTGGAAATGGTAGAAGATAGTGATATAAATCGTTTTGCTAAGTTAGGTATTAGCGCTGATTTCCAAGTAGGTCATGATTTTGCAGAAGATCCTAAACAAAGCTGGGCAAGTGCGTATTTTACAAATCAACAGATGAAACGAATTATGCCGTTAGGACGCATTTGGAAAACAGGAGCAAATGTATCGCTTAGTAGTGATTGGGACGTAAACGAACTGAATCCACTTGTGACAATTTCGAATGCGTTAAGTATTGAAGAGAAAGGCTTATCTGATATATATGCAGCTATTGATGCTTATACAATTAAGCCCGCCAAAGCATTAGGCCTTGATAATATTACTGGTTCAATTGAAGTAGGTAAATCAGCCGATATGGTATTGCTAAATGAAGATATTACTAAAATGAGTGTCGATAAGATTCCGAATGCGAAAGTTTTAGTGACGGTTTTACAAGGAGAAGTAGTGTATCACAAGGGAAAATAAAGAATCAGTTTATGAAGTAGTTAATATATTTCTGTTGACCTTAACACGATGTCAAAGTTTAGACTGAACTTACATTCGAAGAAGGGGTGAACACGTATGAGAAATATAGAAAATAGTTTGTTTTATATGCCTGCTGAGTGGGAAAATCATGAGGGGACATGGCTCCAATGGCCTCATGATAAAGCTCATAGAGGTGAAGGTTACAGATCTAAGCTAGATGATATTTGGGTAACGATGGCAAAGGAGCTTCATTACGGTGAGAATGTGCATATTGTTGTATTTGATGAGGAAGAAAAAGTACATGTACAATCGAAGTTAATTGAAGCGAATGTAGATATGGATAAAATTGATTTTTTAATTGAAGAAACGGATGATGTTTGGATAAGAGATAATGGACCGATCTTTGTAAAAGATAAGGAAGGCAATCTCTGTTTAACACACTGGGTATTTAATGGTTGGGGGGATAAATATCCGTATGAAAATGATGCTGTTATTCCGGAAAAAATAAGTGAAATGTATAGCATTCCAAAAGTTAAATCTAGTGTCTGTATAGAAGGTGGAGGAATAGAGATAAATGGAAATGGCACCTTAATGGCGGCAAAAACTTCTATTATAAATGAAAATCGAAATCCTACACTAAATCAGGAAGAGATTGAAATAGAGTTAACGAAGTATTTGGGAGTAACGAATTTTATATGGATAACTGGTATTCGCGGAGAGGATAATTATGATGAAGATACAGATTACCATATTGATGGGGCAGCGCGTTTTGTAAATGAAAATACAATTCTTTATGAATATGATCCTTTTGGGGAAGGAGATTCGTACCTTTTGGAGGCGCAGGAAAAGCATTATCAAGAATTGCGACAAGCGAGAAATATAGATGGAAATCCATTTCAGCTCATACCAGTACCGGTGACAAGAAAAGTGGTAAAAGAGGCAGACTGTAAAGGTTCGTATTTGAACTTTTATATTGGAAATGAAGTTGTATTGGTTCCTATATACGGTGATGAACATGATAAGTTAGGACTTCAAATCATTGAAGGGCAGTTTCCAGGAAGAAGAATTGTCGGTGTTTATGTAAATGAACTGTATGCGTATGGTGGTATGATTCATTGTGTGACGCAGCAACAAGTGAATAAATGAAATGTATATTTTATATGAAAAAGCATGCAGATTCTATAATCTGCATGCTTTTTTCTATAATGCTGAAAACTCTTCAACAAGTTGGGTGAATCGATTTAATGCACTTTCAATCGGTTCTGGTGTAGTTAAATCAACGCCAGCTTTTTTCAGTAGGTTTAATGGATAGTCAGAACTTCCGCCTTTAAGGAATTCAATATAGTTTTTCTGAGCATTTGGATCACCGCTTAATAATTTATCGGCGATTTGAATGGCAGAAGCGAATCCAGTTGCGTATTTGTATACGTAAAATGGACGGTAGAAATGAGGGATTCTAGACCAGCCATATTTTACTTCTTCGTCAAATACGAGAGAGTCGCCATTATATTCTCTAAATAAGTTTTCGTAAATTTCACTAAAGACTTTGGCATTTAATGGTTTACCTTGTTCGGCCATTTCATGTGTGATTTTTTCAAATTCTGCAAACATGATTTGTGTAAAGAAAGTACCTTTAAAGCTATCGATAAAGTAGTTAATTAAATGATTACGTACGTTCGTTTCTTTTGCTTCTTTTAATAAATAATGAATTAATAACACTTCATTTACTGTAGAAGCGACTTCTGCAACAAAGATAGTATAGTGTGCAGAAATTCTTGGTTGGTATCCGTGTGAGTAATGCGTATGCATACCGTGCCCGCATTCATGAGTAAGGGTGAAAAGGCTATTTAAATCATCATGATGATTTAAAAGAATGAAAGGATGAACGCCGTATACACCAAAGTTATAAGCGCCAGAACGTTTTCCTGGTGTTTCTCTCACATCTATATAGCGTTTATCTTTAAAGTTTTTTAATGTTTCGATATATTCTTTACCTAAAGGAGCTAGTGACGCGATCATTATATCAAACGCTTCGTCGTATGGAATGTCTTGTTTTACACCTTTTACTAAATCAACACTCAAGTCGTATTGTCGTAGTTCATCTACATTTAATTTTTCTTTTCTAAGTTCATTATACGTATGTAATGATTGAATGTTTTTTTTCGTTGTCTCAATTAAATTTTCATATACTTCTTTCGGAACCATGTCGCCAAATAATGATTTTTCTAAAGCTGATGGATATTTTCGTAGCTTTGAGACAGTAACATTGTTTTTAATAGCTGCGGACAAAGTAGAAGCGATAGAATTCTTTAATTGAACGTATGGTTTGTAATAAGCTTTATAGGCTTCTTCACGTTTCTCACGATTCTCATCTTCTATTAGCTTTGAATACATTCCACGTGTTAAGTTTACTTTTTCTCCATCATCAGTAGTCACTTCACCAAAAATTATATCTGCATTATTTAACATGCCAAATGTATGCTGCGGGGAGGAGAGTGCTTCACCCATTTGTGATAAAATCTCTTCTTGGTCTTTATTCAAAACGTATTTTTTATAACGGTATAGCTCAAATAAGTCTTCTTTATAATAGTGTAAGCCTTCGGTTTCTTCTATGTAAGAATATAATGTGTTTTCATCTACGCTAAGTAAGAATGGAGAAAAGAAAGATTTAGCCGCACTTACTTTCACGTGTAATTGTGATACTTTATCGACAAGGGATTGAGCGTCAGTATCGCGTGTATCAAGATCAGATTGTAATCGTGCATAAGCGAACATTAAAGATATTATGCTAGATATTTCTTCACTCTTTGTTAAATAAGCTAATAAACTATTGCCGTCATGAATATTTCCATTAAACTTGTGTAATTCATTCGTTAATACTTCAATTTTATGAAAATCGCTTTCCCAATCTTCAATTGTATGATAAATATCCGTTAAATCCCATTTTTCTTTATCAGCTACTTGTAGTCGATCTTTAAGTTCAGTCATAATCATTTCCTTTCTAAATATGTAGTTATATTCCTATATAACTATGAAATACAACAAATTGCAAAAAATCCCTGCTGGAAAATGAAAAGCCTTGCAGGAAATGGCGAGGCTTTAAAAGTTATAATGTAATGCCGAACGTTGAATGAAGGAGGTTTGTATATTGCTCTTTTGTAATTGTTTCTTTTGTTTTATTTCTATTTTTCGTTACTGTAAGGCTATCTTTTGTTAATGATGCGTGCCCGTCATGAGTAAGTTTTACAACAAGAGGTACTTTGTTAAATGGTGAACCTTCATGTTCAACAATAATTTTTTGTGCTGCATTTGCTTTCGTTTCATCCACTTCTTCCAAGTAAAATGCATAACCTACTGTCCAATCATCAGTAGAAGATTGATCTAGAAACTCATTGCTTTTACGCATTTCTAAAATATAATTACCTTTTTCAGTCGTTTCTTTACGAATACGATAGTCGCCTGTTACAGAATGAACGATCTCACCTGAGAAAGGAACAGGGGAAAGGGGTAAATATGATCCGAAACCTACTTCAATTAAGTAAAGTTCATTATGATGTTGTAAAACAGTTGCGATATGCCCTGAATCTACAGCCCATATAGAATTTGCAGCGTTATAAACTGTTCCTGAAACGAGATGGACATCGAATTTAGAGTCTTTAAGGAAGTAATACATAGCCGGATTCAATTCATAACAAAGGCCGCCACGGTTGTTTATTAAAATTTTTTCTTTTAGATTTTCTTTTGATATTTCTTTAAAGTTGTTTTCGAGAATATTTAAGTTTTCAAAAGGGACAGTTTGTGCCATTGCGTACATAATGTTAGGTAAATCTTCAAATGAAACTTTGTGTTTTTCTTCTATATTTAATCTTGCAAAAAATTGTTTTTGAAAGTCGGTCATAGAAATCCCTCCGTTATGCTTTTATAGATAAATTGTAAACAATTTTGAATCCGATGTGAATTTTAAACTATATGGGGTACTTGTGGAATAGTTGAATTCATATTTTGAAAAATAATGTGAGAGATTAAAAGATTGTTACTTTACTAACTGTAGAACGAATATTATAATAACTTTAATAAATTATGCAAACGTTTTCTTGAAAGGGATGGTGTAAATATGTTGAAAAGGATTACGGTAGTCTGTTTATTGTTTATTTTGCTTTTTCCTAATATATATGAGGGAAATAAGGCAGAAGCAGCAACAGTGAACAATGGAACATTAATGCAGTATTTTGAGTGGTACGCTCCGAATGATGGGAATCATTGGAATCGTTTGCGTTCCGATGCTGAAAGTTTAGCTCATAAAGGAATCACATCTGTATGGATACCACCTGCATATAAAGGGACTTCGCAAAATGATGTAGGGTATGGGGCCTATGATTTATATGATTTAGGGGAGTTCAATCAAAAAGGAACGGTGCGGACGAAATATGGGACAAAAGCACAGTTGAAATCTGCAATTGACGCTTTACATAAGCAAAACATCGACGTATACGGTGATGTAGTTATGAATCATAAAGGTGGGGCTGATTATACTGAAACCGTAACAGCTGTTGAGGTAGACCGTAACAATCGAAATATTGAAGTATCAGGTGATTATCAAATTAGTGCATGGACGGGGTTTAATTTTCCAGGGCGCGGAGATGCTTATTCTAATTTCAAATGGAAATGGTATCATTTTGACGGAACGGATTGGGATGAAGGAAGGAAATTAAATCGAATTTATAAATTTAGGGGTGTAGATAAAGCGTGGGATTGGGAAGTGTCTAGCGAAAATGGAAATTATGATTATTTGATGTATGCAGATCTTGATTTTGATCATCCTGATGTTGCGAATGAGATGAAAAATTGGGGAACATGGTATGCGAATGAATTAAATTTAGATGGCTTTCGTTTGGACGCTGTTAAACATATTGATCATGAATATTTACGCGATTGGGTAAATCATGCCAGACAGCAAACGGGGAAAGAAATGTTTACAGTAGCTGAATATTGGCAAAATGATGTTCAGGCTTTAAACAATTATTTAGCGAAAGTCAATTATAATCAATCTGTGTTTGATGCACCGCTTCATTACAATTTTCATTATGCTTCAACAGGAAATGGGAATTATGATATGAGAAATATTTTAAATGGAACAGTAATGAAAAATCACCCTGCACTCGCAGTTACTCTCGTTGAGAATCATGATTCTCAGCCTGGGCAGTCATTGGAATCTGTAGTAAGTCCGTGGTTTAAGCCGCTGGCATATGCATTTATTTTAACTCGTGCAGAGGGCTATCCTTCAGTTTTCTATGGTGATTACTATGGGACAAGCGGAAATAGTAGTTATGAAATTCCAGCGTTAAAAGATAAAATTGATCCAATTTTGACGGCACGAAAAAACTTTGCATATGGTACGCAGCGTGATTATTTAGACCATCCAGATGTGATTGGCTGGACAAGAGAAGGCGATGGTGTACATGCTAATTCTGGTTTAGCGACATTACTCTCGGACGGACCAGGAGGATCAAAGTGGATGGATGTTGGAAAGAATAACGCTGGGGAAGTATGGTACGATATTACGGGTAATCAAACAAATACTGTAACAATTAATAAGGACGGATGGGGGCAGTTCTATGTAAGTGGCGGCTCAGTTTCCATATATGTTCAGCGGTAAATTGGTGATGAAAAGAAGAGGTAGACTGAAATATAAGTTTCCTCTTCTTTTTTACATTCTGCATAGTTATTAAAGTATGACACCTTTACTTCTTACAAAACATATAGTATGATGATTTCAATAAATTAGATTTCAATGAACATAAAATATAAATTAATGAGAGGTGCTTTTTGTGAGTGCGGTAGGTACTAAATAGGAAAAATTTAATGAAATAAATCGGATAAGACCAGGGGATTTTTATGTATATCATACCCCTAATTTTGTCATGCATTTATTTCGAAACCTATGAAGATACCTACAATACTTTATAAAGCGTGTAATAAGGGGAGTGCCATCCGTTTTTATGGCTTATTTTCTCATATGTTATTACACATGCCTTGTAAATGTAAAAGCTGCGGTATCCCCGCAGCTTTTTTGTATATGTTTTTAATGTATAAACATGGTAATTGAATAATGTAGAACTCATTGGAATCTAATGAGTAGGTATCTTCATTTATGATATAAATCAATCATAGTGAGGAGAAACAAAATGAATACGATGACTTTTGAAAAGTTACAATATAACGAATTAATGGAAATAGTGAAATCATATTGTATAAGTGGATTAGGTAAGGAATTATTAAATAAATTAGAGCCGAGTACGAGTATAAAAGTAGTGAGAAATCGCTTAAATGAAACGACAGAAGCACGAGCTATAGTAGATGCAGAAGGGCATGTTCCTTTCTTCGGAATTTCCAATATCGCTAGTACAATTCAAAAATTAGAAAAAGGGATGATTTTAGATCCAGCAGAGTTAGTGAGCGTTTCAGACTTTTTACGTGGGTGCCGAAAGATTAAAAAGTTTATGCTAGATAAAGAATTCTTTGCGCCAGTATTATCTTCGTATGCAAATTCAATGTCTGAATTTAAAAGTATCGAAGAAGAAATTAACTTTTCGATTAAAGGAAATGGCATTGATGCAGCTGCTAGTAAAGAGTTAAAACGAATTCGAAATAACATTGATTCTGTAGATGGAAAAATAAAAGAACGTTTAACAAAATTTTTAAATAGTAGTGCAAATAAGAAGTATATTCAGGAATTCTTTATTAGTAAAAAGGATGATCGCTATACGATTCCAATCAAATCTACCTATAAAAATCAAGTTGCGGGAAGTATTGTTGAAGCTTCCGCTAAAGGTTCTACTGTATTTATAGAACCACATACGGTTACAAAGTTAAATGCGGAGCTCGCAAGTTTGAAAGCAGAAGAAGCGATGGAAGAGTATCAAATTTTAGCGACTTTATCAGGAATGGTATTAGAAAATATTTATCATATAAAAATTAATATGGAATTGATTAGTCAATATGATATGGTATTTGCGAAAGCGAAGTTTAGTAAATCAATCGATGGAATAGAGCCGAAATTAAATGATCATGGCTACATTCATTTAGTGAATTGTAAGCATCCGCTTTTAAGTGGGAAAATAGTACCATTAAACTTTGAAATCGGTCAAAACTACCGAAGTTTAATTATTACAGGACCGAATGCGGGCGGGAAAACGATTGTGTTAAAAACAATCGGATTGTTAACATTAGCGACAATGTCAGGCCTGCACATCGCTGGAGATAAAGAAACGGAAATTGCTATTTTTGACAACGTATTTGTAGATATTGGTGATAATCAAAGTATTGAAAATGCACTAAGTACATTCTCATCGCATATGAAAAATCTATCCGAGATTATGAGGATGTCAAATAATAATACATTACTACTATTTGACGAAATAGGAAGTGGTACAGAACCGAATGAAGGTGCGGCGCTTGCGATATCTATTTTAGAAGAATTTTACCTCGCGGGATGTATTACAATTGCGAGTACGCATTACGGTGAAATAAAACGATTTTCAGAAATGCACGGTGATTTTATGAACGCAGCAATGCAATTTAATAGTGAGACATTGGAGCCTCTTTATAAATTAGTGATCGGTAAATCTGGTGAAAGCAATGCACTTTGGATTGCAAATAAAATGAATGTAAAAGAACATGTACTGCAAAGAGCGAAAGAGTATATGGGAAATAAAGAATACGCTATAGAAAAAGTGAATGAAAGCAAAATAAGAAAACCGAAAATGGTGCAAGAAAAAAGAGAAAATGACTATGAATATAAAATCGGTGACCGTGTGAATTTATTGGATCATGATGATTTTGGTATCATCTATAAGGAAAAAGATAATTTCTATAATGTTGTTGTATATTATAACGGTGAATTCGCTGAAGTGAATGTAAAACGTATTACTTTAGAGGTAGCGGCGAAAGAACTATACCCAGAAGGATATGATTTAAATACACTATTTGTCGATTATAAAGAAAGAAAAATGCAGCACGATATGGAGCGCGGATCGAAAAAAGCGCTTCGTAAAATCCAAAAAGAAATAAGAAAGAATAGAGGATAATATAGAATGGTAACGATTAGACAAGAACAACAAAATGATTGTAGTAAAACTGAAGAAGTTGTAAAACAAGCATTTTCAAATGAAGAATTTAGTGATAAAAGAGAACATGAACTTGTAAAACGTATTAGAAAATGTGATGCATTTATTCCAGAATTATCATTAGTTGCGGTTGATGAGAGAATAGTGGGGCACATTTTGTTATCAAAAATTACAATAGAACAGGATGGAACTTCTGTAAAATCATTAGCACTTGCACCAGTATCAGTTACTCCAAGCCATCAGAAAAAAGGAATTGGCAGAAAACTGATCGTAGCTGCTTTAGAAAAAGCGAAAGAACTAGGATATGAATCTGTTGTGGTATTAGGGCATCCAGAGTACTATCCGAAATTTGGATTTAAAAAAGCAAGTGATTGGAATATAAAAGCACCATTTGAAGTGCCAGATGAAGTGTTTATGGTGATTGAGTTAGGTGAGAACGCTCTGCAAGGTGTAGAAGGAATTGTACAGTATTCGAGTGCTTTTGCTGAGTAGGAGTATCGGTTAAGGAATAATCATAAAAGATGCTATCTTTTTGTAGGGATATACAGAAAGGTAGCTTTTTTATTAAGACGATTCACTTACGTATATTTTGCTCAATGAATAATTAAGGTGGTAAAATTGATATAGAAATGTAAAGGGAGAGAATATGATGAAGAATCGAGAAACAGATAGCAATGAGAATGTAGTTACGTTATATGTTACAAGACACGGAAAAACAATATTAAATACGAATCATCGCGCGCAAGGCTGGGCAGACTCCCCGTTAGTAGAAAAAGGTGTGGAAGTTGCCTCTAATTTAGGAACGGGATTAAAAGATGTTCATTTTATGAATGCATATAGTAGTGATAGCGGCCGAGCGATTGAAACTGCTAATTTAGTATTAAAATATAGTGAGCAATCAAAGTTAAAACTTGAGAAAAGAAAAAAATTACGAGAATTAAATTTTGGTATTTTTGAAGGTGAAAAACTTGAAAATATGTGGGATGTGGTTGGAAAAGCTGCAGGCGTTGCATCACCAGAAGAACTTATGAAGTTTTCTATTCAAGAAGTGATTAATCTTATTAGAGCAGCAGACCCTACGAAACAAGCGGAAGATTGGGAATTATTTTCTACTCGCATAAAAACAGAGATTGATAAAATTAGTGAAGAAGCTGCTAAAAATGGAGGTGGCAACGTTTTAGTTGTCGTTCATGGGCTTTTGATTACTGCCTTAATAGAAATGTTAGACAGTAGTAAAACAAAACTGGGAGTAGAGAATGCAAGTGTAACGAAAGTTGTATATCAAGATGGGGAATATACAGTAGAATCGGTTGGAGATATGAGTTATGTTGCAAAAGGGAAAGAAAGTGTGGAAATTTAACAGGGTGTATTACGATTCCTTTTAGATTTTCAAAATGGGGGAATAATGGATTTTCAAGATTTGATGGAATTTAAAGGATATATATATTTAAACAAATTGTTTGAACCTGAAGAAAATTTATTGAGGGTACTTATTGATAGGTGCAAAGTTAATAAAACTAAGGGACTTATGAAAATTAAAGATGAGGTTGAAATAGAAGCATCATCCATTGATGTTGATGCCAATCTGCCAATGGTGCAATTGGATTCTGAATCGTATATTGCTTACTCCGTTACTAATGAATCGTTTACTGTAATGGATGACTACGAAATTTCAGAAGGTAGAATTTTTAGAGTTTACTCAAAATCAAGATATTTGGATTTTGTTAAAGCAGGAACAATTGCTGAATTTATATTTCCTGAAGAGCAGTTCGTTCACTATCAAATTCCTTGTTTGAACCATATCATCGACATTATTTCATATGATGAGCCGAAAATTACTGGAATAAAAAGAAACTAACAAAATTTCATACTAAAAGAGCATCGGAATCGATGCTCTTTTATATGCTTATCTTTTCTTTTTTTTATTGTAAAGATTACGGAATTAATAAAATCTTCCCAGTACTTTTTCGGCTCTCTAATAATTCATGTGCAAGAGCACCATCTTGTAAAGAGAATGTAGTAGGACTCGCGATGTTTAATTTTCTACTAGCAATCCAATCAAATAATTGAGCGGAGCGCTGCTTACGTTCCTCAAAAGTAGTAAGTACATTCCAAAGGTCTCCACCTGTTAAAGTCTTTGAAGTATCCATAAGCATACGTGGATCTACAGGTATAGGATTACCGCCGGCCATTCCGTAAAATACGACAGTACCGCCAATTTTAGTAGCGTTAAAACTTTCCACGAGTGTAGAACCTACTGATTCATACACAACATTTACTCCGGCACCATTAGTCACCTCAAGTACTTTCGTATGCCATGCTTCAGTATATAAAAATACGTGATCAGCACCAGCTAACGTAGCTACTTGTGCTTTTTCTTTTGATGATGTAAGACCGATTACTGTTCCGCCCAGTAGTTTAATCATTTGAACGAGAAGTTGACCAACGCCACCAGCTGCAGCGTGTACTAAAGCTATATCGCCTTGTTTTATTTGATAGCTATCTTTCGTTAAATAATGTGCTGTTAGACCTTGCAATAAGACAGAAGCGGCTGTTTCAAAAGAAATAGAGTCTGGAAGTGTAATTGCTTTTTCAGATGGAACGGCAACTAATTCTGCATTTGAGAATGGAACGTCAGCAAATGCAATGTGGTCTCCGGGATTGATAGTAGTAACGTTAGCTCCTACTTTTTCAACAATACCAGCGCCTTCATAACCTAATATATAAGGCGGGTTACCAGCGAGATGATAATCGCCGCGGCGTCTATAAATATCAGCGAAGTTTAATCCGATTGCTTGCATGCGAACAAGAACTTCATTTGGATTTATGATTGGATCATGTATTTCTTTATATTGTAGTACATCTGGACTTCCAAACTGTTCGAAACAAAGTGCTTTCATATGGAATACCTCCATTTTATTGTTTGTCGATGCTATTTATCATACAATACAAATATCAATAGAAAAAGAGGATTATTTCGATGAAATCAATCGGAAATACCGATTGAAAAGAGGGATGATAAATGGAGATAAAACAATTAATTACATTTAAAGTAGCAGCGGACACTTTGAACTTTACGCAAACTGCGAAGAAATTGAACTTTGCTCAATCGAGTGTAACGGCGCAAATTAAAACGTTAGAGGCTGAGCTCGGTACGCCATTATTTGAAAGATTAGGAAAACGTCTTTTCTTAACTGAAGCAGGCAGGAAGTTTCAACTATATGCTGATAAGATGATTGCACTCAGTAACGAAGCGAAAATGGCTGTGAAAGATGATGAGGAAATAGCGGGTACGTTAATAATCGGTGCACAAGAAAGTCAATGTACATATAGGCTTCCATCTATATTAAAGAAATTTAAAGCACAATTTCCCCAAATAAAGCTTATATTTAAACCTGCACATTCCAATAAAGATGCGAAGGAACAATTGATGGAGGGGAAAGTAGATCTTGTATTTATTTTGGACGAATGTAAAACAGAGGATGTTTTACGTGTGGAGCCACTTATGAAAGAAGAATTAAAAGTAGTAGCTGCCCCTACGCATCGTTTACTTGAACAACCTTCCGTTTCTACAAAAGATTTAGAAAGCGAAACACTTTTACTAACAGAACTAGGTTGCTCGTATCGGACTTTATTTGAAGAGTTATTCCGTGCGGAAGATGTATACCCAGCAAATAAGATTGAATTTGTTAGTGTCGAGGCAATTAAACAATGCGTTATTGCAGATTTAGGTATAGCAGTTTTGCCAGCAATAGTAGTAGAAAAAGATATACGAGAGGGAACGATAAAGGAATTAGTCTTAAAGAATACAATCACTCCGATCTATACGCAAATTGCTTGGCATAAAGATAAATGGATGACAGCGCCACTGCAGCAATTTATTGAGGTGACGAGGGAGTCTTTTAATTAACGGGTGTTATAAGTGAGGAAGTAATATAATAAACGATTAACTTATTTACGGAAAGAAAGAGCATGTTTTGAAATAGATTAATCAAAACGGGCTCTTTCTTTTTGTGTTTATCCCGCTATTTGTGGGCAGTAAGACTCCCACCTTAAAATTTGGCTGGAGCAAAGAAGTTAGGTGGGAGATCAACTGCCCGTAAACGCCCGATTGGTGAAGGCTAATAATCAGTGGAGGACGAACAAAGCCCTCACTGATTAAAGTTTCACTTTATTAAGTTCAGTTGCAGTAATTAACTAACTAAGGTCTGTGTCAGGAGGAGTGTATCCGAGGTGACGAGCCATTGATACAATTTGACCTTTATGATGAAATTCATGTGTTTCCGCATGAGTTAAAAGCCATAGAGGAGTTGTGCTCCAAGGTTCTTTTTGCCATTTCACTTCATTTGCTATATTTTCGAGCCAACGGTCATTGTATTCATCTAAAAAACGCATTACAACCTCATCGACTAACTTAAATCTAGCACGAGCTTTCTCGACATTTGCATGCTCAATTTCATAATCACTAGCGAATGAAAAATCTGCTCGTTTTTGCTTGAATGCGAATGATCCAAGCCAGTATCGGTAGCAATCAGCTACATGAATATGGGTTTTTAAAATGCTGCCACTTCCGAAATTAGGAACCGTGCTGTGCAATTTTTCTCGTGGGATTTCTTCTAAAAACGAAAATAGAGTTTCTCTTGTAGAGCTAATAAGATTATATTGCTGTTTTAAAACATGTAACATGCAACTACACTCCTCTTTTATTTACTAAACTATTTGTGTAGTAAGTAATTCTATATTTACGAGGGGTGAACCTTTTATTATTTTTACTAAGCATATTAGATGTTTTTCTTAATTGTTTCTGATAGATTAAACAAGGTGAAACTTTAATAAATTTAACATCCTTAGTTCATAATAAATTGTACATAAAAAAGGAGACGATAAAATGAATAGAATAATTGGTTTAAAACAATTTGAAATAACGCGTGGGGCATTACTTCAATTTATGGAAACGTTAGATGACAAAACTGCGGATACGCAGCCGGAGGGCTTTAACAATACAATTCGCTGGCATATCGGTCACGTGTTAACGGCGGCAGAAACTTTCATGTTTGGAAGAGAATTTAAACAATTACCAACTGAATATCCAGGTATGTTTGGATATGGTTCAAGACCATCTAAATGGAAAACAGAAGGACCGTCATTAGAAGTGTTAACGGTTCAATTAAAAGAACAAGCGAAGCGCATTCAAGAAATTCCAGCAGAAGCATTTGAAAATAAACTTCCAGAGCCATTTTTAGGGTTGGAAACAGTTGGAGAGCTTTACGGTATGATGCTTTATCATGAAGCAGACCATATTGGGCAAATGAAGGCGATGGAACGTATTATTAAGGCTCTTTAGTTTTTGGTAATGTTAAATAATATATAGACAAAAAAGGGTAGATAATTTATTATCTATCTTTTTTGTTGTTGAACTTCTTGAAGGATTAAGGATTATGAACGCTAATCATCGTGATGCTGATGAAGAAGGAAAGAAAACCAACCAATTAGGATAAAGAAACATCCTAAGTTTTATGGTAGTTATTATTTTTTTTGTATTACTTAATAGAAAAATATTGAAAATAATACAGAAGAAAGTATAAGGTTGCAAAATCTGTATGAAATAGGGTATTCCTAAATATGGAATATACGTATAATAAAAGAGAGGAACTAGAAAATGGGGGAATACTATGATTACATTGGAACAAAAGTTGGAGCAATACACACATACATATGCACAGTTAAAGGGAGAACTAAAATGGAAAACGAGTGATTCTCGAACAGGTATGATGATTGCTGCTATGTATGCAGGTAGTGATAAACTGTTTGATCTCGGACGTTTTTTAGAAATTAGTAGTTATATTAAGAATCAGGTAGGGATGTTTTCATACTTAAAGTCTTATCATCGCTTTGTGGTGTCCGCAACATTAGATATTCACTTTACAGATTACAAGGAAGCTTTTCAGAGGTTTTTAGATTTATATGAACAATTGGTCGCTGGTGGCTTTAGCCGGAGTATATTTACTTATCTCGCAGCAGCTGTGCTTTTAACAGAAGAAAATGAACAGCATGGCACGCACATTCAGCGTTCGATACAAGTATATAAACGCATGAAAAAGGATCATCTCTTTCTTACAGGTACAAATGATTATCCGCTCGCGGTTTTACTAGCAGGACAATCAGAGAATGTAGAAACACTTATGGACCGAGTGGAACGTCTGTATCAGAAACTAGCGAAAGCTGGTTTGCGTAAAGGGAATGATCTTCAGTTTTTAAGTCATATCCTCTCACTAAAGAAGGATGTCCATGAAGAAATGTTAGTTGCAACATGTACAAGCATTTGGAAGTTGTTAAAACAAGAAAAGGTAAAAGTGAAACAGATGCATTATCCAGCTATCGGGCTACTAGCGTTACTTGAGGATGGAGAAAAAGAGATTCATTCTATTCGAGCATTCATTGAAAAATTGCAGGGGGAGAAATTATTCCGTTGGCATACAGATACGAATATTCTTATTGCTATTCAACTGTTCGTAAGTCAGAAAGGTGAGGAAAGTAAAGCTACCAACACAGGTTTACAAACAATGATAGAAGTCCTCATACAAGCACAACAGGCAGCTATGATAGCAACGATTGCCGCTTCATCTGCAGCAACCTCTTCTGCTAGTACTAGTTCATAATGTGCAACTGCTTATGCTCTCGTAAATTATGATGAACCTATAATGCCTTTGATGAGGACGGTTTAAAAAATATTATTAAAAAAGGCCTATCACTCTCTAATGAGTGATGGGCTAACTGTTTTTAAACTGTTTTTACATAATCGGCATTATCTTTTCGACTGCTTCAAATGTTTGAGTTGTGTAACAATCATAATGCTAATAACAACGAGTAAAAACCATGAGCTAATTTTGCTTAAGTGAACGAGGCTCCATGTTTCCCGTTGATTTGGATATTGCCATGCTCCGAAGAAGGTAGCGATGTTTTCTGCAATCCAAATAAAGAATCCGATAAGGAAAAATGAGAGTACGAGCGGCATTTTATATGTAACGCCTCGTAATGAAAATTCCACAAATGTGCGAAAGAAAACAATGAATAAAATTAAAGTTAATACCCATCTAAAGTCATATAGAAAATGATGTGTAAAAAAATTAAAGTAAATCATTGCTCCTAGAGGTATTGCAAAAATAGCTTTCGGCCAATGATGCATTTGTAAATGCAATCTTCTCCACGCTTGGCATATGTAACTTGCGACACTCGCATACATAAAACCGCTGTAAAGCGGAACTCCGAAAACTTTTGAATACGCCTCTTCAGGATAACTCCATGAACCGAAATGTACTTTATATATTTCTAGTAAAAGGCCGATGAGGTGGAAGACAGTAATTACTTTTAGTTCGTCTTTCGTTTCAATACTAGTCTTGTACATAATCCACTGCATAAGAAGGCATACGATGAGTATGAAATCATATCGGTACAGCCCTGGAATCGAAATGATTTTTGAAAGAGCAAGTGTTAAAAAAATAACGACAGGGAACAAACAGGATAATGCTTGTTCATAAGTAAAATAGAGTAGTTGTTTTACATAAAACATGTTTTCACCTTCAGGATTATTATTTGAAAAATCAAAATAATAACTTAGTATACTACAAATTTGAAAATAAAACAGTACGTCATTTTGCATGTATTTGGAAGTTTTAGAAGGGAATTGTAATAAGTATTTTGATAGTTTAACAAAGTAAAAAAATAGTTTGCTATTTAAAAAAAGTGGGGATATAATATCTAAATGAAAATGATAATTATTATCAATAATGATTATAAATAAAAAATAATTATAAAAAAGAACTGAATATAAAGGATGAAATGAAACATGTTACATAAGTCTACTGTACATGCTGGCAATAATCGCTGGATACATATTAAGTTCATATGTTTCATGAGCTTAACAATTATATGTTTAATTGGAGCTATATTTTTAGCCGTTGCATTTGGTGCAAAGGATATCCATTTGCAAACTGTGTGGGCAGCGGTTTTTGATTATAATCCGAAATTAACACAGCATCAAATTATTTATGAATTAAGGCTCCCAAGGGTAATTGGCGCAGCAGTTGTAGGAGCTGCTTTTGCAGTCGCTGGAGCTGTTATGCAAGGGGTAACACGAAATCCTTTAGCTGATGCAGGTGTACTCGGAATAAATGCAGGTGCGATGTTTGTAGTAGCACTTAGTTTTGCTTTTTTCCCGCATATGCCGTATTCCTATTTAATGATTGTCTCCTTTATTGGAGCAGTTTTAAGTACAGTACTCATTTTTATTATTGGATCAGCAACATCAGGCGGGCTAACGCCGATGAGGTTAACGATTGCAGGGGCAGTTATGGCCGCGCTTTTACATTCGTTAAGTTCAGGTGTCGCGATTTATTATGACTTAAGCCAAGATTTAGCATTTTGGTATGCTGGTGGTGTTGCGGGGGTTAAGTGGGAACACTTGAAATTTTTAGTGCCTATTATTCTCATAACAATTGTTTTTGCGACAGTGCTAGGGCGATCTATTTCCCTCATATCAATGGGGGATGACGTTGCTACGAATTTAGGTGTAAAAACGAGCCGAACGAGAATACTTGGGATGATTATAGTAGTCATTCTTGCAGGTGTGTCTGTTTCAGCTGTTGGTTCCATTGGATTTGTAGGACTTGTCATTCCGCACATCGCTAGAAAATTAGTAGGTGTTAATTATCGGCTTAGTATTCCTATGTCAGCATTATTAGGAGCTATGTTATTAGTTTTAGCTGATTTAGGGGCAAGAACAGTAAATCCTCCTAAAGAACTTGCGATAGGGATTATGGTAGCTCTTGTTGGAGTGCCGTTCTTCCTCTATATAGCACGTAAAGTTGGGAGTGAGCTATAAGTGAAGAATCTTTTTAACAAGGATAAAAAGAGGGCTATTACTGTAACTACAATTTTCGGATGTATAAGTATTGCTGTAGTTTTGATTAGCTTAAATACAGGTACACTGAGTATTGCACCATTCAAAGTAATTCAAACGCTTTTTGGCTATGGTGATTTTGAGAGTGCAACCGTGCTATACGATTATCGTATGCCAAGAATTATAATTACAATGTTAGCAGGTATTGGCCTTGGGGTTTCCGGTGCGATTTTGCAAGGATTATCTCGGAATGCTCTCGCAGATCCTGGTATTCTTGGATTACACTCGGGTGCATCTTTCGGGCTTATTGTATTTGTTACTTTCTTTCATTCTATTAACGAGAGTGCATCGATTTTAATACCGTTATTTACATTTGGCGGAGGAGTGTTAGCTGCATTTCTTATTGTTTTGCTTGCGAGTGATCGGTCGAAAGGTTTACTTCCCATTAGACTTATTCTTGTTGGTATTGCAGTTTCAGCTGGTTTTAGTGCACTTTCGTTATTTTTCTCGCTCAAGTTAAATGATGAGACGTATACATTCGCTTCTAGGTGGTTAGTTGGTAACGTGTGGGGAAGAGATTGGATTCATGTCCTAGCGTTATTACCTTGGATTTTGATACTAACTCCGTACGCATGGCTGAAATCCAAAACGTTAAATGCACTGTCACTAGGTGATAGTGTAGCAGCAGGACTTGGTGTATCTGTTCAAAAAGAACGGTTACTGCTTTTAGCTACAGCGGTAGGATTGTCTTGTGCAAGTGTATCAATGGCAGGGGGAATTGGCTTTATCGGCTTAGTTTCTCCGCATATCGCAAGAAAGTTAGTAGGTAGTACATATCAACATTTCCTTCCGTTAGCTGGCATAATTGGAATGATTATTTTAGTACTCGCGGATACGATAGGGCGATCTTTATTTGAGCCAAACTCTATTCCAGCTGGCGTAGTAGTAGCGGCTTTAGGTGCGCCATATTTTCTTTATTTACTTACAAAAACAAAATAAATACTTCAAAGAGGAGAACATATGAAAAAGAAACTTACTATTTTATTTAGCATTATGTTTATTTTAGTATTATCAGCATGTGGTCAAACGAAATCTAGTGAAGAGGCAACTAAAAAAACTGAAAAAAGTAATGATCCAAAAATTGCTTCTATGTCTATTCATTTAACGAATAACTTACTTGCATTAGGAATTACACCGGTAGGTTCTGTAATTGGTGGAGATTTAAAAGATTTCTTACCTCACGTGAAAGAACAGTTGAAAGATACGAAGAAACTGGGCGTTGTAACAGATCCGAATATGGAAGCATTACTACAATTAAAGCCATCTGAAATTTATGTGGATGAAAAATATGCTGGCAAAGATTTAACGAAATACGAAAAAATTGCAAAAACACATACTTTTAATTTAGATGAAGGTACGTGGAGAGATCATTTAAAAGAAGTAGGTAAACTTGTAAACCGTGAGAAAGAAGCAGATAAATATATTCAAGACTATGAAGAACAATCAAAACGAGTAAAAAGTTTAATAGATAAAGAGTTAGGTAATAACGAAAAAGTAATGGCAATTCGCGTTACTGCAAAAGAATTACGTGTATTTAGTACGAAAAGACCGATGGGACCAATTCTATTCCAAGACTTAGGATTACAACCTGCAAATGGTGTAGAGAAAATTGATGGAAACCGTCCTTTCGAAGTAATTTCACAAGAAGTATTACCTGACTTTGATGCGGATGCTATTTTCGTTGTCGTAAACAGAGACGATAAAGCAAAAGCAGCATTTAAACAACTGCAAGAAACACCAATTTGGAAAGACTTAAAAGCTGTTAAAGGTAAGCACGTATACATTATTAATGATCAACCATGGCTTGACTATTCTGCTTTAGGTAACAAAATGGCAATGGATGAAGCAGAGAAAATGTTTACGAAATAATACAGTTTTGCTATTAGGAAAGGCCCTCTAAATTTGGAGGGTCTTTTTATTGTTGTTATTGTTAGAATAAATGAAAAATTATACAATGAAGTTAATTCAATGCAAGGGAGATGTGCCAATGTCAGCGCTTATTGTAAGTATCCCGTTAAAAAAACAGTTTATGGAACAAGGGGATAAAGTGAAACTTTAATCAGTGGGGGTTTTGTTCATCCCCCACTGATTATTAGCCTTCACCAATCGGGCGTTTACGGGCAGTTGATCTCCCACCTAACTTCTTCGCTCCAGCTGAATTTTGAGGTGGGAGTCTTACTGCCCGTTAATGCGGGATAAATAGGCTAGAATTATTGTCCCCGCTATTTAAAAAAGGGGGAGTTTTAGATGACGATGAATCTTTTTCAAAATAAAACTATTAAGTTATCAGCTATTAGAGAAGCAGATGCTGAAGTAATGGCTATGTGGCAAGAGGATAGTGAGTACTTAAGAAATGTAGATAAAGACTTGGCATTCCCGCAATCGTTACATGAAATAGCGAGTGATGGGCTATTAAAGGGACGGAGATCGAATAGTGTTTCTTTCATGTTAAGAACAGTTCAAGATGATCGCTTAATTGGTTTTGTTGCAATTCACGGCATAGAGTGGAATAACAGAACAGGTCTATTAGCAATTGGTATAGGAGAGGCAAATGATAGAGGAAAAGGGTTTGGGAGAGAAGCAGTGCATCTTATTTTAAAGTATGCGTTCTATGAAATGAATCTACACCGCGTCGGTCTCGATGTTATTTCTTATAATAAAGCAGCCATTGTACTGTATAAAAAGATGGGATTTCAGATGGAAGGATGTATGAGGGAAGCAGTTCAAAGAGATGGAAAGTGTTTTGATCGTATGATTATGGGGATATTGCGTGATGAATGGATAGAGCTGCAGAACTAGCAAAAACATACAGAATAATTGTGTAGTGTAGAGTGAAAAGTTGTAATATTTGGGTAATGATGAGCGGAGGAGTGTACTAATGGAAGGTTTATCTTCATTAAGAGAGTGTTTATATCAGCTAGAGGAACGATTACTTAAACCAGGGGTTCGCACATCTCAAAAGGAGCTTAAAAAGATACTTGCCGCTGATTTTTTTGAGTTTGGGAGTTCTGGTAAAGTTTTATATAAAAATGAGGATATCGATAAAAATGGAATTGGTGTGGTAAAAATGACTTTGAGTGATTTTGAAGTACATCCATTATCCAAAGATGTAGCATTAACTACTTATCAAATATTCAATGAAATGAATAATCAACACTCGTTACGTAGTTCGATATGGAAATTTAGAGAAGGAAGATGGCAAATGTATTTTCATCAAGGTACACCTGCTAAATTTTAGTGAAGCTTTTTGTATGAAAAAGAAACTATAAAGAATAGAATTGTTGAATATATTAGTCCTATATATATATATATATAGGACTAATGAAAGTTGTCTTTCTAAAATATCTAAAATTGTTCTTAAAAGGGTCTTGTTAATAAAGGTACATTCCATATTATATATGTAGTATGCAGGAGATATAACGATAATTGGCGAAAATTTACAGTGAACTGATTGAATTTATAAGGAGTTATGCGAGATGAACTTAGAAAAAAGTAAGCCAGTAAATGAAGAGGTCGCTGAATTAAAAGAACTAATTAAAGAACTACACGGAAGTGTACATCAACTTCAAAGTGAAGTGCAGCAACTAAGGCACGAAAGACCAGTTGTTGAAGTGAGAAAAGGTGTTCAACTATCACCAACAATCATCGGACAAATTGGTGGTATGATTTTAGGTGGATTAGCAATTATAGGTATATTTTGGTGATGAAAAAAGGTTTGTAGCATAGTGCTGCAAACCTTTTTTATTTGACGACATAATTTCATGCAATACAACTTCTACATTAAATAACGTAAATAAATGTAAGCATGTGATAACAATAGCGCAATGATCGTTAAGGGGAAACCGATTTTTAAGAAGTCCATATAAGAGAACCCATGTCCTTCACGTTTTGCAATACCAGCAACGACTACGTTTGCTGATGCTCCAATTAATGTTCCGTTGCCTCCTAGGCAAGCTCCAAGTGATAACGCCCACCATAGTACTTCAATTTGCGGAGAATCGACAGATAGTCCGAGTCCTGTAGCTAAATCTTGAATAAGTGGAATCATCGTTGCGACAAATGGGATGTTATCAATTGTCGCAGATGCGATGCCAGATACCCATAAGATAAGTATAGCAGCGAAACCGATATCGCCATTTGTTACGTCGAGTACTTCTTTTGCGAGTGAAGAAATAAGTCCGATATCAATTAATCCGCCAACGAGAACGAATAGTCCAGCGAAGAAGAAAATTGTTACCCATTCAACGTGGGCAAATACATCTTCAATATCATGTTCTTTCACACCGATTAACATAAGAAGTGTAGCACCTGTCATCGCAATAACGGCAGCGTCTACATGAATAATAGAATGAAGTACAAAGCCTAAAATAGTTAGTCCTAAAATCGTAATGGATTTTAAAAGGAGGCTCTGATCTTTAATATAATCTTTTTCATTTAATGCCATTAGCTTTTCGATTTGCTCAGGCGTTGTTTTTAGTTTGTTGCGATACATGAAGTAAATAATGCCAAGTGTAACGATAGAAATAATGATTACGATTGGAGCTAAGTTTAGTAAAAAGGCATTAAAGTCTAAATGCTTATTAGCTGATCCAATCATAATGTTCGGCGGGTCACCAATTAATGTTGCTGTTCCGCCTATATTTGAAAATAGTACTTCTGAAATTAAATAAGGAACAGGATTTACTTTTAAAATACGTGTAATGGATAGTGTAACAGGTACGATTAATAATACGGTTGTTACGTTGTCCAAAAATGCAGAACCGACAGCAGTTAATAGGGATAGTAATAATAAAATGCGGATTGGTTTTCCGCCAGCTGCTTTTGCTGCTTTTATGGCTACAAATTCAAATACGCCTGATTGACTCGTAATATGTACGAGAATCATCATCCCAATTAAAAGGGTAATCGTTTCCCATTGAATATGCGATGTGAAAGCAGTATGTAAATCTACAATTCCAAAAATAATCATAATAGCAGCACCGAATAGTGCGATTACAGCACGATTCAATTTCTCAGAAATAATAAAACCGTACGTGACTAAAAATACGGCAATTGTAAAATAATATTGCCAATTTGCTACTTCATGTGCTGATTGTTCCAATCATGTCACCTTCTTTAAAGTATGTATTCAATTGTCGAAATGTATCTCGCTGTATTAATACGGGATAAAATATATTGTAGCAAATTCAAAAAAGAAAGAAAACTATTTAACAAAGTGAAGGAAAAAATGTGATTTTTACATATCATATAAAAAATATAAAAAACACAGTGCAAATTATTAGGAAAAGTGGGCGTTGTCCTCTAATATAGAGATAGCAATTTACATTATTTTTGCGTAAAATGGTTTAAAGAGGTGAATTCCGATGGAAATAGTAAAAGATAGTTCTCTTATTCAAAATGAAATTGAACGTTTTGTAAATAAAGATGTATATATTCATTTAGAAACGACGAATGGAGCGTATGCGTCACACTTTAATGAAAAGATGATGACAGTAGGAGCATTCATTCGAAATGCAATTATTCGCTTTGAGCGTGGGAAAATAACTGGAACAAACCCATACCGAGTTGGTTTGAAAATGGATCATGGCTGGGTATATGCAGAAGGCATTACGCACTGGGAAGTAGACGATAAAGAGCGTTTATTACTAGCAGGGCATGATAACCAAGGCCGCTTAGCGGTAGCGCTTGAGCTAAGCTTAACGCCATTTAAGTAAGAAGGAGGGAAACTTATGGAGAGACATGTACTTGTTGTATTTCCGCATCCAGATGATGAAGCATTTGCTGCGGGAGGAACAATTCGCTTATTAACAGATCAAGGAGTACCTGTAACGTACGCATGTGGTACTCTTGGACAAATGGGACGTAACATGGGGAAAAACGTATTCGCTAACCGTGAAACGATTCCAAATATACGTGAAAAAGAATTAAAAGATGCATGTGAAGCGATGGGGATTCAAGATTTAAGAATGCTCGGTTTCCATGATAAAACGTTAGAATTTGAAGATGTTGATTTTGTTGCCGATAAAATCGAAGCGATTATTCAAGAAGTAAATCCATCTCGAATTATTACATTTTATCCAGAACACGGCGTACATCCGGATCATGATGCATTTGGCCGCGCTGTAGTTCGCGCTGTATCACGTATGCCTAAAGAAGAACGTCCAGCCATTCATGCGGTTGCGATTACGAGAAATCGCGAAGCAGTACTCGGTGAACCGGATGTTGTAAATAATATTAGTGAAGTATTTGAACATAAATTAGCTGCACTAGGCGCGCATCGTTCACAAACGGAAGCGATGCTAGAAGAAACGCATGCAAAAATAAAAAACAAAGACGCAGCAACATTAAAATGGCTGCAACTTGAACAGTTTTGGACTTATAAATGGGAGTAGGCTAGAAGGGTACCTTCTAGTAGCTCTTACATAGAAAAAGCGCCGTCACTTGTGATGGCGCTTTTTGTGCTATTGTTTCGTATTAGCCAAATACATGAGCATGTGGAATTTTTCGTCTCTTACATGATAATCGAAATAAGGTCCTGGATCTGTACAGTAACCGATATTTTCATTTTGCATGATTTGAAATCCGTTAACTGATAAATTTTCTTCTAAGTATTTTGGATGTAAAATATGCTCATGGGAATTTGGATATAAGGCTGAAATATTTTTCAAGGATTTGGCCGAGTTATCATAATACGAGTATCCACCGACAATTGTTGAACTGTTATGTAAATAGTTTTTAAGAACATGACTTGGGAACTCTGGGTTGAGCAGTGAAAAATCAGTTATTGTAAAACTATCCACAAAAACATCGATGCTAAGCGGTTTCAATGGTAGATTTAAATCGGAATTCAAAATATAAAGGACGCGTGGCTTCGGATTCACACGCTCAATTCTATTTCTCACCTTCTTGAGCATTGCAAGCGAATAGCCACTGAATACATAGTTTGCGCTTGGTTCAAGAACATCGATATATTTAGGTAGTGATACAAAAGCATCAACGTTTGTTTCCACAATTAATTTGTTTTTCAAATCTATATTTTGTAGAACTTTTTGAAATCGAAAATTACTTTTTTCAAATAAGTTAATCATTTTGGGATTGATCTCTTTAATCGTTTCTTTATCGTAAAAATAAGATGGATAAGGAGACGTCTCGTACAAGTTCGCGGTAATGATAATACCCTCCTCGATAGCTGCTTCGTATCCACAGCTACAAGTTAAACTCCCCGTGTGAATGTAGACTTTTTTAATCGTTACATCTTTCATTTCAAGTGGAATGCGGCATTTTGGACAATAGAGAAAATTTACAAAGTCAAGCGGGATTCCTGTAATACTTTCTTCTTTGGATGAAGGCGAGCTAGTTTGAACCGCTTTTTCAATCAATTGGATAGCTTTTGATATGTCTTCTTTTTTCTTGGTTAGCTCGTCCTTTTTATCAATGAGCGAGTTGTTGTAGTAGTCGATATCCTCATGGTCCGAGAAGTTTGTGACACGTCGATATGATAAAATTCGTTGGATTTCTATCAATGAAAAATGAAATTTTTTCAGCTCAGTAATAAAAGCCATGTCGTCGAAACACAATTGGTTCATTTGATACTGAGTGTTTTTTTTGTCTGGTATTAATAATCCTAGTTCAATGTAATAACGAACGGTATCAGTCGTAACATGAAAAAGCTTCGCAAATGTACCAATTTTCATAGATGTACCCCCCAATGAAAAAAGTGGAGTTACTCCACTTTTTTCGCAAAATGAATTCAAAAAACTCTCAAATAGCTATTGACTTGGAGGAAACTCTAAGTCATATTATTAACTCAATAAGTTTGAATATTAAGAATATTTTTGACTGTATTGTAACATACATGTCACGAAGGGAGAAGGATTAGCTATGGATAAGATGGATCATATGGATACACTCTCACTATGGACAGCGACTGCAAACAGATATGACAAAGGAAAACCTCTTGAAGGAAATGAAGAGGCGGATGTTGTCATTATTGGCGCAGGTTTCACAGGTCTCTCTTCTGCATATCATTTGCAAAAGTTAGGGAAGAGTGTCATTGTCCTTGAGCAGGAAACAATCGGATATGGCGCAAGCGGTCGCAACGGCGGGATGGTATTGCCAGGCTATAAGTCAACGATGCAGGAGCTTGCCAAGAAGTATGGTGCCGAAGAGGCGAGGCAGCTTAACGATCTTTCTCTGCTTAGTGTTGAATTAGTTAAAAACATTATTGACGAGCATCAAATCAACTGTAACTTCAGAAAGACAGGTCACATTGTGGCGGCTTACAAAGCCAAGCATTTTGAAGGGTTGAAACTTGAAAGTGAATACTTAAACAAAAATTTTGGATATGACTGTAGCGTGCTTAATCGAAGTCAGTTGCATCAAGAAATTGATTCCCCGCAATATTATGGTTGCTTAGTCGACGACTCGAGTTACTCGTTCCAACCACGGAACTATGCAATTGGTTTGGGAGAAGCAGCTAAATCGATCGGTGCAAAAATCTTTGAGCATTCGAAAGCACTATCTATTGAGTACGGCCGAAATAGTGTGAAAGTTATTACAGAAAAAGGTACTGTTACAGCGAAAGACATTATTGTGGCTACAGATGGTTACTCCGGAAAAATTATGGCTGAATTGAATAAAGGCGTACTGCCAATTTCGGCACGTATTATTGGTACTGAACAGCTTCCAGAATCATTGGTGAATAGCGTCATTCCTAAAGATCGCATGGTTTTTGATACAAGCAGTTTCCTTTACTATTTCAGGCGTACACCAGATAATCGGATCATATTTGGCGGTGGCGATATTCGTCCAAACTTAGGTGATGCTGTTTATCAAAATGTTTACGATGCCATGGTTAAAATAATGCCAAAACTAGAAGGAAGCAAGATTGATTACAGGTGGGGTGGATTTATCGGGGTTACAATTGATACGTTCCCGGTTATCGGTAGATCCAAAGAAGGCGCATATTTTGCAACGGGTTATACGGGACATGGCGCGTCTCTCTCGACATTGTTTGGTAAGTTATTGGCACAATGGATCGTTACGGGGAGTGCAGGTGGATATCGATTTGAAAAAGAACGCCTTAAATCATTCCCATTCTATAATCAGAAAACGATGCTGGTCAATATAGCACATATTGGTTTCAAACTGGTAGATATTATCGCGTAAAGGAGAGGTGTTTATGAAAATTAACATGTTCATTGACGGGAAATGGGTAGAAGCATTATCGGGTGCTAGACGAAACATTATCAATCCTGCAACCGAAGAGGTTATCGCAACGTCTGCTCATGGATCAGCAGATGATGCGAAGATAGCAATTAAGGCGGCTCGTAAAGCGTTTGATAGCGGGATCTGGTCGGATTTATCGGCTGATGAAAGAGCTGACTATCTATATAAGATTGCAGACCGTCTTGAAGAGAATACAGCTGAAATTGCCCGTTTGGAAACTGCAAATAACGGTAAGGTTATCCGTGCAACAACCTATGTAGATATTCCTGTATCGATTCAATGCTTCCGCTATTATGCTGACTTGATTAAAGGTATGAAAAAGGAATCTTACACTCGTGATGATGCTTCAGAAACGATTATTATTCATGAACCGATTGGTGTTTGTGGACTTATTGTACCTTGGAATTTCCCGCTTATGTTAGCTGTTTGGCAAATTGCTCCTGCACTTGCCGCAGGGAATACAATTGTAATTAAGCCTGCTGACGTCACTCCTGTAAGCGTATTCAAATTATTTGAAATTATCGAAGAGGTTGGACTTCCGGATGGAGTAGCAAACTTAGTATTGGGACCTGGTTCAAAGGTTGGGAATGAGCTTGCAGAGAGCCATGATGTTGACAAAATTGCCTTTACTGGTGGAACAAAAACAGGTCAAAGTATTATGCGCGCAGCTGCAGGCAATATGAAAAAAATCACACTTGAACTAGGTGGTAAATCTCCACTTATTGTGTTCGACGATGTGGATTTTGAAACCGCAGTTGATAATGCGATGTTTGGTATTTTCCACAACGCTGGGCAAGTTTGTTCAGCTGCATCTCGTTTACTTGTACAAGAGACTATTTATGATAAGTTTGTTGAAAGATTGGCCGAGCGTGCGAACAAAATTGTAGTTGGCAACGGGGAAAGTGAGAATATTGAAATGGGAGCGCTTACAAACGAGTCTCATATGAATGAAGTTTTACATTATATTCAGAGAGGAATCGAAGAAGGTGCAAAATTAGTTTGTGGTGGTAAGCGCTTAACAGAAAATGGGCTCGATCGAGGGTTTTTCATTGCACCAACAATCTTTGCTGATGTAAATGAGAATATGTGTATTGTGAAGGAAGAGATTTTTGGCCCAGTCCTTGTTGTACAGAAATTTAAAGATGAGGAAGATGCCATCCAAAAAGCGAATGATTCTATTTATGGATTAGCCGGTGCTGTATTTACGGAAGATATGGACCTGGCAAAACGTGTCATTAGTAAATTGCGTGCGGGAATTACTTGGATTAATAGTTATCATCTCGCTTATGTGGAAGGTCCTTGGGGAGGGTATAAGCAAAGTGGCATCGGCAGAGCGTTAGGTGTTGCCGGACTGGAGCACTTTATGGAAACGAAGCAAATCAATATCCACCAGCATGCAAATCCGGTAGGGTGGTATGCGAATTAATTGAGCAAAACGTGCTATATAAATTATTTATAAGGGGATATGCTCATGAAAATAGTGGACAACGGTCCGTCATCAAAAATAGAGCAACCAGAAGTAATGAATAAGCCGGTGGATGATTCAGTGCTAGGAACCAAAAGTATTCCGTTACTATATTTACGGTTTGCTTTGGCGGGAATTATGGCTAACGTAATTTTAGGAGTTGTATCGGTTGTTGATGGCTATTTCGTCAGTGGCTTTCAGGAGCTGGAAGTCGAAGGGATCGGAATTGGATTTACGGTCATGGTTATTACCCGTATGATTGGTGTTCTTTTAGGTGTGGGAGCCGGAGCGGTCATTTCACTTCGACTGGGGAAAGGGAAAATCGAAGAAGCTAGAAGTATTATGGGACAAACTTTATGGTTTACTCTTTTCCTATCTTCTTTGTTAGCTATACTTGGGTTGGTCTTTGAAAATGATATTATGATTTTATTCGGAGCAAGTGATGAAGCACTTCCGTATGCGGTGCAATATAGCCGACTGCTATGGATTTCGTTGCCATTAACGATATTGGCCGTTGTATTAAGTATTTTAGCTAATATCGATGAAAAGCCTATATTATCAATGAACAGTTGGTTAGTCGCAGCGGTTGTTGCTGGGACTATGGAATGGATTATGGTAGTGAAGTATGACATGGGGATGATGGGTTCTTCATGGGCTAATACGATTTCGCAATCGATTCCTGTTCTCCTAATCTTTTATTTCTGGTTTGGTAAAACAAAACTTAAGCCAAAAATGAAAGATATGATGATTAATCTCAAGAAGATTGGTGAAGTGGTTTGGACGGGCTTTGCATCTTTCTCGAGTCAGTTCATGATGTTTATTGCAATTATTTTCACCAACAACTTACTGCAAAGCTACGGTGGTGGTCTACACGTTGCAGCTTTCACGATTCAAAACGGTTATATTACAAATCTCCTCGCCTTAGCAGCGCTTGGTGGGATGACAGGGCTTCAACCGATTATTAGTTATAATTACGGTGCGGGCAACCTTGATCGTGTGAAACAAGCAATTAAGATGGGACTCATTTTTACAGTTTCCTTCTTTGTAATCGTGACAGCCATACTAGTCATTTTTGCAGATCCAATTGTGTCATTTTTTTCCGGTGGTAATCCTGAATTGCAAAAACTGGGCATTTGGACGACAGTTGTATTCAATTGTTTGTTTACGCTTAGTGCAGTTAGCCTGCTTATCTCCGGTTATTTCGAATCGCAAGAGAGAAACTGGTCCGCAACGTTTATTAGTGTAAGCAAAATATTGTTGTTCATGTTACCGTTTCTATTTATTTTCCCGAAATTCTGGGGTGTAGAAGGTGTATGGTACGCTGCTCCTGCTGCAGAAATTCCAGGTGTTCTCATTGCCATATACTTTATGAAAAAAGAGTTTAAACGTTTAAAAAATCCAAGTGTTAAGGCAGTAGATTTATAGACTTATTCCTTCAAAATTATCAATACGAAAGAGAGAGGATTGTCATGTTTTTTGCGAAAAAACTTACAGCAGAAGAAGCAGAGCAACTAGGTGCCAACGCATGGGAACCGTGGGTAGGCGAACCGAATAAAGGAACGTGGCATGTAGAAGATCAGGAAGTTTTCTATGTGACAGATGGTGAAGTGTTTATTACTGTTGATGGGGAAAAGTATCATATTACAAAGGACTGGATCGTTTCCTTGGCTAAGGACCTTGTTTGTGAATGGGATTGCCCAGTATTTTTGAAAAAGAATTATAAGATGAACCATGAGATCCATCTGAAATAATGTGAACTGGGGAGTGGACAAATGCTAAGCAGATGACTGCTCCTGCGTATTCAATGAATAAGATTAATAATGTTGAAGAAATGTATGTAAATAAGTTTACATACCGTCAAATGAATGCGCTTTCTTTTTAGGGGCGATAACATAGGACGGTTATCTTAAAATAGGAGGCTTCACCATGGTAGTAATGAAAAATGTACAAACGTTGAAAAATTATATTGGCGGACAATGGATAGAATCCACAAGTAAGCAAGTTGAAGATGTACCAAATCCAGCAACAGGAGAGAATATTGCTCGTGTGCCTCTTTCGACTAAAGAAGATTTAGATAGAGCTGTAGCAACTGCGAAAGAAGCATTCAAAACATGGAGAAAGGTCGCTGTGCCTCGGCGTGCTCGGATTCTATTTCGCTATCAACAGCTATTGATTGAAAACTGGGAAGAGTTAGCTAAACTCGTAACCTTGGAAAACGGAAAAAGTTATAAGGAAGCATACGGTGAAGTGCAGCGGGGGATTGAATGTGTTGAATTTGCCGCAGGCGCACCCACTTTAATGATGGGAGAGCAACTTCCCGATATTGCTACTGGTGTTGAATCAGGGATGTATCGTTATCCGATCGGAGTAATCGCAGGAATAACGCCATTTAACTTTCCGATGATGGTGCCATGCTGGATGTTTCCACTCGCGATTGCATGCGGGAATACATTTGTATTAAAACCATCTGAAAGAACACCGCTATTGGCTAATCGCATAGCTGAACTGTTTAAAGAAGCAGGTCTTCCAGATGGAGTACTAAATATTGTGCATGGTGCACATGACGTCGTTAACGGCATTCTTGACAATGAGGATGTGAAAGCTGTATCTTTCGTTGGTTCTCAACCTGTGGCTGAGTATATATATAAAACAGCAGCAGCTAACGGTAAACGTGTACAAGCTCTTGCAGGGGCAAAAAATCATTCGATCGTATTAAAAGATGCGGACCTTAGTTCTACAGTGAAAGAAATTACAAGTGCTGCCTTCGGTTCAGCTGGTGAACGATGCATGGCAGCGGCTGTTGTTGTCGTGGAAGAAGACGTTGCAGATGAGCTCGTTAATAGACTGCTTCAAGAGGCTAATGCAATTACGATTGGTAATGGTCTGGAAGAAGGTGTTTTCCTTGGTCCCGTTATTCGTGAAGTACATAAAGAGCGGACACTCGGATACATTCAATCCGGTGTAGAGCAGGGAGCGACACTTATTCGTGACGGACGTGAAGACGATGTAGCAAACAGCTAAGGTTATTTTGTTGGCCCAACGATTTTTGATAACGTGACAGAGGAAATGAAAATCTGGCAAGATGAAATTTTCGCACCGGTTCTTTCTATTGTACGCGTAAAAGACTTGATGGAAGCGATTCATGTTGCTAATGCATCACCATTCGCAAATGGTGCATGTCTGTACACAAATAGCGCGAAAGCTATTCGTGAATTCCGTGAAGAAATTGATGCAGGTATGCTTGGGGTTAATCTTGGAGTTCCTGCTCCAATGGCATTCTTCCCGTTCTCAGGTTATAAGAAATCTTTCTATGGTGATCTCCATGCAAATGGAAAAGATGGCGTAGAATTCTATACTCGCAAGAAAATGCTTACGGCTCGTTATTGAAAGAGTGATGTAAAACCATAAAAAGATAGAATGGAGCTGGTGATTGTGCAAGCGACAGAACAAACACAAAGTTTGAAAAAAACAGATGAAAAGTACCTTTGGCATGCGATGAGAGGAGCAGCCCCTAGTCCAACGAATTTAATTATCACAAAAGCAGAAGGGGCATGGGTGACGGATATTGATGGAAACCGTTATTTAGACGGTATGTCTGGTCTTTGGTGTGTGAATGTTGGATACGGCCGAAAAGAGCTTGCAAGAGCGGCGTTTGAGCAGCTTGAAGAAATGCCGTATTTCCCTCTGACTCAAAGTCATGTTCCTGCTATTAAATTAGCAGAAAAATTGAATGAATGGCTTGATGATGAATACGTTATTTTCTTTTCTAACAGTGGATCGGAAGCGAATGAAACAGCGTTTAAAATTGCTCGTCAATATCATCAACAAAAAGGTGATCATGGACGCTATAAGTTTATTTCACGCTACCGGGCTTATCACGGTAACTCAATGAGAGCTCTTGCAGCAACAGGTCAAGCACAGCGAAAGTATAAATATGAACCATTGGGGCAAGGATTCCTGCATGTAGCACCGCCTGATACGTATCGAAATCCAGAGGATGTTCATACACTGGCAAGTGCTGAGGAAATCGATCGTGTCATGACATGGGAGTTAAGCCAAACAGTAGCCGGTGTGATTATGGAGCCAATCATTACTGGGGGTGGAATTTTAATGCCTCCTGATGGATATATGGAAAAAGTAAAAGAAATTTGCGAGAAGCACGGTGCGTTGCTCATTTGTGATGAAGTTATATGTGGATTTGGACGAACAGGGAAGCCGTTTGGATTTATGAATTATGGCGTCAAACCAGATATCATAACAATGGCAAAAGGTATTACAAGTGCGTATCTTCCTTTGTCAGCAACAGCAGTTAGACGAGAGGTTTATGAGGCATTCGTAGGTAGTGATGATTATGATCGCTTCCGCCATGTAAATACGTTCGGAGGAAATCCTGCTGCTTGCGCTTTAGCTTTGAAGAATTTAGAAATTATGGAGAATGAGAAACTCATTGAACGTTCCAAAGAATTGGGTGAACGACTGTTATATGAGCTAGAGGATGTAAAAGAGCATCCAAACGTAGGGGATGTTCGCGGAAAGGGCCTTCTTTTAGGCATTGAACTAGTGGAAGATAAGCAAACAAAAGAACCGGCTTCCATTGAAAAGATGAACAAAGTCATCAATGCTTGTAAAGAAAAAGGTCTAATTATTGGTAAAAATGGTGACACTGTTGCAGGTTACAATAATATTTTACAGCTTGCTCCTCCATTAAGCATCACAGAGGAAGACTTTACTTTTATCGTTAAAACAATGAAAGAATGTTTAGCTCAACTTTAATTAATTATTGATAAATCTTGTTAAAAAGCGGATGAGCCTATTAGGAGATGTAACTTTAAATACTGAATGAATTACTCGAAAAGAGTAATTCCGAAAGGGTTGAGTTTATGAAAGCTGATGTTGTATTGATAAATGGAGAAGTTATTACAGTAGACCAAAAGAATGCAGTAGTCGAAGCTGTCGCAATAAAAGATAATCAAATCGTAGTTGTTGGCTCAAATCAGGAGGTTAAGAGTTTTATAGGAGAAAACACGGATGTAATTGACCTGCAAGGGAAAACGCTTCTTCCTGGATTCATTGATTCCCATCTCCACATCATTTCTCATGGACTAAATCAGTTGGCTGTCAGTTGTAAAGCTGAACATATTGATTCTATCGATGCTTTATTAGATGATCTGAAAAAGAAGGCCTTAGAAACGCCAAAAGGTGAATGGATACGTGCTTGGGGCTTTAATGAAACCGCTGTGGAGGAAAAGCGTTATCCAACAATTACTGAGCTGGATGAAATTTCAGTTGAACATCCTATTATTATAACTCGTACTTGTCACCACATAAGCGTGGTGAATAGCAAAGCATTAGAAATTGCGCAAATTAACGAGAACACACCGGATACGAGTGGGGGAGTTATTGAAAAGAATCAGGCAGGAAGGCTTACAGGAAAGTTAATTGAAGCAGCAAATATGAGTATGAGCGAGGTTGCAAGTTATACAGAAAGTGAAATGATGAAGGCTGTGAAAATTGCATCAGATCATTTCGTTGCAGCTGGCATAACAAGTATACATGACGCAGGTGGAGATGGACCGGAGAGTTTTCGTTTACTACAACGAGCTGTGAAGAGTAGGGATATTCGTGTCCGAATATATGCAATGATATGTCAAATAAATAACTCTCATGAATTTGTTAATAAAATGGTCGAAGCTGGTGTGGTAACTGGTACCGGAGATGAAAGATTCAAAATCGGACCAGCTAAATTGTTTACAGATGGAAGTAGCACGGGGCCTACAATTGCAACCCGTAAGTCATATTCAAGTGACCCTAACAATTACGGCATTCTTTATTATAGTGAGGAAGAAATCTATAAGGTTTTAGGTGAAGCGCATAAAAAAGGCTATCAAATCACTGTACATGCACAAGGTGATAAAGCTATTGAAATGTATTTGAATTGTGTAGAAAGGGCGCTAGAGGAATCACCAAGAAAAAATCACCGTCATCGAATCGAGCATGCAGGAATTTCTTCACCAGATTTACAAGAGAGAATGAAAAAACTCGAGATGATTCCTATTCCAAATCCTCCATTTCCATATGAATTCGGAGAGATATATGTAGAGCACTATGGTGATCGTGTTAATCACATGTACGCTGCTCGTGATTTTATTGATCGTGGCATCATTGCAGCAGGTAGTTCGGATGCACCAGTTACTGACTATAATCCTTTATTAGGAATTCATGTTGCTGTCAATAGAAAAACTAAGTCTGGAATAGAGGTTGGTGCTAATCAATCTATAAGCGTAATGGAAGCTATTAAACTATACACATGGAATGGTGCTTATGCGAGTTTTGAAGAAGAGATAAAAGGAAGCATAGAGGCCGGAAAACTGGCGGATTTAGTTATATTAAATGACAGCATTTTAAGTGTCAATCCAAACCAAATTAAAGATTTAAAAGTAGAAATAACAATTATTGATGGTGAAATTATTTATCAAAAAGAACAATCAGTGAAAATGTAGCAATAAAAAAACGCCCCTTCAATTGTGAGAATGATTTTAACAATTGAAGGGGCGTTTCAGTTGTTTAGTTGCGCTTTTCAAATCGTATTAATTTTCCGAGAGAATTGAAAGGATATTCGTCTACTAACAAATATTCAGATTATGAACACTAGAAAATGAACACAACCTATCATATAATTGAAAGACTATATTTTAAAATCAATGTTAATATTACCCTCCTATAAGTATTAACATGCGTAATTGAGGTGTTTTTTTTGTTGTTTTATGATCGAATTTCTATAATGGCCCCTCCTGTTCCATAGCTAAGGAAAGTCTATTCATTTCTGAGATTTTCAAAGTTATAGGAGGGTATTAAAAGTGAAAAAAGTCTCAGTACCATCACTTTGGTTAATGATTATTCTTGTGGCATTTCCGCAAATTAGTGAAACAATTTACACACCGTCTTTACCGGATATTTCAAAGGCGTTGCACGTAAGTAATAATGAGGTACAGTTAACGCTTAGTGTTTATTTTGCTGGATTTGCTTTAGGTGTATTTTTTATTGGATGGTTATCAGATATAATTGGTCGTCGCCCAGCAATGTTATTTGGAATTGTAGTATATGGCGCTGGAAGTTTCTTATGCTATATTGCAAATTCTATTGAATTTTTATTGTTTAGTCGTTTTATTCAAGCATTTGGAGCAAGTGCTGGTTCAGTTGTGACACAAACGATTCTTCGTGAAAGTGTAGAGGGGCATAAACGTCATGTTATGTTTGCTCAAATTTCGGCAGTCATTGCTTTTACACCAGCGATAGGTCCACTAATTGGGGGCTTTCTTGATCAAATGTTTGGATTTAAAATAGTATTTTTAAGTTTAGTTGTTATGAGTGTTGGGATTTTGTTATATACGTTTGTTTCTCTTCCGGAAACAAAAACGGAATCAGTAACGGATAAAATAAATGTATTTTCTGTATTAAAACGGTTGATTACAAATCCGAAAGTAGTAACATATGGGTTAATAATTGGAGGAGCGAATGGTGTTTTATTTAGCTACTATGCAGAAGCGCCGTTTATCTTTATTGAATACTTTCAGTTATCGCCTAGTATGTACGGATTTCTAGGAATTGTTGTTGCTTCCGCTTCTATTATTGGGGCGAAAGTTTCAAAGCGGTTACTTGCTACTTATAAACCAGAGAAAATTATATATATCGGTTGTCTTGTAATGACAGGAGGAGCTATCTTCTTAACTGTTATTAATTCATTTGGATCAAATCCAAACATAATATATATGATTGGATTTTTAGTAGCGATGTTTATATTGCTATTAGGAATTGGGGTAGCATTGCCTAACTGTTTAAGTTTAGCATTAGTAGATTTTCAAGATGTCATTGGTACAGCTGGAGCATTGTTTAGCTTAGGCTACTATGTAATTGTAACGATGACAATTTGGGGAATGAGTCAGCTTCATACGGGCTCGTTAATGGTGATGCCGCTTTATTTTCTGGCTATAGTAGTTATCATGATGGTATTTACTAAAGTGTTTATTTTTGGTAAACAAACTTCAAAAACGATTTAAATATGAAATGGTAAAAGAGTCTCATTTTTTAATGAGACTCTTTTATATTTTATGAAAATAACTATAGGATGAATATGTAATTAATGTTAAAATATAACAAAATTGTATAGTTATAGTTTTTAGGGAGGGTAAAAATATTTTAATGAATCTAGTATGCGCTCTACTAATCATTTCCGGACTTATTATAGTTGTAAGAAATACTTTCATTTTAAACCACTATCTTTGTAATTTAATGGCATTCTTTTGTGCTTATATGACAACATCTTCCTACGTATTAGAGCAACTTTCGTTAACAAAAACCATATTGATACTATGTTTGTTGCTGATAACTTTTATTCTTATATACTCACATTTCGAGATTAGAGGGCTCGCTTTTAACGATTATACGGTATTTAATCTAGCTTCTAGCCGAGTGAATATATTAGTGAAAGACGGGTTAACCGAAGCGAACATAGAATTTACATTGGATAAAAATAATATATATTTATCAGGATCTCCTGTTAAAATTCGAATATTGAATAGACCATTACATACAACTAATATTTTATTTAGAAAATGCCCAGAGGATATAAAGACAAAAATTAAAGGTATTATTAAGGAAAAGATAAAAGCTGAGGAGAAGAGTTTTCCTCTTTCCGGTGTATTGTTGATTGTTTTAAGTGTAGTTATATTTTTCTTAAAGTAGGAGATGGGATAGAGAATTTTTAGTTGTGAGAACGGGATAAATAAGAGATGTAGAAGCTAGTGACTTTGTTGTTTTACTAATATATTAAATTTATGTGAGAGGTGTTAATCGCATGTGTAAGCAATTACGGTACAAACTATAAATAGTGAAGTATATGCGGTATGAAACCGAGGAAGATAGGATCTCCTCGGTTATTTATATTGTAATAATATTTATACCGGAATCATATTGAATAGATGTATTTTATTGTTAATTTAGTTAAAAATTAATCAAACTAATATATAATAATTTACTGAAAAAATAATTGAACTTTTCAGATAAATGAATTAATATGAAGTGAGCAATTTTAAATTTTATAGAAAATAGGAAGATGAGGGGTTTGGGAAATTTTATAAGAGGCAAAATGAGATTTTAGGATAGCTTTAAAGTTAGTCTAAAATGACGTTTGTTTCATCATTTTCAGGGCCGAAAGGAATTAGGGTACACCATCTTACTTTAAATGCGGCTATGAATCATCTAAGAGGGGGAAATGAAGTGGCAAACAAAGAATTGAAACGAGGTTTAGAAGCACGTCATATTCAAATGATTGCTTTAGGCGGAACAATTGGTGTTGGTTTGTTTATGGGATCAGCCAGCACGATTAAATGGACAGGTCCGTCAGTAATGCTTGCATATGCAATCGCAGGTGTTTTCATCTTCTTCATTATGCGTGCCATGGGAGAAATGTTGTATATGGAGCCAAGCACAGGTTCATTTGCGACATTTGGTCACAAATATATTCATCCGTTAGCTGGTTATATGACAGCGTGGAGTAACTGGTTCCAGTGGGTTATTGTTGGGATGTCAGAGATTATCGCAGTTGGAGCGTATATGAAATATTGGTTCCCGGATTTACCGGCTTGGATACCTGGTATTATCGCGATGGTTATTCTTGGTGCGGCTAACTTAATTTCTGTTAAGTCATTTGGTGAATTTGAATTTTGGTTTGCGATGATTAAAATCGTTACGATTTTATTAATGATTATTGCCGGATTCGGCCTCATTTTCTTCGGAATTGGGAATGGAGGAGAAGCAATCGGCATATCTAATCTTTGGGCAAACGGCGGTTTCTTCACAGGTGGTTTTTCAGGATTTTTCTTTGCATTATCACTTGTAGTTGGAGCGTATCAAGGTGTGGAATTAATCGGGATTACTGCTGGTGAAGCGAAAGATCCGAAGAAGACACTTACTAGAGCAATTCAAAGTACAATTTGGCGTATTTTAATTTTCTATATTGGTGCTATTTTCGTTATTGTAACTGTTTATCCTTGGGATCAATTAAGTTCAATTGGTAGTCCGTTCGTAGCAACTTTTGCGAAAGTTGGTATTACGGCAGCTGCGGGACTTATTAACTTCGTTGTTATTACAGCCGCAATGTCTGGTTGTAACAGTGGTATTTATAGTGCTGGACGTATGCTTTATACACTAGGAGTAAATGGACAAGCACCGAAATACTTTACGAAGATCTCTAATAACGGTGTACCTTTATTCGGTACAGTTGGTGTAATTATCGGTTTAGCGGTTGGTGTTGTTTTAAGTTATATTGCACCAAAAAACTTATTCGTATATGTATATAGTGCGAGTGTACTTCCTGGTATGGTGCCATGGTTTGTCATTTTAATTAGTCAAATTAATTTTAGAAAAGAAAAAGGAGCAGAGATGAAAGATCATCCATTCAAAATGCCATTTGCTCCTGTTACAAACTATTTGACAATTGCCTTTTTAATTATGGTATTAATCGGAATGTGGTTTAACGATGATACGCGTATTTCATTAGTTGTAGGTATTGTTTTCTTAGCTATCGTCACAATTAGTTTCTATGCTTTCGGAATAGGGAAACGACCTCCGTTAGATGTTCAAAATGATCAAGAGATTTCAAGTAAATAAAGATAGTAAAAAGTCCGATTTCCCGTTTAGAAATCGGACTTTTTATTATTAAAATTTCTCTAAAACGATCTTTCCAATTGTACGCCCACTTTCAAGTTGTGCATGTGCTTTCTTTACGTTTTCAGCGTTAATTGGTGTGAATGTTTCATTTAATGTAGTCTTTAAAATGCCTTCATCTAATAGTTCGCTTACTTTATTTAATAGTTCGTGCTGCGTACTCATATCACCAGTTTCATACATCGCTTTTGTAAACATAAACTCCCAAACGAATGTAGCACTTTTACTTTTTAAAATTCCCATCTCAAGAGGGTGTTCATTTTCTACGATAGAGCAAATTTTACCTTGTGGTTTAATGATGTCACCCATCGCGTGCCAATGCTGATCAGTATTGTTTAAGCAGAAGATATAATCTACATCTTTTAGCCCAAATTCTAATATTTGATCTTTTAAAGGTTGGTGATGATTAACTATATAATCGGCACCGAATTTTTCCACCCAGTGTATAGTTTCGTTGCGGGATGCGGTTGCGATTACGTTTAGTCCAGCCCATTTAGCTAACTGAATAGCAATCGAGCCAACACCACCAGCTCCGCCGATAATTAAAATGTTTTTAAATGAATTTTCATCTTTCTTATTATAATCAATCCCTAAACGTTCAAACAAACCTTCCCATGCGGTAATGGCTGTTAAAGGAAGTGCTGCAGATTCAGCATCACTTAACGTTTTTGGTTTTTTACCAACAATTCTTTCATCAACTAAATGGTATTCACTGTATGTACCTTGCCTTGTAATGCTTCCAGCGTAAAACACTTCATCGCCTTCTTTAAATAACGTACAACCATCGCCAGTTTGCACGACAACACCGCTAGCATCCCAGCCAAGTATTTTTGCTATATCTTCTTTTTTATCTTTCGGAGATCGAACTTTTGTATCAACTGGATTAACGGAAATAGCGTTAATCTTTACAAGTATATCTCTTCCTGTGGCAACAGGTCTTTCAACTTCAATATCAATTAAACTGTTTTCTTCTTCAATAGGTAAGTATTCATGTAAACCAATTGCTTTCATTTTTATTCCCTCCATTAAAGTAAGAGTCTTTTTCTCTTTTATTATAGTAGGTAAAGTGTCATTATGTAAAAAAGTTGAGTCCTTTCCATTTTGTTAAAGGCTGGTTTCAGCCTCATTTAGAACTTTGTAAATGGAGAGGAGCCATCGTTTTGATTTTATAAGCGTCGGATGAAATATATACTTATTTTTCCAGTGTACCTTGCAATGAACAATACCAAGTGTTATATTATACTTGTAGTTACTTATTATAAAACAGTACTAACCAATAAATAGTAGTAGATGCCAATTAGAATAGGGTGAATGAATATTGAATGTACAATTTAAAAAAGGAGTTTTAGAACTTTGTGTTCTTGTTTTACTTGATAAGCAAGACCGTTATGGGTATGAATTAGTTCGAAGTATTTCCAATCAAATTGAAATATCAGAAGGGTCTGTTTATCCTCTACTTCGTAGATTAACTAAAGAAGAATATTTTACAACGTATTTACAGGAGTCTTCAGAAGGGCCTTCAAGGAAGTATTATAAACTGACGGATAAAGGTAGAACGTATTTGTACCAACTTTTGGAGGAATGGAATGAGTTCTCACAAGGTGTCAATCAATTAATAAAAGAAGGTGTACGTAATGACGAAAGATAAATTTTTACAACAATTAAACGTATCTCTAAAAAGATTATCTGAAAAAGAACGTGCAGATATTTTAAAAGATTATGAAGAACATTTTACTTTCGGATTAGAGGAAGGAAAAACTGAAGAAGAAATTACAGCTTCATTAGGTTCGCCAGCTCAAATCGCCAAAGAGTTATTAGCAGGTTATCATATTGAGAAAGTAACAGCGAGTGCAACAACAGGGAATGTTTTTCGGGCAATTTGGGCAGTAATTGGATTAGGATTTTTCAATTTAGTAATCGTGCTTGGACCTGCAATTGCAGTAACCGCATTGATTTTTTCAGGGTGGACTCTAGGAATCTCATTTTTGTGTTCACCACTGCTTGTTATTGTTGATACCATTGTGCATCCAAATACATTCTTACTTTTTAACCTTTTCGTTTCTTTAGCACTTTGTGGACTTGGATATTTCATTGTAATCGCTATGTTATCTTTAACGAAGTTAGCAAAGAATGGATTTGTTCGTTATTTAAAGTTCAATATAGCACTAGTAAAAGGTGGTTTTAAGCATGATAAATAAAAAGAAACTTTCAATTATTGCAGGTATTATTTTCATTATTGGGATTGTGGGAAGTCTATTCACTTATCGTTCAATTGCCACAGTACCAATTTCAGAAGAAAAGGTCATTAACAATAATAATGTGTCAAGCGTCATTATCGATACGAATAACGTGCGTGTTAACATCAATCCTACAACAGAAAGTAACATGAAAGTAACATTAGATGGGGAAGTTAATCCTAACATAAAAAGAACATTAGCTACGGATGAAAAAGATTCAACGCTTCTCATTTCTTACAAAGAAAAACAACAGATTTGGTTCAACTTCAACATTTCTGAAGTATTGGTCCCATTAACATTAAATGTCTATCTGCCTGAAAAACAATATGGTTCATTAAAAATTTCCAATAACAATGGTTACGTTTCTGCAAAACAACAAAATACAACGCATTTTGATATCAATACAAGCAATGGGCGTGTTGAATTAAGAGAGATCAATTCGCAAAAAATTAATGCGGAAACAAATAATGGAAGTATGGACTTTAAAGATATAACGGCACAAAATATTCATGTGAAATCGAATAATGGACGAATAATGCTAGATCATGTTGAAGGTGAACTAGAAGGGCAATCTAAAAACGGAAGTCTTTCTCTTAAAACAAATGAACTTGATCGAAATCTCAATTTTACGACTCACAATGGCAAGATTAATATTGAAACTGAAAAAGAACCAACTAATGTTCAATTTAATGTCTCTGTCGACAATGGAAAAGCGAATATCCTGAATAAATATAATGGAAATGCAGTTATTGGGAAGGGAGAAAATCAAATTAAATTAAACACACATAACGGAAGTATTTCAGTGAAAAAGCATGGAAACTAAAGTAGCATATTAATCTTGGGAATTTTCGCTCATCACATATAAAGAGCATGCAAATCAATAATAAATAAGCAAAATAGCCGACTCCTTTTTTTAAACATGTAGGTAGTCGGTTATTTTATGTCCAAAATTCGTTTTAACGTCTTGGTTTCGACGACTTAATTCATTCTCTGAAAATATAAAATATATTCTGTTTTCAGAGAATGGAAGTGTTATTATAAGAAAAAGTGATACTTTTATCTTATATACTTAAAGGAGGATTGGATTTCTGCATAGGCTTTCCAGTATCACTGGATTTGGAATGAAAAGTTGTGAACAATTGAAAAGATAATAGTTGAAATAATGAAAGGTGAGAAGGAGTTTATTTCTCATAAGCGAAATATAGTATTGTTTTATCTTAAATTATTTGTAAAGGTGGATACATAATGACAGTAAAGAAGCTTTATTTCGTCCCAGCAGGTCGTTGTATGTTGGATCATTCGTCTGTTAACAGTACATTAACACCAGGGGAATTATTAGACTTACCGGTTTGGTGTTATCTTTTGGAGACTGAAGAAGGACCTATTTTAGTAGATACAGGCATGCCAGAGTGTGCCGTTAATAACGAAGATCTTTTTAACGGTACATTTGTTGAAGGACAGATTTTACCGAAAATGACGGAAGAAGATAGAATCGTGAATATTTTAAAACGCGTTGGTTATGAGCCGGAAGACCTTCTTTATATTATTAGTTCTCACTTACATTTTGATCATGCAGGAGGAAATGGTGCTTTTACAAATACACCGATTATTGTGCAGCGTGCTGAATACGAGGCGGCACAACATAGTGAAGAATATATGAAAGAATGTATCTTGCCAAATTTAAACTACAAGATCATTGAAGGGGATTATGAAGTCGTACCAGGAGTTCAATTATTGTATACACCAGGACATACTCCGGGGCATCAGTCGCTATTAATTGAGACAGAAAAATCCGGTCCTGTGTTATTAACGATTGATGCATCTTATACGAAAGAAAATTTTGAAGATGAAGTGCCGTTCGCTGGATTTGATTCGGAATTAGCTTTATCTTCAATTAAACGTTTAAAAGAAGTTGTTAGGAAAGAGAACCCAATTGTTTTCTTTGGACATGATATAGAGCAGGAAAAGAGTTGTAAAGTGTTCCCTGAATATATATAAATAGAAAAAGTCATGGGCCTAGTAGCTCATGACTTTTTTCTATTAAATAACCTTTTTAAATAAGTTATATACTTTTTTTGAATTACCTTCATTTAATTGATAATAAGTAAGGTCTACGTCATCAGGAGTGTTTTGATGGGCAATCATAACTTCACTACTATTGTTATCTACTATCCAAATTAAATATTGTTTATAAGTTCCATCTTGGAAAGTAATCCACATGTTACAATCTACTAAATCAGAACCTTCTTCATCTAGCGTTAAATCGCCTTTTTTTGCTGTATCCATACTGTTAATGAATGTTTTTAATTCATCTGTTTTTGTAAGGAAGATAGATTTTTTTGTCTTAAGCGACTCTACATGTATATCTTTTATTTCCTGCTTTCCTAAAAAAACAGGAGGTGCATTTGGGTCTCTTTGAGTTGAAATAATAGTAGCTTTCTTCTTTGGTTTACTTGCTGTATAGAGATCTTGAATAGATTTTCCAGAGTTTAAAAACCATACGGTTCCAAAAACAATCAATGCGCTACCTATCAATAAAATGATTTTCTTAATAGGGTATTCTCCTCTCTATGGCTTCATGTGAAGAGCTTTTCTATTAATATATGATAGGTAAGCGTAAAGTATTATAGTTGAACGTGGTTATGCTTCACGGTTTTTATAGGGCGATCAACGAGTAAATTGTAAGTGAGCCCTATTAATACGAGAATTCCACCAATAATTTTTCCGGTTGATAGTTCGTGTGACAGGAAGAAATCGATGATAGTCCCCGTAAACAATTGTCCGATGAAGATGAGTAACGTTAAATAAAATGCTGATATTTTAGGAGTAATATAGTTTGATAATGAGATGACGATAACGCCTACTAATCCGCCTAAGTATACAGCGATAGGTATGGATTGTAACGTATGACTAGAAATATACAACGAATCTGAACTGAAAATTAAAAATAACATGGAGAAAAATAATCCAGTAATATAATTGAAAAATGTGCCTTCCCAATTTCCAATTTCCTTTGCTAAATTCGCGTTAATAATTCTAGCAACAACGATAGAAACACCAGCTAAAATAGCGATACAAATATATAACATTTTCTTACCTCCATTAATAAATTGTCATGACTATAATTCCAGAAGAGATGAATAATAATCCAATTAATTTTTTCTTATCAAACTTCGAAACTTTCATTCCTAATAAACCAAAATGATCAATAACTATGGAAGCGATGGATTGACCAAGTAAGCTTAATGCAATCGTAATAGAGGCACCAAGAGCAGAGAAACTTATATTATTAAAAAGAACAGTGAATACTCCAATTGCCCCAGCGCTATATAAAAAAAGTGGAATACCTTTATCAAAATGGAGTTTATTTTTGTTAAGGATTAAAACGAAAATAACTGCTATTAAACCGACAAGATGAATGACAACACTCGCTGTATAATTACCGATTATTTCAGATAAAATCCCATTCAATGGGAGCATAATGGCAATAAGCACACCAATAAAGACAGAAAGAAAGTTATACAATGTAATATCCCCTTTTTATATTTCATATTTGTAATGACTGTATCATGCTGAAATTGTGTATTACTATGACATATGTCATAGTGAAAGAAGAAAATTTTGTTTACAATTGGGATGAGTTGTAAAGGCGGGGAACTATGAAGAAAGTATGTAATTCTAATAAATTAGCAGAGTATATGAAACAAAATAATATTGATTCATTTTTTAGTAGTGATATGAAACCATATATGGAACTTATCTTTTTTAAAAAGAATGAGTTCATTTGCAGAGAAAACGAAGAGATAGATTATTTATATTTCTTTGTTGAAGGAAAAGCGAAAGCGTTTAACACATTAAGTAACGGGAAATCTGTATTATTATGTTTTTATGATGGTTTGCAGTTGCTAGGAGATGTAGAGTTAATTCACTCTCAAAGAATCAATTCAAACGTACAAGTTATGGCAGACTCATATTGTGTTGGCCTACCTTTAGGGAAAGTGAGAAACCAATTATTTCATGATGCGAAATTTTTAAGATGTATTTGCGGTTCTTTAGCCCATAAATTAAATCGACTTTCAAAAAATAGTACAATTAATTTACTGTATCCACTTGAAAATCGACTTGCGAGTTACATGTTAGCAGCAGGGGAACGGGCGGTTCAGCACGGAAATAGAATTGTGTTTAGTGGGAATTTAACGGAAATAGCTGAATTGTTAGGGACGAGTTATCGGCATTTATTACGTACATTAAATGTTTTTTGTGATAAAGAAATTATAAAGAAAAATAATGGTTGCTTTGAAGTGATGAATGTAGATGTTTTGCGGGAATTGGCGGCGGATGTTTATAAATAGGAGGGTATTATAAATGATTACACCTATATTTAGAATTTTTGATATTGAAAAGGCTCAGTTATTTTACTTGAATTTTTTAGGGTTTAAACTGGATTGGGAACATCGGTATGAGGAAAATATGCCATTATATATGCAAATTTCGTTAAATGATACTGTAATACATCTATCTGAACATCATGGGGATGCTTCACCAGGCGGTGCAATTCGTGTGAAAATAGAGGATTTAAAAAGTTATTATGCTATTTTATCAAGTAAAGATTATGCGTATTCAAAACCTGATATAGAGAGAACACCTTGGGATACAATTGAATTAACTGTGATTGATCCGTTCTCAAATAGAATTACATTTTATGAGGAAAGGGTTTAGAAATTGAGGTGTTATAAATAATTTATCAAAGTAGGGGTTACAATGAAGAGAAAAATAGCGATGATTTCAGATATTAATGGGAATAGTCACGCTTTAAAGGCGGTATTAAAAGATATTCGAAATGATAATAAATTTAGGTGATAGTGTGTATGGGCCGTTAGATCCTTTGGGGACAATTGAAATATTAATGAGTAACGAGATGATACATATTAAGGGGAGTTTACTTTATAGTGAACTGCTCTTTTTTATTTTGGATAGATATTGAATTATAAAAAAATAAAATGTTATGATTATGGAAACGTATGAACATATGAACATGTATTCATGTGTTTGTGAGAAGGAGGAATTGGAATGAAAGATATAATTATCGTTGGAGCTGGTCAAGCTGGATTAACAATGGGATACTACTTGAAGCAGGAAGGATATAGTTTCTTATTACTTGAGGCGGGAAACCGAATTGGCGATTCTTGGAGAGACCGCTATGATTCTTTGCAGCTCTTCACACCAAGGGAATATAGTAGTTTACCAGGTATGATATTAAAAGGAGAAGGGAGTGGATTTCCATGTAAAGATGAAATTGCAATTTATTTAGAAGAATATGCAAGGTATTTTCAATTGCCGGTACAATTACAGACTCAAGTTTTAAAAATAAGAAAAGAGAAAGAAATATTTGAATTACACACTCCTACAGAAATTTTACAATCGAAAAAAGTTATTATCGCATCAGGTGGTTTTCAGCAACCATTCATCCCCTCATTTTCACAACATCTTTCATCACATATTTTTCAAATACATTCATCACAATATAAATCACCATTACAAATTCCAAAGGGAAAAGTACTTGTAGTAGGTGGTGGGAATTCAGGCATGCAAATAGCAGTAGAACTTGCAAAAACTCATGAAGTTACAATGGCTATAAGTCATCCGTTAACCTTTTTACCGTTATATCTTTTTAGAAAAAGCATTTTTAATTGGTTAGAAAAAATGGGTTTATTGTATGCCGAAATACATACAAAGAGAGGAAGGTGGTTTCAGAAGCGAAAGGATCCCATTTTTGGTTTTGAAGGTAAGGAACTTATTCGTAGTGAAGCAATAAAACTACAGGGAAAAGTGGTAAGTGCATCAGGAAATAATATTATGTTTCAGAATGGTGGCACGTATAGTGCACAAAGTATTATATGGTCAACTGGTTTTGTTCAAGATTATAAATGGATTGAAATAGAAAAGGCAGTGAATATGAATGGATTGCCTAATCATACAAAGGGAATGAGTCCAGTAAGAGGATTGTATTATATTGGACTGCCGTGGCAATCTCAAAGGGGTTCTGCGCTTATTTGTGGTGTAGGAAAGGATGCGGTGTATTTGCTTTCTGAAATCAAAAAATAGATCAGTAGCAACAGCTACTGATCATCCATATGTACATGAATTAGGAGAGGTCAAACATTTCAAACGTTTATTAGCTTTAGTATAATAGATTTTCATGAAATAAAAAACTGAAAATTGTAATTTTTTGTTGAGAAAGTTTTTTGTATCGAAATATATAAAAAAAAGGGGATTTCTATTGAAAGAAAATATGATATTTATATTTTAGTAAATTATGATATAGTCTATATAAGATTCTTTTCCTTAAATTAGGTTTTTTGTATAGTAATTACATTCGCAGTTGGAAAGGGGAAAAAATTGTGAAGTTTGATGATCAACGTCTACTAGGAATACGATTAGGTTCTGTACTCATAACAGAAGAAAATCAATATTTAGTAATTAAGAAGAAAGATCATTATGCACTATTAAACATACATAATTTAGAATGCACACATGTCGAAGTGCAGCTAGAGCATATTGAAGAACTGCTGCATGAAGATTTCCAAGAAAGTATAACTGAAATTATCGCACCAGAACATATTAAAATTGTGGTGAAAAATGTTATATAAAGAAAGAAGCTGGGAGAATCAGCTTCTTTCTTTGTTTTACTTCGTTAATTATAAGGATAACATTTTTAAAATCTCACCAATAATCCCATCCTTTTGATGAACACCTAAATCCGAGTTCGTTATAATAACAGCGCCATTACCTCGGTATGGATTACATACCATCATACATTGAAATCCAACACCCCAGCCAAGTGAATGAATTTGTAAGTCTTCATTAGAATACTCTAGAAAAACACCTAACCCAGTCCATTTGGTGCATCCTTGAGGAGAAATCATATCTTGTACTGTTTTTTGAGAAAGTTCCAGTTTGCTATTTCCCTGTAAGGACTGAATGATTTCAATAATTAAAGTTGATAAGTCAGTTGGTGTTGTCCAAATGCCTGAAGCAGCTGCGAATGGATAAAATGGATACTTCTCATTTGTAACGGTGCCATCTTTATTATGTCCACAAGCAAATGTATCTAATTTATTTATATCTTCAGTAGGGAATACCGTACTATTCTTCAGTTGAAGTGGTTGAAAGATATATTCTTCAAGTAAAAGGTTGAATCGTTTTCCAGTTATATTTTCAAGTAGTAGTTCGATAATACAAAAATTTGCGTCAGAGTAGTGGAATTGGCTTTCTGGTGCATAAGTTACTTCTATAGGTACTGGGCAATATAATGTTTTACCAGCAAGGAGCTTAGGGATTTTAGGTATTCCTTGCACTAGCTTATAATGTTCAAAACTATTGGGAGGATCAATGATTCCAGATTGGTGACTTAATAAGTTTCGCAGCGTGACTTTTTTCTGTGAAGTAAATAGATTGGTAGGGATGTTCCAAGATGTGAGTTTATCATTTACGTCTTCATCTAAATATACGATTCCTTGATCTGATAACGTTAGTACAAGCATTGAAGTGATGAATTTGCTAATAGAACAAGAATTGAATATGGAATCCGTAGTGACAGTTCTAGTTGTTCCAGATTCAAGTGTTCCGAAAGCAGTAGCTTCATCAAGTTTACCGTCACGTATAACGGCAAAGCTTAACCCTGCAACAGAATATTGGTTCATTTTCTCATATATATTGTTACTTTTTAAGTTCATAGTGACTCCTTTCTTTTAAAAACAGAATATTAACTTTATTATACAGTAGTAAATAGAGAGAAAAGGAAAACACTTCATCTTTTATCGATGAAGTGTTTTCTTAGTTTAAGTTAATTCGAAGTAAATGCTTTAAAAAATTTATCTCTGTACATGTACATAAGCCATGAGGCTGTTATAAAGGAAATAAAGATTTGTTTGTTTTTAATTGGTGCATTGAAAACAAGCCAACCAACTATATCAAATAACAAATGTAGTGCAATTGAAAGAACTACAAATTGTAGTAACGTCTTAAAAAATCTCTTCATAAAGTGTCCCCTAAAATAAAAGGTTTTATCCCGCATTAACGGGCAGTAAAACTCCCACCTCAAAATTCGACTGGGGCAAAGAAGTTAGGTGGGAGTCGGGCTGCCCGTAAACACCCGATTGGTGAAGACTAATAATCAGTGGGGGACGAACAAAACCCCCACTGATTAAAGTTTCACTTTATCAACAATGTTGTATATTACTATTATACATTAAATGTGTCCTGTGGTAAAATTTACATAAATTACTTAAATAAAACAATGCTAGTGAGGAGGAACAGTCTTGGAATTTTGGATTGTCATACCGATAGCGGCCTTTGGATTTATGTATCTCGCTGAAAAATTAAATAAAATCGAAAAGAAAACAGATACGCGTTTAAAGAGGATGGAAGATAGATTACAATTAATTTCGAAAGAAATGGGAATTGTAGATAGAGAACCTGAAATTAATAAAGAATTACGCCAGCTTGTGGAAGAAGGAAAAACAGTTACAGCAATTAAGAGAGTAAGAGAGGCTTTTGGATTTTCATTGTTAGAAGCGAAGCAATATGTTGATAAGTTATAAAAAAGATCATCCAATTGGATGGTCTTTTTTTACTGAACCATACGTGTATTTACATAAGCAGCGATTATAACGTGGCCAATAATAATGATGGGAAATATAATTTTAACATTAGGAGTAATGAAGACACTGCCAATTGTGGCAATAACACCAGCAATTAAATTATAAAGACCAACTATTTTTGATAACTTCACTTTGTCAGGTACACGGCGTTCATTGAATCCTGATAAGAGCCAAGTGTATTGTTTTACTCCGATGAAATAAGCTAGTGCAAATGAAATGATGGCTAGTATGAATGTTATTATTTAACAAAATACAATGGTGATTTTAAGTTTAATAGAAAAAAGGAAGGTTAAGTTTTAAATCGTACAGAATTTTGTGCGCTTTTTATTAATGGTATGAAAAATATGTAAAAAAAGATGGAACAAACATTTGAGACGAATTGTCTAATATAGGAAATAACTATTTAGTTTGAAAGAAGGGGTGGAGAAAATGAAAAAGAATATATTATTAAAAGTAGGGGTATGTGTTAGTTTACTAGGAACAATTCAATTTGTTAGCACAATTTCTTCTGTGAAAGCGGAACAAAAGCTAGAGCAAAAAGTAATAAAGAATGAGACAGGAACTATTTCAATTTCTCAGTTAAACAAAAATGTATGGGTTCATACTGAGTTAGGTTATTTTAATGGAGTAGCAGTTCCTTCGAACGGTCTAGTTCTTAACACTTCTAAAGGGTTAGTGCTTGTCGATTCTTCTTGGGATGATAAGTTAACGAAGGAACTAATAGAGATGGTAGAAAAGAAATTTCAGAAGCGCGTAACGGATGTCATTATTACACATGCGCATGCTGATCGAATTGGCGGGATAAAAACGTTGAAAGAAAGAGGCATTAAAGCGCATAGTACAGCATTAACTGCGGAACTAGCAAAGAAAAATGGATATGAAGAGCCACTTGGAGACTTACAAACCAGGGAAAGGGCATACAGAAGATAATATTGTCGTATGGTTACCGCAATACAACATTTTAGCTGGAGGCTGTTTAGTGAAATCTGCGGAAGCTAAAGATTTAGGGAATGTTGCTGATGCATATGTAAATGAATGGTCGATATCGATTGAGAATGTATTGAACCGATATGGAAATACGAATTCAGTAGTACCTGGTCATGGTGATATAGGTGATAAAGGATTGCTTTTACATACACTGAATTTGTTGAAATAAGAAACAAGAAATAAAGTAATAATGAAGCGAATTGTAGATTTAAGAAATTTTTGGAATACAAAAGAGAGGAGAAAACTATTTCCTCCTCTTTTTCTTTTAACTATATTGAAATGCCGAAGCTATTGATTACGCCTAAATATGTTACTGAGATTTTAATTCTAAATATACAAATACCAGTACCGTCATAATTGCTATAACAACGTAAGTAACATCAAGCATTATAAGTGTCTTTAAAGTTTCAGTCATCCTAATTCACCCCTGTTATAAAAATATAACATGACCTCTTATCAATTAAATAAGAGATCATAAAGATAACAATGTACATGAAATTTCTTAAGTAGTTTCTATATAAATATATCATATAAATAATGTAAAAAATGTTAAGATGGTGTAAATGTATTGTAAATAAAGAGGTTTCCTATAAAATCTTTAATCAAAAAATTGATAGTTCTTCAAAATGAAAAAACGCTATTCTTTCTGTTGAATGATAGAATAGCGTTTTTGTATGCTTATTAGTTGCTAATAGTTCTCTAAATCAATTATCTAGCTATTTGAAAGCATCAACAAAGTTGTCCATTTTTCTGTATGTTTTTTTGATGTCAATAAAAATATTATGTCAACAATATGAACTGTCACAAATTTATATATATTATTGTGATTGATATCACATCCCTTTTTCTCAATGGGTATTATGCTTAATTTGTAACGAATGATTGGGAGAGGGTGGGATGATATGTTTTGTTATCAATGTGAACAAACGCCAACAGGCGGATGTAAAGTGATGGGTGTTTGTGGTAAGAATGAAACAATTGCAAGTTTACAAGATACGATTGTGTTCGGATTAAAAGGAATAGCGGCTTATCGTACGCATGCTGCGCAGCTAGGGTATACAGATGCATTTGTAGATGCTACAACTCAAGAAGCGCTATATATGACATTAACAAATTCTAACTTTAATGAACAAGAACATATTGATATGGCTATGAAAGTAGGGAAATCGGCTTTACGAGTAATGGAGTTATTAGATGAGGCACATACGAATCACTTTGGTGTTCCGGAGCCTGTTCAAATTACGCAGAACCATGTAGAAGGTAAGGCAATTGTAGTTACTGGTCATAATTTATTTGCATTAGAAGAGTTATTAAAGCAAACAGAAGGAAAAGAAATTAACATTTATACGCATTCTGAAATGCTACCAGCACACGGATATCCACAACTGAAAAAATATAAACATTTAAAAGGAAACATTGGTAAGGCATGGTATGATCAACGACGCCTTTTCGAAAAATTTATAGGTGCCATATTAGCTACAACGAACTGTGTTATGCCAATTAAAGGATCATACTCTGATCGATTCTTTTCATATGATATTGCAGGTTTAGAGGGTGTACAAAAAATTGAAAATGATGATTTTGCACCATTGATTCAAAAAGCGCTTGAACTTCCAGAAGTACATATGGAGTCGGATGAGCAGTTAGTAACAGGGTTTCATCATAATACAGTATTATCATTAGCTCCGGAAATTATTAATGCAGTAAAAGAAGGAAAGATTAAGCGTTTCTTTGTCATCGCAGGTTGTGATGCTCCGGGAAAAGGCGGAGAATATTATCGTGAATTAGCAACGTCGCTTCCGCCAGAAACGGTTATTTTAACAACTTCTTGCGGGAAATTCCGTTTTAATGATGTGAGTTATGGTGTTGTACCTGGTACGGAGATTCCGCGTTACATTGATTTAGGACAATGCAATAATTCAATTTCTACAGTGAAAATAGCGGCCGCTTTAGCAGATGCTTTCCAATGTGAAGTGAATGAATTGCCAGTAAGTATTGTCTTATCATGGTTTGAACAAAAAGCGGTTGCTATTTTACTTGGGCTATTTAGTCTTGGAATTCAAGATATTCGCATTGGTCCAAAGGCGCCTGAATTTGTTTCACCTGGCGTGCTTGATGTATTACAAGAGACATTCGGTTTAAAACTAATTACAACCGCAGCAGAAGACATGAATATGATGTTATCGTAACAAAAAGGATGTCCTATATGTAGAGTTGACTTTATAAAGAGTTTGTATGTATTCGCAAGCTCATGTATTAGATGCACAGGTGCATTAGTAGAAGAACAAAAGAATGATCCGTCTTTTTAATAAGGAGAGCTATCCACATTCATTAACTTCGGAATATTATAACGCCCAAAATAAAAATGCGGAATTTTTGTTTTGGGTATTTCCTTTTCTTAGCTGGATAGGTATGTGGTGAGATTTCTTAAGAAGAAAATAGGCAGTATCCAATAGATAATAGCGGATTTAAGAAAAAATTTAAAAATCGAGTTGACATTCCATCTACATAGTCATACAATGTAGTGGTAATGAGTAATACTGAATAGCGTAGTTTTTAAAAATATATTCAGTATCCAATAGGCAAAAGCGGATTTAAGAAAAAATTTAAAAATCGAGTTGACATTCCATCTACTTAGTCATACAATGTAGTTGTAATAAGTAATACTGAATAGTGAGGCTTCTCAAAAGCTATTCAGTAAAAATTAGCCTTAGTACTCTGTGATACTGAATATAAGTCAGACAGAATAGGGGGTAAAGGAGGATCAGAATATGGAAAATTTAACTGAAATGCTGAAAGGTTCGCTGGAAGGATGTGTTCTGGAAATCATTAGCCGCCGTGAAACTTATGGCTATGAGATTACCCGCCACCTGAATGAGCTTGGGTTTACTGAAGTCGTGGAAGGAACGGTCTATACCATCCTTGTGCGATTAGAGAAGAAAAAACTTGTGAATATTGAAAAGAAACCGTCAGACATGGGGCCGCCTCGCAAGTTTTATTCACTAAATGAGGATGGCCGTCAGGAGCTTGAATTATTTTGGAGAAAATGGGATTTTGTATCATCAAAAATTAACGTCTTGAAGTCAAACTAGCCTCATAAGATTAAATATTCGGCCGATATTTTGGGAGTTTCTTGTTCTGCTTTATAAAAAAGGAGGAAAAATAATATGTTGGAAATGTTCAAAAAATTAATTGGTGATAAAAAAGAGTACAAAATGATGATGGCACGGGTTGGAGCTCTGCCAGAGGACTATCAGTTTGTGTTTAAGAAAATTCAAAACTACATGTGGAATTTCTCAGCTGGTAACGGGATGGATATGCTACACATACAGTATGAACTAATCGATTTGTTTGAAGCCGGTGCGGCGGAAGGCAGACAAGTGCTAGAAATCACTGGGGAGGACGTGGCATCCTTTGCTGACGAACTAGTGGCAAACGCTAAAACTTATGTTTCCAAGTATCGTGAAGATTTGAATGAAAGTATCATGAAGCAATTGAGAAAAAAATAAATGCAACAGGTAATACCGACTGATTAGCTGGTTACAAATGTGAATTGACGCCATTGCTATTCAGTTATATTTTTAAATCAGTACTAAGTAATACAGATTATCAGTAATACTAAATAGAGGGTGTAGGCAGTCTATCTTTACAAAACATTTTTTAAGGAGGAAAAAAGCATGACCAATACAGCGATTTCTGTAAAAGGATTAAAAAAATCCTTTAAAGATAAGGAAGTGTTAAAAGGGGTAGATTTTGAAGTGCAGCGTGGCTCCATTTTCGCACTGCTGGGCTCAAATGGAGCGGGCAAGACGACGATAGTCAATATCCTCTCGACGCTGATGAAGCAAGATGGCGGCGAAGTAGGTATTTGTGGTTTTGACGTTCAGCGTCAACCGGATCATGTTCGTCAAAGTATCAGTCTGACAGGGCAGTTTGCAGCTTTAGACGGAATGCTCACGGGGAGAGAAAACTTGATAATGATTGCCAATTTGCGTGGAGTTTCTAGTCCTGCTCAAGTCGCTGATAATTTGCTTGCAAGATTTAGCCTGACTGATGCAGCCAACCAGAGGGCAGACCAGTATTCAGGTGGGATGAAGCGCCGGCTTGACATCGCGATGAGTTTGATCGGAACGCCAGCAGTCATTTTTCTCGATGAACCGACGACAGGGCTTGACCCTGAAGCGCGTATTGAAGTGTGGGATACAGTCAAGGAACTTGCCGGCGGCGGCACGACTATCTTGCTCACGACCCAGTACCTCGAGGAAGCCGAACAACTGGCGGACCGTATCGCTATCTTGCATGGCGGGAAAATTATCACGACTGGTACTCTTACAGAACTTAAAGAGATGTTCCCGCCAACAAAAGTGGAGTATATCGAGAAGCAGCCGACATTGGAAGAAATTTTCCTTGCGATCATTGGCAAAAAGGAGGAGATGTAAATGAAGAGCAAAACAGGGGTATTATTAGGGCGTTTAATGCGCAACATTATGCGCAGTCCGGATACAATTATTACGGTAGCGATTACGCCGATTATGATGATGCTGTTGTTTGTCTACGTATTTGGCGGCGCCATAAAGACAGGAACGGATAACTACGTCAATTATTTATTGCCGGGAATCTTGCTGATGGCTATCGCATCCGGTGTCGCTTACACTTCCGTACGGTTGTTTACGGATGTAAAGAGCGGGCTGATGGCACGTTTCATTACTATGCCTATCAAGCGTTCGTCGGTATTATGGGCTCACGTATTAACATCACTTGTTGCTAATGTGCTTACTATCGTGGTGGTTATCCTTGTTGCGCTCTTAATGGGCTTCCGTTCCAGTGCTAATATTCTGGATTGGCTCGCGGTAGCTGGAATACTCGGGATGTTTACGCTGGCGCTGACATGGTTGGCTATCATTCCTGGGTTGACAGCGAAGTCTATGGAAGGGGCGACAGCCTACTCGTACCCACTAATTTTTCTTCCCTTTATTAGTTCGGCCTTTGTTCCTACCGAAACTATGCCAAAAATTGTTCGTGCGTTCGCTGAAAACCAGCCTGTGACTTCAATCGTGAATGCGATTCGTGCCCTCTTATATGAAGGGACTGTTGGCAACGATATTTGGATTGCACTTGCTTGGTGTGTGGGCATTATGGTTATCGCTTACTTCTTCGCCGGCAAAGCATTTAAACGTCAGTTAGGGTAACACCACCAGTTCGGTGCACAATGGCAACTAAATCTTCTGGAATAATATATATATGGGAAAATGGATTTAAATCACATTAATCTTAGTTATTGCTATAATTGTTAGTATTCTTACTGGTTATGCAGTTGGTACGTAAGTAGGCTCAGACGTTGAGAAAAAGCAGACTGAGAGAGTTAAAAGGGGAGAGATAATATTTTGACCTCAATTCTAATTGCCATATAATAAATGCAATTTTTATACATGAAAAGCCCACCTATTTCCGTAGGTGGGCTATATCTTTACTACACAATTCGAAAGGATACTCTCTTTTTCTGAATATATAATTATCCATATTTAGAAAAAACTACACTTAATAAATATTACATATAGTAAATGGAAACTTATGGTGTAATTCTTTTAACAGGCTTAACATGATAACCATTATATAAGGTGCGTAGGCTCCTTTGAAAAAGTTCTTCTTTTCTGAAAAATGAATATTGATTCGTTATATGTAATAAAAATTCATGATAATAATTTTATGTTTTCTAAATTTATTCCTTTACATCAATGTGTATTATTTATTACAACAGCTTTCATGTCAAAGATAAGATGTGAAAGCAAAGGGAAATATAAGTATCTTTATAACGAGTTCCTAATATAATCAATGTGTTAACGAAAGGAACTCTGTATTATGTTTGCTTTTCTATTAACTAATACAGCTTCAAAAAATAGACACAATTGTTACATACCAATTGTAATTTATTATCTATTCATAATTCTGTTTATTCTGTCTTTCTAAAAATAAAAAAATATTAGACTCGCAAATATAAACGTTATAATGAGGGCGTCGAGAGGTAACCGATTACCTACGAAGAAAATATCAAACATTTTAAAATTGGACAGACTGAAACGATTAATTACAGAAAGGTGTGTGACCAGAAGGGGAATTTCTTCAAAATAGTTTAGTAGCAGCGGACATCGTATTAGCTGGTGTAAACAATATCATCAATGGAAGTATAGGGTTGGAGGATAAATGCCTCGCACATTAAGAGAGACAGCTTTAGGTGGAATCGTTTACAATATGGCGCATCTAGTAAGCGGTTCATTTTTTAAGAATGGTCTATATTCTTAAGCCTAAAAAGAGACGTAAGAATAGGATACAAGGGGGATTTATTATATGAATGGGAATACTGCAAAAAAAATAGAATTTCAAGCTGAAAATAATGCAGTGAAAAATGAGAACTATCTAGATCCTAAAAAGTGGCATAAACAAGATACTACTTGGGCATTGAGCCTTTTTGGAACAGCAATTGGAGCAGGAGTACTCTTTTTACCTATTAATGCAGGTTCAGGTGGTTTATTATCATTACTGTTAATTACGATACTTGCATTTCCTGTTATGTATTACTCACATAGGGCGCTTGCTAAAATGATATACGCTTCTAATTCTGCTGATCAGGGGATTACAGGTACAATTAGAGAGTATTTCGGAAATAAGGCAAGTATCATTTTTAACATAGTATATTTCGGCTCAATTTATACAATCGTACTGATGTATTCGGTTGCGCTTACAAATACTGCAAGTAGTTTTATCGTGCATCAATTGCACATGCCGGAGCCTCCAAGGGCCATTTTATCGCTTGTATTAGTGCTTGGTCTTATCGCTATACTAAATTTTGGTCAAGATATTACTGTAAAGATCATGAGTATGCTAGTGTATCCTTTCATAGCTTCTTTACTTTTTATCGCAATATCTTTGATCCCGCAGTGGAATACGTCAATGCTTAGTTTTTCAAGTGTTTCTACTGCTTCTACTGCTTCAACAGGAACAGGATATTTTGGAACGATATTGATGATACTACCAATCATCGTATTCTCATTTAATCATTCACCTATGATTTCATCATTCGTTGTGAAACAGAGGGCTACGTATGGAATAGAAGCTACTGATGCCAAATGTGCACAAATACAAAAGGTTTGTTATATCATGACATTCGTGGTTGTTATGTTCTTCGTCTGGAGCAGTACATTGAGTTTGACTCCAGAGGATCTTAAAATGGCAAAAGAGCAGAACTTATCGATCCTTTCATATCTTGCTAATGAGCTTAATTCGCCTGTAATCACTATTGCAGCTCCTATCATTGCTTTTGTGGCTATTACAAAGTCTTTCCTTGGCCATTATATAGGGGCATATGAGGTAATGCGTGACGTAATTATCAAGTTTGGAAAAACACGCGGAAAAGCTATCGAAGAAAAAACAGTTAAGACAATGATTCTTTCTTTTGTCGTATTAACATGCTGGTATGTTGCTTATGCAAATCCAAGTATTCTTGGAATCATTGATTCCCTTAGCGGTCCGTTAGTTGCTGCTATCTTATGTCTATTACCAATGTATGCGATTCGTAAAGTACCAGTACTAGCTAAATACAGAGGAAAAATGAGCAATGTGTTTGTCATTGTTGTAGGTATACTTACTGTCCTAGCAAGTATTAAGTCATTATTCTAATTCGTTATTGTTAGTTCAAGTGCTAAAATAGTGGGATATGAATAAAGAATGAAAGAGATTATGGATAAGATAAATCCACATTCGAATTTTAAACAAGTAATTTAATGAGGGTTAAACTCTAATATAAAAAGACATGAACAAAGATTAGTTCATGTCTTTTTTGTGTTGGCGTTATTACTAGAAGAGCGTTTAAAGTAGCGGTAGTAAATAAAATGTTTTTACTAGGTATTTGAATAGAAGTAACTGGCATCTAGTCAAACTCAATATTATTTTGGGTTTAACTGGTCACTGCTTATGGGCAGTATAAACATAATCTCTCTTTTAAACCTTCTAACACTTCTTCAGGCACTTCCTTGATTTTGATATCTTTACCTAGGAAAAGTAGCCAATTTGTTATTTCTGTTAATTCATCGAGATTGTTAACATTGATAAAAGTCTTTAGAATGGCTGTGGATTGGTAAGGATTAGTATAGGAAATAGAAAATTTTATAGGATGGTATTTTTTGAACTGGGCAATCGCTTTTGGACCAAGTTCAAGTACAAGGTTGATTGCCTCGTCCTTCTTACTTAGTTTTTCTAAAATTTTTTTCTTACTTAATCTCTTTTTCGTCGTATAGGGTTCGACATTGATGAGATGATCGACAGGGAGCATCTTCTTTTTTTCTTCTTTTATGTCAAAGGCTTCAATTATCCAATGGCTTTTTTCTTGATAAAGGTGTAGTAGATAAATTGGATAAGACTTGATTTCTTCCTCTTCTTTTACGGTAATCAATAAATGACTATCCAAAAGAAGGATTTGGATGAGTTTTTCTAACATAGGATGGGGGAGGTCAGAAAGCTCAAGTAGGTCAGGATTATGAGGGTTAGTTCCTTCAAAAAGCAAGATTTGATTTAAAAGAACAAGGTCATCCTGCTGGATTTCTGAGATGAGTCCTAGTAATTTTTCGGCTAAAGACTGACGACTCTTTAGATAGGGAAGTTGTTGATTTCTTGTGGCCATAAAGGCAATAAAAAGAGCTTTGACCTCATTATCAGTAAAGCGAACAACGGGCAGGATAGAGTTATGCATGACAAAATATCCTCCATCCCTGCCAACTTCAGCGACGAGCGGCATCCCCATGGCTTCAATTTCTCTAATGTCTCTAATAGCTGTCGATCGTGAGATGTTAAATTCTCGTATGATTTCAGAAATTGTAAAGTGGGAGCGGTTGTTAATATAGCGCATGATCGTATTAATCCGTTCAACTTTTTTCATGTTGGTCTCCTAAACAGTATCATTTTTTGACATGATTTAAAGATATTATAAACTCATCAAGTGAAAAGATAAATCGCTTGATTAATTTAAAAGTGAGGAAGGTTTTAAATATGAAAAATTATACAATAGAAGAAAAAGATAGCTTTATCGTGTTAGGTATTGGAACTGAACTTAAGAGCCACTATACAGACTTTGCGGGCATAAACAAGGAAAAGGCAGACTTTTGGCTGGCCGTCGAACAAGATGGAAGGTTGGACACTTTAAAAGCTTTAGCTACAAATGATTACATTTTTTCTGTGAGTGAAGCGGTGAATAACAAGATGATGTATTACGCTGGTGTCATGACAGAGGCAACGATACAAGAAGAATCTAGAGTTATCCAGTTTCCGAGGGGAGAATACCTAGTAGTTAAAGGGGAAGGCAATACAGCTGAGGAGCTAAGTAATAAGCTTACTGGTATTGCATTTGGTCAAGCATTAGCAGAAGAAAAAGATTTTGCCTATGTTGGTGGGCCAAATACAACAGTTGAGATGGGGCAGCGAAACGGCTTAGTATTTGGTGAAATATGGATTCCAGTTGTTAGGAAGTAAAGTATTAAAAGGAGAGATGGAATTGTCCGATATCGTTGATTTTAAAAACGTAACTACAGCTGGCATGGAGTCTTCACCTGTAGCAGAAGCACTTGCTGGTTTACGTGCCCATGAAGCACGTTACTTTATGAATAAATACAAGCATGAATTTACGGTTGTACCAGCTAGTGAAAGCGAGAAGACTCTTGATTATGTGAACCGCATTTTGAAAGAAGAACGTGATATTGAGTTTGCGGCAAAACCTTTAGAAACATCGTGTTTTCAAGTGGAAAATATTAAATTTGCCTATGTCTTCTATGAGGATGGTCTTGCAGTCAACGTCATGTATACGTTGGATAACCCAAAGAAGCGGGCCGTTGGATTTAAGCTTTCTGAGGGAATGGAGATACCAACGGAGTTAGTAGAGAAGTTTAAGTTTGCTAGACAGAAGTCTAAACTTGCTGGAACAATTCGAGGTTCGTTTTTTGTAATAAAAGGAGAATATAGTGTAAGTTGAAGAATCATTCATTTGTTATATTGAGTTATTTTTTTAAAGGCGCGATTAAGGCTAACAATCTTAAATTGTTAGCCTTTTTTTACATAAGTATAATATTCATAGTCTGCTACACACTACGTTCAGATAAAATAGAACGAAAGGAAATTACTGTAGGGTGGTGGTGGCGTGAGCAAAAAAAGGCTATTTGAGTTATTCTTAGTAACTTTTGCTTTACTATTCCTTCATGTAAGCACATTTACTAATGAAAAATTGAATGATAAATTTGGTAACTTTACCTTCTTTGTTGTATTTCTCATGTTTTATATCAACGTTGCATTTATAGAACGGTATTTTGATGATATACAAAAGTGGATTCGAAATATCACATTTCTTCTTGCCTTGTTAGTAGTAACTTTAATATCACTATGGATAGGTTACTTTTAAAGCCTTGTGATTAAGGAAATTTTGTTTTGTTATCTTTCCTTAACAACAAACAAGACGCCAACCAGATCATGGTAGCGCCTACTATAATATAATATCTTTTCTAGATATGCCTTTATCAAGAATCAAAGAATTTAATACCACTTAGTACAAAAGCATCAGAACTTGGGCTATAACCAACTAACTTTCTTGTTCCTTCAATATCAATTCGTTTAAACCTGTTGTTAGATACACCATGTAAAATTGAAAATGGAGGTAAGTTCTTTGCCGTCATCGACTTTAAGAGAAGGTCCATAAAATCTTCTGGGCTTAAGTATGCACTCATATCTCTAGCTGTTAGTGGTTTACCATATGGATTATAATCATCATATGCACCTATACGAATAGCAAGACTTTGTAACCCTTCTTCATAAGCAAAATAAGAAGCAACAGCCTCTGCAAAACACTTACTTACCCCGTACATATTTTTGGGCCTCGTGGGTGAATAAGCATGTGGTTGATAATCCAAAGGATAGCCTTCAATTGTTTGAGCACTGGAAGCAACTATCACTTTGGATACATTATTATCACTAGCAGCTCTAAAAATATTATAGGTTCCCTTTATATGATTTTCTAATAAGGAGCCATAAAAATCAGCATTTGGTGAAGGATTACCTGCCAAGTGTATAACTATATCTATACCTTTCGTAAATTCTTGACAAGCAGCTAAATCAGAAACATCTAAATATATGATTTCATGATTTGTATCTTTAAAAGTTTCTAAAGCAGATAAGTTAATATCTGCTAGCCGTAACTGGTAATTCCCTTGCTTATCTAGGAATCTTGTAACATCTTGGCCAATCCTACCTGCAGCACCTGTAACTAAAATTTTTTGCATTTCACTTCATCCTTCCATAAAAAATACATCCCTTGTCAAGGATCATATAATAGAGCATGCACTTATTGTATGTTGGTAATGGCATTAAATAAAACGAAGAAATATAATGGAGACATGAATAAAATTCATGAGGAGGACCATAGTGACTTTAACAAAATATGAAATATTTAACAAAGTGGCAGAACTCAATAGTTTTACAAAAGCTGCAGAAGTGTTAGGTTTCACCCAATCTGCTGTAAGTCATGCAATTAGCAGTTTGGAAAAAGAGTTTTCCTTTCCTTTATTTATTCGTAATCACTCTACTTTAACATTGACCAAAAATGCAGAGGAGCTTTTAATTACCGTTCGGAAAATTTTATACTATAACAACATGCTGAAGCAGGAAGTAGCCGCTATCAATGGGTTCCAAAAAGGAACAGTAAGAGTGGGGGTTTTTTCGAGTATTTCTAAAAACTGGATTCCTGGTATTCTTAAAAAAATGGAGGGAAAGTTTCCAAATATTGAAATCGAATTACTGGAAGGAAACTATGCTGAGGTTGAGAATTGGTTACAAAACGGGAGATTAGATTGTGGATTTATTAATAATGATACTTACTTTGAATCCTTTGAAAAATCCTTTGAAATCGTACAATTGAAGAGGGATCGACTTTTATGTGTTGTATCTAACCAATCCCCATTATGTAAGGAAAACCAAGTATCAATGCAACAAATAGAAAATGTACCTTTTATTATGCCAACATATCAGTGTTATGATGATATTCAAAAAATATTTAGGGAGAATAAAGTTAGCCCCAATATTCGATTCGAAAATATGAATGAATACTCAGTGATCTCCATGGTGGAGAATAATCTAGGAATTAGTATATTGCCAGAAATGATTATACCGACATCAAAAATTTCTTTTGCAGCAATTCCACTTGAAAGTGATAGCTATCGAACTATTGGATTAGCTATAAGAAAACCAACCTCACTCGCGACTAAGAAATTTTCTGAGATTACTAAAAGGTGGGTATCATTTGAATCAATTTAATTTTGCCAAAATCTGAGTTATTTAAACTGATATGGTTCTTCTTGAACGGAGCAGATTAATTCAATAAGCAATGAGAAAAAGTTATATATTATGTGTCGATGTAGAACTATAATATACAAAAATCAGGAGGTGATTATATAGTAATATATAAATTGTACGACAGAACACCCTAATAACTTTGACTAATTACTAAACCTATATGAATCTTTATGATGGAATTCACTTAAATTAACAAGTAATGATTTGGAACGAATGTGCAATCAAAGTTGATACGCCATACACATTTGATGAAAAATAATTAGTGGGTATAGGACGTGTTATTTCAGATGGTGTAATTACTGGAGTAGTTTGGGGAATATGCGTTCTATCAATCTATCTGTCCGAAGGAATCGCCGCCATGTACAAATCGCGCTGGGCAATTGAATCATTTTTCCGCTGGATTTAGCTGAATTTGAACGTTCCCGTATTGTTTGGCACAATATCCAATGCGTTGTTCAATCAGTTATTCACAGCTATAATTGCCTATGCTTTGCTGAAATTTCTTCGTGCACAAGGCCAAAAGACAAAATAAATGCTTGTCATTTGCAGGTTTCACACGCCTGTTTCTTTGTGAAGCCTTGTCAATTGAGTGGCAAATTAGTTTGAAAGAAACACTTGAATTCTACAGGTCGATAAATCAAGAAACTGTATTACTTTGGTTAATCAACATACGTGTTAATTTATAGTATAATGATTGCTTGAAATAATGCGGTGGAAAACAGGGAAAAGAGGGAACCGATGCCTACTATACTAGTTGCTGACGACGATGCGAACATTCGCGAACTCGTCTGTTTATTTCTACGCAACGACGGATTCGCAACAGCTGAAGCAGCGGACGGCAAGGAAGCACTGGCCGTCTACATCTCAACGAATGTCGATCTTGTCGTACTTGACATTATGATGCCGATTATGGATGGTTGGACGTTAAGCAAGGAGCTCCGAAGAGCCAATCCTGATCTACCTTTACTTATGCTGACTGCGAGAGGAGAAACATGGGAGAAAGTGAAAGGTTTCGAACTTGGGACGGACGATTATTTAACCAAACCATTCGATCCGTTAGAGTTGACGGTTCGTGTTAGGGCACTACTCAAACGATACAAGATTGGCTCCACGCAGAAGATCCATTTCGGGAACGTCATCCTTGATCGACAGACCTATAAGGTGATGAACGGGACGGAGTCGCTTACGTTGCCGCTAAAGGAGTTCGAATTGCTGTATAAGCTCGCTGGAACACCCGGACAAGTCTATACGCGCGTGCAGTTGATCGATCAGATTTGGGGTATCGATTACGCCGGAGATGATCGAACGGTAGACGTACATATTAAACGGCTGCGTGAACGGTTCGCGACAACACCCGATTTTCGGATCGAAACGGTGCGCGGGCTTGGGTATCGGCTTGAGGTTTATGAATGATCAGATCCTTATATATACGTGTTGTCCTGACATTTTTAGTCTCCATCATCGGGGGCACGATCATTTCTTTTTTGGTGTCAACTTGGATATTCGAAGATAAATTGAACGAAAATGCTCAAATCAACTTACGTAACTTTGGCCAAGACATCGTCCGGATTTACAAGACCTTTCCGTTACGTGAAGCGGACTTGTTCGTAAGTGAAATGAAGCAGCTCGATTCTTATTATATTCGAATCTACGAAGCAACGGGTCAGTTCAAGTCTTACGGTAAACTTCACGGACACAAACCTGCGCCTGTGACGATGGAGCAACTAAAGAAAGTATTAGATGGAGGTGTTGTTCAGGACACTCCTAATGGTATTGCCACGGTCCTCTTAGGGTTGCCGTTGAAAACGGAAATGGGAACGAAAGCGATATTTTTGGAAGCGCTCGCCCCTCCTTCAGCCTCTTTTGTCACAAAGTGGGCATTGGTCTTTGCAACATGTTCGTTGATTGCAGGAAGCTTATTGATTCTAGTTGCCTCTGTATTCCTGGTAAGACCGATAAAAAAGCTGACAAAAGCGACCAAGCGGATAGCATCTGGAGATTTCAACGTCAAGTTGAATATTAAGCAAACGAGTGAGCTGGGTACTTTGGCTCGCAGCTTCGAAGAAATGATGCACGATCTGCAGCAACTTGAGCAGATGCGCAGGGAATTCGTAACGAACGTGTCGCACGAGGTTCAGTCTCCGCTCACTTCGATATCCGGTTATGCTCTAGTGCTTAAGCAAGTTGACCTTTCAGAATACGAACGAAGCCGTTATCTTGATATTATCATCGCTGAAGCGAAAAGGATGTCCAAAATGAGCGATAACCTGCTAAAGCTGAGTTTTCTTGAATCGCAGTCAAAGCAACTGCGGCTCGTCACACTCAGCCTCGATGAACAAATCCGACGGATAATCGTGGCGCTCCAGCCACAATGGTCTGCTCGCGATATACATTTCGAGCTTGATTTACAGACAGTTAAAGTAACGGCTGATCATGACCTGTTAAATCAGGTATGGACGAATATCCTCAGAAATAGCATCAAATTTTCCGAGGATGCCGGTGTGATTAACGTAAGCATCAAACAAGATATCAAAAACGTGACAATCCTAATATCCGACACTGGTATTGGTATTCACCTTGACGACCAGAAGCGTATATTCGATCGTTTTTTTAAGGCCGATCGTTCCCACAGTCGTAAGTATGACGGAAGTGGTATGGGACTCGCTATCGTTAAACAGATCGTGTCGCTTCATCAAGGTGACATCCGAGTGAAAAGTGAACTTGGTCAAGGAACGACCTTCATTGTCACCTTGCCAATCACTACACCAACAGATTAGTTAGATTCATTCTCTATGCTACGACTCATATGCAAGCTTACTTGCATATAGAGCCGTAGCATTTTTTTTGGCAGTTCATATTCAGTTCATATTGTCGTCATGGTGAGTACATCTTCATTGGTTAAGTTTTCATTACAGGCACATGAAGGAAGGCAAACAGATCAGGACAGGAGAAGATGAAAGTGACACAACAAGAGGAAAAGAAAACGCTGAGGGGAATGAAAATAAAGAAAGTGCGAAACATCTTACTTAAAATCATAGGAGCAATCGTTCTAGTCATTGTACTTTTTTTAGGTATTGTTTATATCGTAAATGTGATGAGTAGTCATTCGGAGCAAAAACGAATAGTGCCCTACGGGCAGCACGTATCTGTAGACGGGAAAAACATGAATGTGTTAATTCAAGGCGAGGGCGAGGAAACGATCGTGCTCCTGCCTGGTTATGGAACAGCTACTCCAGGGCTTGACTTTAAGCTTCTTATCGATGAATTATCTCCATTTTACAAAGTTGTTGCGGTAGAGCCTTTCGGTTATGGATTAAGTGATGAAACTGTAAAAGAGCGAACCACGGAGAATATGGTAAGTGAAGTTCATGAAGCTCTACAGCAGCTTAATATTAACAGATACATGCTCATGGGCCACTCCATTACAGGCATTTATGGAATTGATTATGTGAACAAATATCCAAACGAGGTGACTGCATTTGTCGGAATCGATAGCAGTGTTGCAACACAACCGGGTATGGATATCAATTTCCCATTAAAAACGTTTGCATATCTCAAAAAATCAGGTCTCTTAAGATTGGCTATGAAAATCAGTGCTGACCCCTATGCTGGACTGGCATTTGATGAAAAAACCGTAGAGCAAATGAAAATGATTTCGAATAAAAACATGTATAATGACACAACCTTGAATGAGATGGATCATATTTCGTCTAATTTTAAAGGGGCTCAAGGTTTAATCTTCCCTAAATATCTTCCACTTCTTCTCTTTGTACAAGCGAATAATGAAGATGTAGCAGGATGGATACCTCTGCATGAAGGGCAGATCAAAGACTCGGTACATGGAAAAGTAGTAACCATGGATGGATCACATTATTTACACCATACCAAATTCAAAGAAATCGCTGAAAACGTTAGACTATTTATGAAAGAAGTAAAGTAAGTGTTCAGAGAAAGGTTCATTCGTTATTTTATGCATTTGTCTACAGTCTGCAAGACCATCATTTCGATGGTCTTTTTTATGTCCAAACAGTTGTATATTTCCAAACCAAGATTATACTTTCGCCTGAAAGACATTGGGTTTCATTTTCATATTAACTAACGAGGCAGGTGTGCGGCCGATCCTAGGTCGTATCATATAACGGGTGGGATTCCCGTCGAGTAAGAACTAGCCATTCGCTCGTAGCGAGTCTTGGAGGGCTAAAGGTAACTTTAGTCTTTAAGCGTAGACAGTTAGGTGGCGGATTTGCTTTACTGATCGTTCTATTCATCCTGTTAATCATTATAGGATGTAGTTGTTGGAGCGGCGGTAGCGGCGGATTCGGTTACTAAAAAAAGGGGCACTCATAAGAGTGTCTTTTTTCTCAATATAAGAACTCTAAGAATATGATATTATTTTAATGCAAATTCCCTTTTGTGCAATGAGATAGTAATGCCTAACAAAAAACCCACCTATTTCCGTAGGTGGGCCTTATCTTTATTACACAATATCAAAGTATACTCTCTTTTTCTCGTGAATTTTATGTAATTATACATATTTGTAAAAATTACATAAAATAAATATTACATGTAGTAAAATATAAATTGTGGACACGTTCTATAAAGCTGATTCTCCGATTAGAAGGCGTAACACATCTCAACCATATAGGTGTGGTGTGGCGTTGCTTTAATCTAGCCAAACAAACGATCTCGACTCTCTTGTATTTGTACACTAACAATCTGTTGAAAATAAATGATTCTGTTTTATAGGACGTGTTTACTTAATGTCCAATACATATTATTAAATTAAAGTGGTTCAAGTCGGAGGAAGGCACCTTAGGGTGTCTTTTCTTTATGGGGTCTCACCACATCACCATCAAGCTAAAAGTACGAATTACCCCAAAACAATAAGTACGAGCAAAATGCACAAAATTTTCGTTCTGGGGTATTTGTTTTTCTTAGCTTGATAGCAATGTGTTGGTGTTAGAAAAACACTGAAATTTGCTACACTACAAAAATTACCCTTAGCAATAGTTAATGTTTTGAATGCATCAAACTTTTTGCTTTTAAGTATAGAATCACTCTTCTTATACACTCACTCGCCGCAATAAAGCAAAAAATACCATTCGTTACTAAACCTAGCGCATACTGACTTGAACCTTTAAAAATATACGTTACAATAAAACGTAAAATAAATACAACAATCCATATACCTAAGGCGATATAAGAATTTTTAGCATAAACCTTCCCATTATTTTTATCGATTCGTATTATAGTTGTAGAACTACGCACAGCTCCTACAATTCCTCCAAGAGCAAGTAATACTACAAATAGACCTGTTTCTATTAATGTGAGATCGTTAAATACATGAGTAAATGTATAGCATGCGATCAATACAGGAGCAATTCACATTCGTTGAACTTTCAATTCCCTTTCTTTTAGTTGAAGGAGAATTATAAGAATTAAAATAATAAGACCAGTTGTATTATCCATGCTATACTCTCTTTCTTTTTTATTATGATCTGTTTAATTTCAATTAGAAAAACACTATGTTAATTTAAAATTTTATTCTTTTTACTACATACAGCAGATATCACTTTACAATCTTTTTTCGAATTGCCATTACAGCTGCTTGTGTACGATCTGTTACATCTAGTTTTTGAAGAATATTGTGGATATGAGTTTTGACTGTCCCTTCGGAAACATAAAGGATTTTAGCTATTTCATGGTTTTGTTTTCCATAAGCTAATAATTGTAAAACATCAATCTCCCGCTTAGTTAGAGTTTCCGTATATTCAAGTTCTTCGCCAGCTAAATTATAATCATTATTATCGTATTTTATAAATTGTGTAAAAGCTTGATTTGCTGTCGTGCTATTATAAATCATTGCCCCTCTATTCATAGATCGAATACTATCTAGCATTTCCTCCGTTTCAGTATCTTTTAATATATAACCCACTGCACCAGCTCGAATACCATCTAAGACATATTGTTGTACATCAAATGTTGTTAATAGGACAACCTTTGTGTTTGGTAATATACTCATAATGTTTTTAGTAGCCATAATGCCTGATAAGTCAGGCATTTGAATGTCCATAATTACCATATCTGGTGCAGTTTCTAAAGCCACTTTAATTGCTTCCTTACCGTCTTTACATTCCCCAACTATCTCCATGTCATCTTGCATTTCAATAATATAGCATAGGCCTTTTCGAACAAATGGTTCATCATCAGCTAGCACAATACGAATCTTTTCTGTCATACTTCTCCTCCATTTTTCTGAATTGGAATAGTGGCTTCAACTCGAAGTCCTTTTGGTTCATTTAGAAAAAAGGAACAATTACCTCCAACTGATTTACAGCGTTTTATCATACCATTGAGTCCAAAGCCATATTTTAATGGCTTATCCCCTGTATATATACCATTATCATCAATTGTGAGTTTTACTACTCCGTCTATTTCTGTTACGTTTACAATAACAGAATCTGCATTAGAATGTCGTAAGACATTAGTTAAAGACTCTTGTAGAATGCGATACAGAGTTGTACTTTCCTCCATCGTCCACTCTGTTATATTTCCAGCTTGAATGAACTCAATTTGTAATAAAGAATTTGCTTGAACCTGTGAAATCAATCCTTTTAAAGAAGTAAGCCCGAGATCTTTTTCATCACTTGTCCATTCTCTAACAGCAACTCGGATTTCCTCCATTCCTTTTCGTGCCACCTTTAAAAGTTCTTCAACATGATCTTGGGCAGCAACAGGATCTTTCCTTAACATAATCTTAAGAGCCTGTAATTGAATAATAAGTGAGGTCATTTGATGTCCAAGTCCATCATGAATCTCTCTTGCTAATTTTGTTCTTTCCGTAAAAGCTGCATATCGCATAGAAAATACCGTTGTTTCTTGTAGTTCAGCATGTGCTTCGTCTAATTCTTTTAGTTGTTTTTGATTTTTTTGATATGCGTCTCTTAGCTTGGATGTACTTCGGATCGAGACATAGAGGCCGATAATAATTAATGTTTCTTGATAAGGAAACGTATTCGTATGTATAAATAGAATAATAACTATCCCCGTTATAGCAGCTAAAATTGTCGTTATTCGTTGCCACTTTGGTTCTGCAGCGGCAAGAAAAACTATGAGTGGCCATAACGCATAATTTGGAAAATTCGGATGAGAAAAATATAATACACATGATATGCTTATTAATATACTCGTAAATAAAGCGTACTTCCTTGCATTCCACCAAGATTTTGGTGAATACAACATCCATAGATAAATTGTTACAAAAACGCTACAAACCCATATTGCAAAGGTACCATGAGGTGCGAAACCTTTATAAAAAAATACGCATATTAAGATGCTTCCTATCGCATTTCCTGCATGACTATCAATCATTTTTAAAAATACTTTTTCCATGTACTTATTCCCTCCCAACCTTACTGTTTAGTTTCTATATTTCTTGGCTATAGATGAATATCCATTTCTTGATTTAAAGGCTGGAAATTTACAACTCCCGATTATAATAGTTCATAGTTGAGTTAAATTCCTTTAATGCATATCATCTAAAATCTGAAATTAAAAGAATAATGAAGTAGTTATTATAGTGTGTTTGTTTTTCCTACTTCATTATACAAAAGAAGTTGTTTTTCTTAACCTATTTCTTTAATTTGCTTTTAGATTTTTTCTATATCTTTGTATCCTAATCACAATTCCAATAGTACGAATAACTACCATCGCAATTGTAAAAAATACGAAAGCAGGGGCTATAACATTAAAATCCAAGTGATTCGATACCATGAAATCTATAAATTGTTGTGGATACCAGTCTGTCGCTACATAAGCTAATACGACACGCCATCCAAGTCCAATAATCCATAAACATAAATAAGGAATACCAGCAGTTACGTACGCTTTATTGTCAGAACCATATTCTACTTTCACAGTAAAAAGCATTAGCCCTCCCATGATCATGCCGACCATTGTCATGATTATGAGTGCGGTCATATTTGAACCTGAGGTAGGTATTTCCTCGACGAATAAATAAACACTTATACCACAAAGAATAAATGGCAATACAGCCTTTGTGGTTGTAAATACTTTCCTTCCGATTTGTGTTAATAATACAATTGTTAAAAATGCACCAATCATTATCCAAGCTTGAGTATTCAAATTAAAACCCCCATAAAGTATAAATTTATTGTTTATTTGCTTACTTACTGGAGGATTGTAACATCCCTAATATTTTAGAACATCTATCTGAAAGATGATTTTTTTGAATACCCTCTATCTATAGATAGAGTTTTTTATGATTCTTTTGTGAAAAAAGCCACTTGAATATATATAACTGGATATATGGGACGCATTGAAAAAACACTGTTTATCCTAGACTATATTTCTAGCGAAACTTTACGCTGGCGGATTCAAAGGGGGTTGAATAAAGGAGAAGCTATGAATGCATTAGCACGCGCAATTTTTTTCGGGAAACACGGTGCTTCGAGAACGGGCATTACAAGACCAATTAGGGGTAGCACCACATCGCTATCACGCTATCAAGCTAAGGTTTTGCACTACCCATAAAGCAAAAAAGGCGTTATCCTTTCTGTAGAATTATAAGAAAGGATGGCGTTTCTTTATGAATCTTTCGATTCTTGATGAATTTCAACCGATTGCTGAAGAATTACAACGACATATGTCTTCTCATGTTCTAGAACACTTAGCCAAAGAAAAAGGATTCGTTCAGCGAAAGAGTAAATATCAAGCAAAGGAGTTAGTTGCTTTATGTGTATGGCTTAGTCAACAGGTCGCAAGTACATCACTCACGCAATTATGTAGCTGTCTTGAAGTATCTACAGGTGTTCTTATAAGTCCTGAAGGACTTAACCAACGATTTAATGCTTCCGCAGTAAAGTTTCTTGAACAAGTTCTAGCTAACCTTCTAACCCAAAGAATTCATTCAACACAAGAAATAATTCATCAATATACTACGAACTTTAAGCACATTCGGATTCTAGATTCTACAACATTTCAGCTTCCAGATAAGTTTTCTTCACATTATCAAGGTTCAGGTGGAAGTAGCCATACGGCAGGAGTCAAAATTCAATTAGAGTATGACTTATTGAGCGGGAAGTTCCTGTACGTTTATGTAGGAGAAGGAAGAGAAAATGATAAAGCCTTTGGTTCCACAAGCCTAAAAAACATTCAATCCAAAGACTTGTATATAAGAGATTTAGGTTACTTTGACTTACATGACTTACAAAAGATCCAGGATAAAGGAGCTTACTATGTCTCACGTTTGAAATTAAATTCTCGAATCTATCGTAAGAATGATGAGCCAGAGTATTTTCACAATGGGACCGTGAAGAAAGGAACACTCTATATTCAATTAGATATGGAAGAACTCATGAATCAATTGTCCCCTGGTCAAACAATGGAAATTTCAGAATCATACATTGGACAGTATCAAAAATTACCAGCTCGTGTTATTATTCATCGATTAACAAAGGAACAAACAGAGAAAAGATTGAAGGCACAAGCCAAAAAAGAAAAAAAGAAAGGTATTACCTACAAAGAAAGAAGTAAACGGTTGAGTGGAATCAACGTGTATATTACGAATCTTTCTGCAGAAAATGTTCCAACGTAACATATCCATGATTTGTATTCATTACGCTGGCAAATTGAAATTTTGTTCAAAACATGGAAATCTTTCTTTCAAATTCACAAGTGCAAAGAAATTAAGAAAGAACGCTTAGAATGCCATTTATATGGGCAACTTATTAGCATTTTACTCTGTACATCTACCATGTTTAAAATGCGTCAGTTACTCTTGAATAAGAAAAAGAAAGAGTTAAGTGAATACAAATCCATTTATATGATAAAGAATTATTATCTATTGTTTTACCAAGGATTACAAAAGGGCACCCAAGAATTATCAAAGATTTTCCTACGTCTGTTCAATCTTTTAGAGAAAAACGGACGGAAATCTCACCGTTACGAAAAGAAAACAGTCTTTGATATCCTAGGCGTTATGTATGAGTGTACGTTGTTAAAGGGTTTCAAAGTTGCATAATATTTTTCAAAACACCCTTTTGGTAGGTTTATTTGTTATGCATATTTTTAGTGTAGTCGTAGAAATTTCAAAAAAATACACTCACATATACCCTCTTGATATCCTTAGCTTGATAGCGATGGGGTCCCGCCAACATAACGCGAATTTCGTACGCTAAGGAACTTTTTATTTAAAAAACTTGGTTTTCCGTACATTAAGAGTGTTCCATAAACGGTATTTGATGTTTGATATAAAACTTTGTTTTTGGTAATGAGTTTTTGAACTGAATTTTAAACATATTTCAGTCAGTTTTGATAGATATAAATAAAGTTCCTTAAACGACCGTTTTAGGGACTATTTGGACTGGTTAGTCAACATGTGATACCGCCAGCGTTTCGAAAAAAAACACGCTAAGCAAATTAAATAAGAAATAAGCAGGTTTTTATCACGTTAAGAGTAAACCTATTTATGAAAAATAAAATTCTTAAAAAATGGAGAGCCGATACCATAAACCTGCATTATTAATGTAGAATTTTGATGTTGGCTCTTTATTTACTAAAATAGCAAGTTAGTGAATAAATTGTTCATATTTTTTCGAGAGGAGGTTAAGCAATGAGAGCGCCGTATCAAGTATTGATATTTCCTTATATAAAAACTGATGATTCCATTCAATATGGCATTTTTAATCGAAGTGATTATGGTTATTGGCAAGGAATAGCTGGTGGTGGAGAAGATGGTGAGACTCCTATTGAATCAGCAAAACGGGAAGCGTTTGAAGAGGCTGGTATTATAAGAGAATGTCCATATATAAAACTAGATTCTGTGTCTTCACTACCAGTAGAGGATGTAGTTGGTGAATTTCTTTGGGGAGAAGATGTTTATGTAATAAAAGAATTTTCTTTTGGAGTTAAAGTTCCTACAAAAAATATTAAATTATCTAAAGAACACTTCAAGTATAAATGGTTGTGCTTTGAGGAAGCCGTAACGCTTTTAAAATGGGGTAGTAACAAAACAGCTTTGAGGGAATTAAACAAAAGGCTGTTAAAATAATTTAAGTGTTAGTTAACAAAGCCGATAATAGAAATCACACATTAAACATATATTTATACGCGTTGTTACTATACGCTAAGGAATAGTAATAAAAAGATGATGCCGATAAAACTATATAAAAACCAAAAGAATCCTAAGATGGGGAATGTTTTATGAAAATTAAGCATGGTAAACCTCCTTGGGTATATAAAGGATTATAATACATCGTTGGTCTATTTAGAATACTAACCATGAATTGGATGGCATTAGGCATGGTTAAACTAATAGAAATGATACATTAAACATATTTAATGAGTCTGCTAGGTATAAAGATAATTGATAATCATACAATGATATGGAAGGGCCTTTTCTAACGTGTTAGTTACCTCAACGTATATGTATCTCTTGGCGCCTGGGCGAGGGTGCTTTTTTTATTGCACATTTATAATATGGACAAGCATAATATTATGTAACAGGACGAGTTCTTCGTGTCCTATTCAATGCTCAGGATAAACCCCAATTCACATTGAGAGCACCAATAGCGAGGGTACTCTCTTTTTATGGAATCTACATTTATTTTTATGTCTAATGAATTCGCTAAGTGAATACTATTTCATGTAAAATGGTGATTTTATTTATATTCTGGATAGATTTCTGGCGAAATATGTAACTAGAGCCGTATTTAAATTGAAATATGATACGATAGTTGTATATATACATTTAGATGGTAAGAGGGGATAAAAGTTGATGAAAAACCATATAAAAGTAAATGGAAAACTCCTTCAAACAAATATATACAATTTTAATTTTTTTGGAGGCGTTCTTCAATAAGTTTTGCTTTTTCATTCACTTTTGTTGTATATGTGAAATCACCGTAACAATATGGATATCTAAAATTTTGTTTATTTCCACCACAAGTTTATGTAGCTGGATTCTGATCAACTTTCAACTTAGAAAACTGTTTAGCTGTATCTTCCGAGTGTTGTTTAGCTTCTTGATTGGCAATAAAATCAATATAGCCTGGCCCCATATTATAGCTTTGAATAATTGTATCCATGCTAACACCTTTTTCTTCTCCATATCTATACATTTGAACAAAGTGCTTTACCCCTTGTTTAATGCTCAAGTTTATCTCTTGGATTTCATTTGGCTTTAACCCAAGTGATTCGGAAGATTGCATAGGGTCGTTGCCCTCAACCCTACTCTCGTGGTACATAATTCCTAGTAAAATTGCTGTTTTTTCTCCCAAATTATATTTTTCTAATTCTTTTTTCATGATGGGCTCATATTGCAATAAACGTTCCTCGGTAGCAAACGCTTTATTTTTTTGAGTATTGGTTTTGTAATTAAAATATAGTATCCCGATTATTGTTCCTAACCCTAAAATACTAATAAAGAATAATATAATAGTTTGTACTTTTCTCTTATTCTTCAAATATTACTCCTCCTTTTACAAGAAACCCTATTTTCAATGGTGGCTGGTTATTAAAAAAATTCAATAATTCTCTATTTCCCAGCTTTTTTAGACTCGAAAATTTTTTTCTAAATGCTAAGTTTAATAGAAAAGTTTAAAGATAAGGTAAAGATAAGATAAAGATAAAATAAAGTCCATTTTTTAGGGTATCCATTATGTGTTCTAAAGGCTCCAGATTCAAGAGATATATTATCTACATAACCCATAAGAGAGAAGGAGGTAAGCAAAATGTCACTTGAAACAGACATAATTCTTTCTTTATTAGATATAAAACTGTGGATGGCCCATCATTCGGAAATTAGTCGCTTAAAAATAAAAAAAAATTAAAAGCAGAACCGTACCTCAATAAGTCTTCAAGTGTTAATAAAAGAAAACTATATAAGGTGAGGGAATAAAGATTCAACACCAATGATTATCAATAATTGAAGTGCTAATGATTATAATAAAAAGAACCTTCAATAGGTTCTTTTTTATAGTTGGTAAATATGTTATCAACAATAGATGGTAATAAAGATAGAAATTTAGACACTTTTTATTAATGGGCTAAGTTTTCTTAGGAAGAAATCTATTTCTCATGACTGATCGCTAGATATAACAGGATATATCATTTATTAATTTTGGTGGGTGATTTAGCTTTTTGAGTTTACCACACTAAAATTTAAATTTTGTTTAGGGACAAAATGTTAAAGTGTTACATTCTGAATTAACAGAAAATTAAGGCGGTAAAAATCCTATTAAATCTTTTATCAGGTAACTCATATTTCTTTGGCCTTATTTTCATGGTATTACCGAACGTTTATATGTCTCTAAGGGAAAGAAATACTTTAAGTTTTATTACCATCTAATGTTTGATTAAGATGGTAACATGAAAATAAAACGTTTACAACTAGAAAATAAAGAAAAAATATAAAGATTCGACTTTTTTCGACATTATGACTATGAGAGAAAGAATCTAAATTAAGTAAATCTTATATTTAGAGGGGATATTTACCTTATACATAACAGTTAAAACATTTGCAAATGTTTCACGAGTAATTAAAAACGTCGAATATAAAATTATATTGTGACAATTTTAAACGAACATACTTTATAATTCATACTTAGACTAATAAATTAATTACTAATAAATTAAATACGCTATATTTAATAGAGTATAATACGGAATATTTAACTTTAATGTTCCATATTATATATAATTATGAATCATTTAACATATTTGTTGCGGAAAATTTTGACATAAGATATTTTAAATATTAAGCACAGAAACATTTCAAAGAAAAAGAGCTATTTTAAAATGTACCCTAAAAACGTTTTTCCTAAAAAGTAGTAAAATTTTGCAAAACGTTTCTGTGCCTAATTAGATGAAAATAATATAATAAATTGTTTAAAAGAGATAAAAATAAGTTACTTTTATGGAGAAATATACATCTCATACTATTAGAATTATGTCAAATTGTAGTTTGCAAATTACATTTCAAAGTATAAAAGGGGCATTTATTGCAGCTCGAATATCTATTACTGATTTATTGCATAAAAAAGTAGCTGCACAAAAGTACAGCTACTTTTTTCTTGAAAACATTATTATGCAAATAGCATACTTAACGTAAACTTGCGCTTAACGGTACTTGTGAATAAATTGTGAAATTGCTGCTCTATGTTTCTAACTAACATTTTTGCACCAGAACCATATAAAAAGAGGACGAATAGTTACGTCTTCTTTTTATATGGTTATATTAGCTACAAAATAATATCATTTAAATAAATCTTCTATTATATTAGCAGGGGATAGTGATAGAAAAGTGTGTTCCTTTTCCTAGTTCACTTTCTATCTCTATATCTCCGTTTAATTCTTTAATAATACTGTACGCAATCATAGTACCAAGCCCAGTACCTTTTTCTGTTGTTGAATAAAATGGCAAGGCAATACGTTTTATTTGTTGGGAAGACATTCCTATTCCTGTATCAATAATATCAATTACAATATTACCTTTTATTTTTTGTATATTTATTTGTAATACGCCACCATTTTTCATAGCCTCAATTCCATTTTGTATGATGTTGGTTAGACATATTTTAAATTTTTCAGTATTAGCATTTATGTAAAGGGAATCTGTTGTAATATGCTGTTTTATTTCAACATTATATGAAAGAGCGAGTGGTGAAATATTATCTTTCACTTGATTTAATATGTAATTAATATCTAGTTCCTCTTTTATAATGTTTTGTGGTTTGGTTAAAGATAAATAGTTATTAATAGTAGATTGTATTTGCTGCATTTCAAGTAACATAATTTCTAAGTACTTATCTTGAGACATCTTAGCACTCTCATCTTCATTTAGTAATTGAGTGAATCCACGTACCGTGGTCAGTGGATTATGAATTTCATGCGCGATCGATGCAGCTAGTTCGCTAGCTATATAAAATTTTTCTGCTCTTTGCATTCTTTCTTTTATTTTATATTTCTCGATCATTCCTTCTATTAAATAAACTGATAATAATACTGTGAAAATATTTATGATTATATAATTGAATAAAAATTCAATGAGAGTAGAGTCAATTTTAACACCTGTATTTATTTGCGTTACAATACCGCAGATAGAAAGGGAAGTTGTACATATCAAAATAAGTAGAATACTTAATAATATCTTCTTTTCCTTGAAATAAGTAGGTGACAAGTAACGAAACATGATTGTAATAACAGAAATAATAGTAAAGATAATAAATGATGGGAAGACTCCGCTTCCACCTAAGTAAAATCTATAAGAAAGATATAAAACTCCAATACAAATAATGCTCTTTGTATTTCCATATAGAAAAACTAATATAATGGGAATAAAACGTAAATCATAAATGAACCCAGCGTGTAAATGAAAAGGAAAAGTCATACAAAAAATAATTGCAATGGAGGAAAGTACAGAAATTAATATATTATTACATGCCATTTTTTCTTTATGTTCTAGCCAAAATACTTGGTAACTAAGGATACAAATAATAATAATAAATGTATTTAATAATAGTGTAGGAATTCCCATAGTTTATACCTCTCTGAGAGTTTGTAAGTAGGATTATGTATGTGTTTAATCTAGGTGTTTGATTTTATTAGATTTTCTATCTTTAAAAAAGAAAAGGAAGGGCACTTGAAAAAGTGCTTTTTACCATTTATATTAAAATCGATGAGGAAGATAGAAATAAAAAGTTACTTTTACTTATGAACAAAAAAATTGAAAGTAGCCCTTGTATAGGTAAAAGATAAAGCAAATTACAGAAATAGTTACGTTTCTCTGGAGTGAATATTCCGAAAAAACATTGTGTATGGCGAAATCCATTTTATAACCTTCGCCATATTAACATGTAACTTATTAAATTACAAAGAAAAAAATTAAAAATTATTATTTTTTTGTTATTTTAATTTATTTAAAAACGTAAAAGTATTCAAGAGGTTACCATTGAGATGCTAGGGTACTTAGACCAATATTCGAACTTAGTAATAACGTTGTTACTTTTTTACTAATATTCTTAATACTAATTTTAGTACAATTAATTGATTGAAAGTTCTAATAATTATCTACGTGCCCCTTTTTTTATATCATTTTATATTAAATACAATGATATTTATTGTCACATAATAATGCAAATTTCCAGTAAACTAATAGAAAAAATCCTATAAAAACATAATTTACTATCTTTTATATAAACATTGCAGGTGTAAATGCAATAAAATTTCATTATTAATACATATATTCAATCTGAAAATATCTGTTTACATATTAAAATATCTTTGTAGTGGTCCTTCATGCCAAGAATCGTTTCCGTACTCCAACTACCGTTATTATAGTATTTTACCAAGTTTCTTATTTTGCTAAGGTATCCTAATATTGTTACTTTTGTGAAATGGAATGTTTTAATATTATAATTTATAGTGGTTGTTGAGAAAATAAATAATTTGTAAAAATAATATAATATTTGTAACTTTATGTCTTATAATATGAAATATCTTCGTTGTGATTATTTTGAATATTTGAATAATACATCGGATTCATTTTATCTAGGGAGGTTTTAAAATTGGGGAGAAGAGTTGTTAAAAGAGTTTTTGCATTATTATCAGTACTAGCATTATTCTTTAATGTGTTTCTACCGAAGGCAAATGCGGAGGTTATGACGCATGAAAAGTATTCAATGAACTGGAGTTATAGCAACAGTTTAGGTAAGTACATTCGAACTGAAATTATTAAAAATTCAAGCGGTCAAATTGCTTATTGTTTAACTCTTGGCTTAAAATCACCAAATGGTGAAGATCTTCCTGAAATGGGGAAAACAGATAATGTAGTATATAGGGTTCTATTAAATGGTTTCCCACAAAAAAGTATAGAACAACTGGGAGTAGCTAATAAGAATGAAGCACATTATGCAACTCAGCTTGCGGTTTGGAATGCATTAGGTCAACTTGATGTAAATGAATTAAAGCATGAAAATAAAAATGTTGAAAAAGCGGCTAAGACAATTATTAATGCTGCAAATACAAGTGAAGATACTCAAGATATTTTTATGAATGTGATTCCTGCTGAAAAGCAAAAGGCAGAATTAAAGGGTGAGTTTTTTGAAACAAACCTATACACAGTACAAACAAATGCTAAGAGTGGTTCTTATAAAGTAGTAGCGAAAAATGCACCTAATGGAGTTAAAATTGTTAGTGAAAATGGAGAAGTGAAAGATCAGCTTTCACTTGGGGAAAAATTCCGTATCCAAATTCCTAAAGATACAAAAACAGGTGAATTTAATTTAAGTGTTGCTACAAATTTAACTAAAGTTCAAGCAATTGCTTATCGCGGTACTGATACTGTTCAGAATGCTACAGTGCTACTAGAAAGAAATGAGGAAAAGCTTAGTAGTGACCTTGCAGTAAATTGGGAAGCTGCTGGTTCTTTAAAAATTAAAAAGGTTGGGGAAAATGGAGAAATATTAGCTGGTGCAGTATTTGAAGTCTTTAATGCAAATAATGAATCAGTTGGAAGAATCACGACGGGTGCTGATGGTACTGCAGAATTAAATAACCTACCAATTGGTACCTACATAGTAAAAGAAATTAAAGCACCAACAGGTTATGTTTCAGGTGATAAACCACAAACTATTGAAGTTAAGACAGGGGAAATAGGAGCTGTTCAAGTAGTAAACAACAAAGTAAAAGGTAACATCGAAATAAAAAAACTTAGTGATTCAGGTAAGATGTTACCTAATGTTGAATTCACGGTCTTTACTGAAGATGGAAAAGAAGTGAAAAAAGTAGTAACAAAAGAAAATGGAATTGCAAATGTTGATGGTCTTACGTATGGTAAATATTATTTCTTAGAGACAAAAACACCTAATGGATATATTGGAAATAAAACAAAGTATCCTTTTGAAATTAAAGAGCACAATAAAACACTTACTTTTACAGTGGAAAATACAGAAGTGAAAGGTAGTGTGAAATTACTAAAAGTAGATAATGAAGATATCAGTAAAAAATTAGAAGGTGCAGTATTCGAGCTAAAAGATGCAAGCGGGAAAGTAATTGGGGAATATAAGACAGATAAAAATGGTGAAGTTAACGTCAAAGATTTAGCGTATGGTAAATATTCATTTGTAGAAAAGGCTTCTCCGAATGGTTACGTTCTTATTACAGAACCGATTGTGTTCGAAATAAAGGAACACGGGAAAATTATTGAGCTATTAGCAGTTAATCATCTTATCAAAGGTAATCTAGAAATTACAAAAGTTGATGTAGCTGATGGAAACAATAAGCTTCCGAATGCAGAGTTTACTATTTATAATGAAGCAGGAAAAGAAGTAGTTAAAGGGAAAACAGACGATAAAGGTATCGCGAAGTTTGAAAAGTTACCATTTGGAAAATACACATATAAAGAAACTGTTGCACCAAAAGGTTATGTATTGAATGAAGAAATATTCTCTTTTGAGATCAAAGAGAATGGTCAAATCATTAAACATATTGTCAAAGATGAAAAGATTCCATCAGTAAAAACAACAGCTACTGATAAAACCGATGGTACAAAAGAAATGCACACTTCTAAGTCTGTAACAATCCAAGATAAAGTGGAATACAAAGACCTACAAGTAGGTAAAGAGTACACTTTAAAAGGTAAATTAATGGATAAAGAGAGATAAAGAGACTAATAAACCATTAGTTGTAAATGGTAAAGAAGTAACTGCTGAAACTAAGTTTACACCAAAAGAAGCAAACGGTTCTATTACACTAGATTTCACTTTTGATGCAACTGGTTTAGAAGAAAAAGAAGTAGTAGTATTCGAAGAGTTACTGAAAGACGGAAAAGTTGTTACTACACATGCTGATATCAATGATAAAGGTCAAACAGTTAAGTTCGTTAAGCCATCAGTAAAAACAACTGCTACAAACAAAGCTGATGGTGGAAAAGAGATTCATTCAAAGGATTCTATCACTATTCAAGATAAAGTAGAGTATACTAACTTAGTTGTTGGTAAAGAGTACACTGTAAAAGGTAAATTAATGAACAAAGCTATTAACAAACCATTATTAATTGATGGTAAAGAAATAACAGCAGAGACTAAGTTCATTGCAAAAGAAAAGAATGGTTTTGTAACATTAGACTTTACTTTCGTTGGTGCTGAACAGCAAGGAAGAGAAGTAGTTGTGTTTGAAGACTTATTGCATGAAGGTCAAGTAATTGCAACTCACGCTGACATTAACGATGTAGGTCAAACAGTTCGATTTGTAGAGCCTTCCATTAAAACAACAGCTACAAACAAAGCTGATGGTTCTAAAGAGTTAGACGCTTCTAAATCTGTAACAATCCAAGATAAAGTGGAATACAAAGACTTAATCGTGGGTAAAGAATACGTTGTAAAAGGCAAACTAATGGATAAAGCAACAAACAAACCATTATTAGTTGATGATAAAGAAGTAACAGTAGAATCTAAGTTTACTGCAAAAGAAAAAAATGGTTCTATCACATTAGATTTCACATTTAATGCTTCTGCATTACAAGGTAAAGAAGTAGTAGTATTTGAAGAACTGTATCAAGATAATATTTTAGTAGCTATTCACGCTGAATTTGAAGATAAGGGACAAACAGTGAAATTCAAAGAGGTAAAACCGGAACAACCTAAACCAGAACAGCCGAATCAAGATAAAAATACTCCAACATCAGAGCAACCTAAAGAGCAAGTAAAAGAGCAACCACAACCTAAGAAAGAAATTCAATCTAAAATTGGATGGTTACCCCAAACAGGCGCTGACCTTACAAGTTGGATCTCTATGGCTGCAGGTGCATTATTGTTAATTGTTGGTGGAGTGATTTTCCTAAAACGTAAAAATGCATAAAAATTAAAAAATAAGCACATCTGTTTTTTTACAAGATGTGCTTATTTTTTATGTTAATAATTTAGTCCTATTTACAGTATTTTAATCTATTTGCTTATTTTTGAGTTGTTGTAATAATTCCAGGACAGCAAAACAGTCAGCAGCTGCTCGGTGTTTAATCGTTAATTCCGTTGCTCCAAGCCAAGTTTTCTACCATACAAAAAGCTGGGGCATCACTTCATAAACAAGCGGTAATGGCTGATGGACTAATTAATAGTGTCCCAACGCATGTTGCAGAAGCTCAACAAGCATTCCCAACCTTGCATACAGATATCATGTCTGGATTAGATGCTGCCAATAACATTATGGACTCTGCTAATAAGATTTCAGGCTATAAAATAGATACGTCTAATATGGCTAAAAATGTTGGAAACATGGATGGTTTATCTACTCGCCTCAAAGATTTTGGTGTACCACCTGAAAAAATGGAAGAGTTTTTGGCAGAACAGAAGCGTACAAATGAACTTGGATCGATGTCATTTGATTTCATTCCAGTTATTGGGCAAATCAAACAAGGGCTACAACTCATTAACGGCAAAGAATATTTCACTGATAGAGAGTATGACAAAAATGACTATGTATGGGGAACCGTTTCTACTGTTTTTGGTGGGGCTCCTAAAGTTATTGGACGTGTATTCGGTAAATATGGTGAGTTAGAACAAAAAGCGAAGGATTTAGGAAAAGTATCAAAGGTAACTGAAGAGATTGGATGGAGTATGCCAAGAGGCGGAGGGGTCATTGATGGGCGTAAGTATACTGAACATGCGCTTGAAAGAATGGCACCTGATACAATTCAGGTTCGGGCAGAACTTACGAAGCGTGCACGTGAAAGAGCTGAAAGGAATGGTTACACATTCGGATCAAAAGAATATATGGAGGAATTAAAAAAAGTTGATCCGCGAGGTGTAACACCAAGCGTAGTAGAAGAAACAATTAAGCATGATACTAAAAAACCAGGAAATAAACCTGGTCTATGGCAATACGATGGGAAAGATGTTAGAGTCGTATTGAATGATAGTGGCGATGTTGTTTCCGTTGTACCTAATAAATCGTGAATATTATAAATAAAGTAGATTGAGCCCATTCACGAAAGGAGTTGTTAAAATGAATATTCAATATGATGAATACGAATTATTAGAAATATTCGAGAGTGAACCAGAAGATTATTTTATTCCTGGTGCAGGTGCATATAGATATAATAAAATAGATAAATTAGGATTTGAATTAGTAATGATTATGTGTTATTACGAGGAAACTGTTGAATTACAATTGTATTACAAAAATAAATGCATATTTGAAACCAAGATACATTCGGCGAAACGAATCTATACCCGTAATGACTCATTATATGTCCAAGGCGGCGTAGAAAACAAAACAATCGAAGTAAAATTCAAGCCACATTTTACAGTTCAAATAGAGAAGTTCTAGATAGATGAAATAAGAAAACACCTTATGCATATAAGGTGTTTTCTTATACAAAAAGCGCCTACATAGACGCTTTTTGTGCCACTTAAAAGGATTTAAGATACGTTTACTTGAGTTCTTTAGGTAGCTAGGGTTTGAAATACTAACTTAAAAGAAAAATGTTGAGCAGTTCATCTTTATTATTAATATATCTGAATTAAAGATGCAATTTTGCATCCCAATTTCTGCGGCATCAATTACATGCTACCCTCACAAATATAGAAAAAGGTGCGAAGTCAATTCTATGACTTTGCACCTTTTTATTTCACTTGAACTTTGTTTAAGCGCGTTTATCTACTCATTGTTACGCGTGAATTGCGTTTAAAATCGACACTTTATTCGTAGTAAATAATACATAATTTTGTTTTACAGTTTTAATTAATATACGATCAGTTGTCCCATATGCTGTTCCGATACGGATTGCACTTGGTTCTTCAACACCCGCATAGGTAGCATCTTCGGTAACCTCAATCACATCACGAAATGGAATCGTGACCTCCGCAAATTGCCATGAAATAATTAACTCCTCTTTTGTTTTTTTGACATCAATGCCTAGCATTATACCAAGACCTTTCTATAACAGAATGCTACACTTCATATCTTATTATACAAATCTTTAGATTATTTTTCTACATGTATAAATAGAGCTGATATTTTAAGGGTATCAAAAGAACGGGAAGATATACTATCAATCTATTAAGGAATGCGTTATGAAGAAAAGTTCACAAGGAATTAATATGGATTTGATATGGTTGAAGTATGATGAATGAGTAACAGTAGGAGTTGCAGGAAGGAAATGAATGATGAGACTTAAATTAGTAGGAACCTTAACTTGTATAGTAGTAATGCTAGGTATCTTTATCATTTACACCAATATATCTATTGGTAAAGAACCATATAAGACAAACCATGAAACTAGTGAAAACTCCATAAATAAAGAAAAAAATAGTAAGCAAAATGGGACTTCAAATAAGATAGCAAGTTCCTTTGCTAGTATACAGGCTGTAGTAAATAAGGAATATGGTTTACCCGAAGACTATATGCCAGAGGATTTAGTTGTACCAAATGTACCGTTCTCATTTAGTGGAACGGTAGAAAAGAGTCATCTTCGTAAAGAAGCAGCGGAAGCGTTAGAAAAACTATTCCTTTTAGCTAAGCAAGATGGGATCCAGTTGAATGCTGTTTCAGGATTTCGTTCCTATGAGTATCAAAAAGGTTTGTATGCCAACAATGTTAAAAAGAAAGGGCAAGAGCATACGGATCGCTTCTCTGCAAAGCCAGGGCATAGTGAACATCAAACAGGGTTAACGATGGATGTTTCTTCTAAAAGTGCGAACAATGAACTAGAGCTATCCTTTGCGAATACGAAGGAAGGAAAATGGCTGAAAGAAAACGCGCATCGTGCAGGGTTTATCATTCGTTATCCTAAGGGGAAGGAAAGTATTACGGGTTATGCATATGAACCTTGGCATATTCGCTATGTAGGAGATATTGCTGAAAATATATATAAGGAAAAACTGACTTTAGAAGAATATATGAATCTGTGAAAATAGAATTGAAGAGTTAAACTGTATTCATTGTTTATGAATGCTACTTTTTCTATTAAAAAGCCTAATTTCTCAATGTTTTGTAGAGAAATTAGGTTTTTTTCATCACTTCATTAGAGTTTTTTAGGCTTCGTTCGTTGGTATACTTCACACAATATTATAAAGGAAATAGAACTTACTGAAGATAACATATGAATGTTTTATAAATGTATCAAAAAAGTGAACAAAATCGTTATTTTGCACAACAAGGTAGTCAGCTTAATGAAATAACTGCTTGTAAAAAAAGAAGCCCTACAGGAAATATTACAGGGCTTCACCAAGTTGAGTTATGTCGTATTCACAAGGGATTTTAACATGATATTTGTGTTGAATAAACTGGTAAATGTGTCCAAGTAATTTGGAGCTATTTTATAAAAAAAGAGAAGCGCTTAATCAGGACGCTCCTCTTAATGCCAATACACAATAACTATCCCATTATACTATATAAGCGTAAAATATTTAACAATTACCTTCATGGTAAATATTTCATTTTGTCCTAGTACCTTTAAATCACGAAAAAAGGTCCTGTTGTTTCCAACAGAACCTTTCCTAAAATGGCAAAGAGTAACTCTTACCTTACTCTTTGTTCATATACTACAGGAGTTTTAATGAAAATCCAAGGCTCCTTATATTGAGAAATAAAGAAGAATCATTTAAATTGTTTTTGAGTAGAAATGAAAATAGGGGTTTGCCTTAAACATTTATTATTAATCAAGAATATGAGTATAGAAACAGGCTTAAATTTTGTAATGGTGGAGGGGATTGTTGTGGACATAACTCAAAGTGTGGTAAGAATAGTGGTTAATGGGAAAGACCTTCCGTTCACTTCAGTTCAAACCTCTGCATGGAATCATGGACCTGTAAATGATTTAATCGTTTCGACGAATCAGAGAGTGAATGAGCTTTATCAATTCATGTGGTCACAAGTACCAGTTACGATCTCGGTGTATTTTCTTCAAGGGGCGGACTTAATGAGATTCGCTAGGATCGCTGGAATTAATGAACGTGTAACGGGAGAATATATATATCATTTCATTTGGGGATAAGAAGAATTCAAAGTAGCTTAACAGCTGCTTTTTTATTTTGCATAGAAAAAGGAACCATAATAGGCTCCTTAATTTGATTCAGAAGTTGTGTAGTTTTTCTTGATGATATCTTTTATGTTGATAATTAAGGATATAAGGAATCCAGCAGCTAGGATACCGTTTACCCAGTAATATGTATTCCCGGATGTAAATTTATTATAAAAGGAATCGATATTATAATACACTAAGCCTGCTGAAATGACGGTAGAGATTACTAACGTACCAAAACTTTTCATGACGCTGCCCTCGAATTCTGAAATTTTAGACTTTTAATACAATTATACATTTAAATAAAAAGGTTTACAAAGGAATTACCATAAGGAGGAGTTATAACGAGTTTCTTCCAATTGATGGTTTTTATTTTTGAAAAAATAACTATTTTATAAAAAATATTTTTTTGACCCCCATAAAATTATTTGTTCCTTCGAATATATATAAGTAGAAGAAAAAGCTAAAATTACCAAAAATATAGCGAAGAGTTATTCAAAGATTGCAGCTAAAATAGAAAAGAGCAAGAAGAACAAGTGGAAAAAATAGTCATATAAAAAGTCGGCCTCGAAAAATATGAGCACCAGCAAGAAGACAAGCCCAAAGAAAAGTACTAAGAAAATGTGGTTAAATGGTCACTTGTTTAGTGGCCATTTTGCTATTTGAAGCAGAAGGAGGCAGGGAGATTACTAGTGTTGAGTTTAGTAATGAAAATCTTAAAAAAAACGAAAATAGAAGATATCGTATTTAACATACAAAACAACGGAGGAGATAAGGAAGCTTTTATCGTACAGTATCAGCCGTTTATTAGAAAATCAATCTCGTCTGTCTGCCGCAGGTACATTACAGAACAGGATGATGAATATAGTATTGGATTGTTTGCGTTTAACGAAGCAATTGAACAGTATTCATATAAAAAAGGAAAATCTTTTCTAGCGTTTGCTGATCTTCTTATAAAAAGAGATGTAATTGACTATATACGCAAGGAGTCTAAGCATAATCTTGTCTTTTTAAAAGAAGATAAGCAAGAGGAAATATTAGAAATACAAGTATCGCTTACGGAGTATATGAAAGAGATGGAAAATAGTAACCGTAAGGAGGAAATTCTTCATTTTCAAAGTGTGCTAGCTGAGTTTAAAATCACATTTTCAGAGCTTGCTAAGGAATCCCCTAAGCATCGTGATACGCGTGAGCACTTAATAGAAATTGTAAAGATTATTATAAAAGACGAGAAAATGATGGAAGAGCTGTTCCGAAAGAAAAAGTTACCCCTTAAACATATTGAACCACGTGTTAGGGTAAGTCGTAAAACGTTGGAGCGACATCGAAAATACATTATTGCGATGTGTATTATCTTTGCAAACAACTATACATATATTCTGGATTATATAAGAGGGGAGAAGCATGATGAATAAAGGAATTGTGATGGATATAAAGAAACATAACGTAGTTGTTTTAACTCCAAATGGAGAGTTTATTACGTTTAAAAGAAAAGTACACTCTTACATGATTGGAGAGGAAATCTCGTTTAACGAACAAGAGCAAAGAGCACCGCGTTTTTCAATCCCTTCTTTCTTAAAGCCTGCATCATTACTTGTTACTTGTTTTCTATGTGTGTTGCTGTTTTTCTACAACCAACCGGAAGAAAAAGTATTTGCTTATGTCTCAGTTGATATAAATCCAAGTTTAGAGGTGAGCGTAACAAAGGATCTTCGTGTTATAGATTTGCGAGCTTGTAATGATGATGGAAGGCGTATTTTAAAAGAAATGAAAGGGTGGGAAAATAAGCATCTGCAAGACGTAATACGTACTATTATAAAGCAGAGTCAAGGGGATAAGTACTTAACGAATGATAAGCAAGTTATGCTAACAGCTGTTACAAAGGACAAGTCGTTAGAACCACAGTTGGAAAAGGTTATGCAGGAATTAAAGAAAGAGTATGAGATAAAACATATTACAGTTGAATATCAAAGCAGTACGATGCAAATGCGGGAGGATGCCAAGAAAGCAGGGGTTGGAACGGGCGTTTATATAAAACAAGAGAATGAGAAGCAAAAATCGCTTACTCCACCTGCACTTCCGTCTAATCAAGAACAACAAAAGTCATCTTCTGATGCATCATCGGACGCATCTCCTGTAAAAGAAGAAAGCAACGAGAAGAAAGAGCATATAGAACAAAAGCAATCTAAGGAACAACAACCGAAGCAAATAAAAGAAAATAATGGGAATCAGCAAGAGAACAACGGAAGAGGATCACAAGGAAATAATGGGAATGGGCAAGGAAACAACGGCAGAGGGTCACAAGGAAATAATGGAAATGGGCAAGGAAACAACGGCAGAGAGTCACAAGGAAATAATGGAAATGGGCAAGGAAACAAAGGCAGAGGGTCCCAAGGGAATAATGGAAACCAGCAAGGGAACAACGGAAGAGAATCGCAAGGGAATAATGGACATCAGCAAGAAAACAACGGTAGAGGTCCACAAAAAGAAAATAATGGACACCAGCAAGAAAACAACGGTAGAGGTCCACAAAAAGAAAATAATGGACACCAGCAAGAAAACAACGGTAGAGGATTCCAAGGGAATAATGGGCATCAGCAAGAGAATAACGGAAGGGAATCGCAAGGGAATAATGGAAATGGTCAAGGGAACAACGGAAGAGAATCGCAAGGGAATAATGGGAATGGTCAAGGAAACAACGGAAGAGAATCGCAAGGGAATAATGGGAATGGTCAAGGGAACAACGGAAGAGAATCGCAAGGGAATCAGCAAGGGAACAACGGCAGAGGGTCCCAAGGGAATAATGGACATCAGCAAGAGAACAATGGCAGAGGGTCTCAGTAAGGAAAGCTCCTACCACATAATATTTAGTGAAAGAAAAATCTATAGAATATTGAACGGAGGGGAGATTCCTTCCATCTGAAGATATTTTTTAACATTTTTTTAAAATGACGGACATAAAATCGTATATCCTTTCGAATTATATATATGGATATCATTAATGTTTATATAAAAGGGGAGAAAAAATATGAAAGAAATGTATGAAGAAATCACTGAAGTATTAAAGGTGTTGGCGCATCCTGTCCGTTTATCATTAGTAAAGATAATGCTTGCAAAAGGTCCTATTAACGTAACGACAATGTATGAAACATTACAAATGCCTCAAAGTACAATTAGTCAACATTTATCTAAACTAAAAGCTACTAAAGTCGTTACAGGTACTCGGAAAGGATTAGAAATTTATTATGAAGTAACAGATAATCGTACAAAATCAATATTAGCATGTTTAGTTTAAATGCTGACTTCTATTTCAAAATAAAAAGTGCTATTCTTTCCTACGTATTTACAGAGAGAATAGCGTTTTTTACTTTTAAGGAGTATCTTTTTTATTAGTTTGATAGTGATATGGTATTAACTCTAAAATATAAAAATGTTGCTTTCGTTTTCATTCTTTCTCATAAGTTTGAACTCAAAAGGTCGACTATCTCATCGTATCCAAGGCGTTTAGCCGTTTCTATGGGGGTTTCTATTAATTTTTGATTCTTTGGCATACTGTATAATGTTGCTTTCGCATGTAAGTTCGGTTGATGATGTAGTAACACTCGAACCACTTCAATAAAGCCTCGTTCACATGCACTATGTAACGGTGTAACCTTTCCTTGTCCTGTACTATGGATATTAGCTCCATTTTCTAACAACAGCGCTACCATCTCTGGTTTATTGCGGTCGCAAGCAAGACTTAATGCACTCCTTTTGTATTCTTCTAGTAATTCCATATCAATACTGTTGTCTATTAAAACCTTTGCTGCTTCAAGATTGTTATCATCCACTGCGTAGTGGAGAGCTGAACTTTTTCTGCTTGTCACCGCATTTATATTTGTAATACGCTCTAAAATATAATGAACAATTTCTTGATTACCAGACTTACTAATTAAATGAAGAGGAGTGACTTTTCCGACCATTATTTCATTTGCATTTTCACCTCTAGAAATTAAGTATTTAATAATTTCTACGTTACCTTTTCCGCATGCTAGGGAAAAAGGTGTTTCTCCATGATATTTAATCTTCAGATTTGCTCCTGCTTCCACTAGTAATGTAACTATATCAATGTTGTCATTTAAACAAGCAATGTGAAGTGGCGTTTTTCTATCAGGTCCTTTTTTATTTAATGCAGATAATTTAATGTTTACTAACTTTTCTTTAACTGTTTCTATGTCATTCCTCATACACGCGTAGTTTAACGTTTTCTTAAAACTTTCTGCTTTAATAGCGCTTTGTAGTTGTGATTTACCAAAATCAGAGGTTGGTTCAATATGATAATGGCTGTATGCAAGCAAAAGTAGTGCAGAACTGCACTCTAAAGTAGGATTTAAATCATCATAATAATCAACTTCATATAAACCATTTGTTTTGACAGTTAAAACAAATGCAGTCCAGTTTGATTCCCCAGTATGACGTACTCTTTGAATATTGTCCATAATTTCATTAGATGGAAGCCCTTCTGAGCCATGTTCAAATACTTCCATAGATTCATAATGAAAGTAACTATACGTCGTGACAACCCCATTGTAAAATGCAAATAACATCGATTTTTCAGCTGTATTGGGTATATGCTTTAACATGATTTCGACAAGTGTTTCTATATATTGATTCTTCAATGATTTCACCTCTATTAATATTTGAACGGGTTACGTTATAATTATTTGGAATTTCTAACATACTAATAATCTTGAACATCACTTTACGTAATTTCAAAAAAAATTGACTTTTACATATATTATAACATTTCATCTTAGTTTGTTGGTAAAAGGCTTTTATGTTCGCTAAGTTATCTGTTCTTTATGTGCAAATTTTATGAAAACTCAATTGACAGCAACAAAATTTATTTAGTTGATAATTATGAAGAGTAACAAATAACCTAGGTAGAGAAACTCATACTTTTGGATAGAGAGCATTCTATGTTTTTGATATATTAATAGTTAGAGAACAGAAGTAAGGGGTGAAGATATAGAAATGGAATTATTTGATTACTATAAGCGAAAAGGGAAGTTTAAGCTGTTAATTGGAGCGGGTATTTTTATTCTCGCTTTATGCACTGTATATGACGATTGGGGATATATTAATTGGGGGCAGATTATCTTTTTTGTTATCGCTTCTTCTATCTTTTTTGGAATTGGATTTTGGCAGTTAAGAAAAGGGAATTTGATACAAAAGAATACGGTGAAAAGTAATATGACGTTTTGGGATGTGGAGACTTTTGTCGTATTAGAATTACCTAAGCGGAACAAGCAATATGGTTTATATCATCCTGATGGCGGATATGTTGCAGGAACAAAGATAGTTTCATCTAACATTCTTTTTTCAGTAATACCTTTTTTACATAATAAAGATGTATATGCATTAGAAACGAGTAGCGGGAAAATTCTAGCATATTTTCATACTGAAGTGGACGGATATGATTGGGTAATCTATGATTCGAATTATAATCAGATTGGTATGTTTAAAGAAAAAATGATACAAGGATTTACTATGATACGTGGTACTTTGCTGACTGATAAGGCTACAAAATTGTCCGATATAGAAGTAGAGTTTGATTTTATTCAAAGTACTCTTAGTACAATAGATGGGCGTATATTAGCAATCGGTAAGCAAGGATATATGCCTATAGAATGGAGTGAAAGGTTCATGGGCTTAAATGTACCTACTATTACATTAGGTTCTAATGCGTCTAATAATGAAAAAATTCTCAGTTTAGGGGTGCTCCTTTATAGCTTACATACAATTGAAATTCGAAAAAATAGGGCGAGCGTTTAATGAGGGGGAGCAGTGTTTATACGCGAAACTTTATAGGAATTTCATTTTTCTAATTATATCTTTTTAGATTGATGGATGTGGGGTCACGTCCATCAATCTAAGAAAACAAGTTAGCCTAAAGAAAATAAAAATAAACTTTATAAAAACACGAAATATGAACGTAGAGGATTAAACAAAATTTATAGTACTTTTCTAGTCATGTAATCTTTTCATTTGATGGTCTTTTCCCCATTCAAATAGTTCATCCATAATTTGCATTAAAGATTTTCCATGTTCGCTTATTGTGTACTCAACCTTTGGTGGTACTTCTTGATATACAGTACGATGGATAATCCCATCAGCCTCAAGTTGCCGAAGTTGCTGTGTGAGAACTTTTTGTGTAATGTTTGGAATTTCTCGTTTTATTTCATTTGTTCGCATTTTTCCATCCGCCAAAACACATAAAATATGAATTTTCCATTTTCCACCGATCACGTCGAGTGTCGTTGCGATTGGGCAATTATCATTTTGATTCATATAACACCTCCAAAGGTACTTTAAGGTTCCTATAGCACTTTAAAGTACGTACTTTTCAATTATATGTGACTCACTCATACTAATACGTAAAGGATTGAATAATTTAAAAAGGGGATGGAAGATGATGAGAACACTTGTAATTGTAGCACACCCTGATATTGAAAAATCAAAAATTAATAAAAGATGGATCGAAGAACTTGAGAAACATTCGGATGAAATAACGGTGCATGAATTATATAAAGCGGCACCAAATTGGGAGTTTAATATTGAAGAAGAGCAAAAGCTATTAGTAGAACATGACAGATATATATTTCAATTTCCGCTTTATTGGTACAGTTCACCACCATTATTAAAAAAATGGTTCGATGATGTATTAACATATGGATTTGCCTACGGATCAAAAGGGGATAAAGTGAAGGGGAAAGAATTTGGTGTAGCTATTTCTATAGGTGGGTTAGAAAAAGACTATAAAAATAGCGGAATTACAATGGATGAATTAACGAAACCATTCCACGCTACGAGCTTATATACAGGAATGGAATTTATACCATCATTTTATTTATATGGTGCGGAATATGAAATCAGTGATGAAGAGGTTGACAAAAGTGCACCTGAGTATGTGAAATATGTGATGAATAAGGAGTTTTCTAATATATAAGGAGAAATAGCCATTTACTTGTTAAGTAGATGGCTATTTTTGTTTATCCCGCATTAACCGCCCGTAAGGTGTGGACTAATAATCAGTGGGGATGAACACCTCACATCGACTAAAGATTCACTTCATTTAAATTCACTAAGTTTAATCTTTAGTAAATTAATAATTAATCTGGTAAAATAAAAACCCTAACACATATAAAGGGGAGTTTTACTTGAGAACGATGCGACAATTATTACAAAAAAGAGCAATGCAATCACCAAATTTGGAAGCGCTTGTAGGGGGAGAGAAAGGGTATTCGTTTCAGCAGTATAATGAACGAGTAAATCAACTTGCACATTATTTGTTACATAACGGTGTACAAAGAGGGGATCGTATAGGAATTCTATGCAAAAATAATCATCCGTTTCCAAGCGTTATGATGGCAAGCTTAAAAATTGGAGCGGTATTTATTCCGCTTAATCATCAGCTTACTGCTTATGAATTAGAATCGATTGTAAAAGAAGCGAGATTAAAAGTATTAGTTATTGATGATGAATTTAGTGAAGTTGTATTAAAGATTAATGGAGTTAAAGAAATTCCTTATGTAATTGAGACGACAAAAGAAGGATTTGGCTCATTTGAATTAAAATTAAAGGAACAGCCAATAACAGAGCCGAATGTGGAAGTTCATGAAGATGATGATGCCATTTACTTATTTACTTCAGGAACGACTGGACAGGCAAAAGCATGTGTAATTGGTCATAAAAACTTACACCATTATTTTACTGAAATTGCGGGGCAAAGAGAAATTCCAGCAGGTGAACGCTTTTTATCAGTGCACCCATTGTTTCATATGAGTGGTGTGCTTTCTATTTTAAATTGTATTTATCATGGCGTTACGATGGTCTTTTTAGCTGATTCGAATCCTACTCTTATTTGGGATAAGATTGAAGAAGAGAAAATTACTACGATGCTTGCGTTCCCAGCTGTTTATAGTTACATGCTTGATGAATTAGATAAAAAAGAGCGCAACATTTCGGCCTTTAAAGTAGCGCAAAGTGGTGGTACAAAGGTGCCAGAAACACTCATTCAAAAATATATGGAAAAAGGCATTTATATGGTGCAAGGTTATGGGAGTACAGAAGGTTGGGTAGTAACTTCTTGGCATCCAAATATGGGAAAAGAAAAAATGTCTTCTGTAGGGAAAACTTTGAAACATGTAGAGCTGAAAATTGTTCATCCAGAAACAGGTGATGAGCTAACAACAAATAAAGTTGGAGAGATTCACGTGAAAAGCCCGTACATGTTTAAAGGATATTGGAATAATGAAGAGGCAACAAAGAAGGTAGTAAAAGATAATTGGTTTAACATGGGTGATGCCGGTATGATAGATGATGATGGATTTCTACATATTATGGGAAGATATAAAGACGTTATCGTACGCGGTGGTGACAACGTATATCCAGATCAAGTAGAAGATGTAATTCATGAAATAAATGGCGTTTTAGAAGTTGCAGTAGTTGGGATTCCAAATGACTTTTGGGGGGAGGTTCCAACAGCTTACATTGTAAAGGACATTCAAACGTCTTTAACAGAAGAAGAGATTATTCAGCATTGTAAAGAAAAACTAGCAAGCTATAAAATACCAGAAGTTGTATTTATGGACGAATTACCGAAAAACGCTTTAGGGAAAGTGTTGAAGAGGGAATTAAGGGATGTTTTTCTTGTGAAATAAAAGGTTATTAAATAATGAAGAATCCAGTTATGTAAAAAGCATAACTGGATTTTTGTTTATAAAAAACATAATGATTTACTAGATTTTGTATTTTGTGTAAGATAATAAAGAATATTCAATTAACAATTAAAGGAAGAGATATAAATGAAGCTGCCACTATTACAAGTAGAGACAGAGAGACTGATTATTCGTCCATTTCAAAAAGAGGATTATGAAAGTTGGTTAGATGGATTCAATAAGAGGTTACCATCTCAATATAAATACGATGATGGCTATCATGACATGTCGTCTTCAACGAAAGAATGGTTTACGGAATGGATAAGAGGATTTGATGAGGCGGCAAGACGGGATGAAATGTACGTTCTAGGTATTTTTCAGAAAGAAGATGGCGCCAATATTGGAAAGCTAGAACTTATAAAAATTTTACGTATGGACTATCAATGGGCGATGATGGGTTACTCTATTCATAATCAACATTGGAAAAATGGATACGGAGCAGAAAGTGTAATAGCTGCGCTGCCGTTATTTTTTAATGGCCTTCAATTTCATAGAATCGAATTACATATACATATCGATAATGAGCCATCTATTCGTCTTGCAGAAAGAGCTGGTTTTTCATTTGAATGTACGAGAGAGGCATTTTCTATGGGGAATGGTAAGTGGGTAGATTTTCTTATTTATTATAAAAATAATGAAACGAACAAATAAGGGGATAAAAAATGAAGACTATAAACGTATTTCATTACGACGCATTTACGAATAAACCAAATATGGGAAATCCAGCAGGTATTGTATTAGAGGCGGATGGATTAACGGAAGAGGACATGCAGCGTATTGCTGAAAAAGTTGGATTTAACGAAACATCTTTCGTTCTTTCTTCAGAAGTAGCAGATATAAGAATGCGCTATTTTACACCAGGGTTTGAAATGGATTTATGTGGTCATGGGACAGTTGGAACTATATATGCCTTGCGTGAAAGAGGTTTATTAGAAGAAAAAGCAAACCTTACGATTGAGACGAAGGCAGGTATTTTACCAATACAAATAGGTGCAAATGAAAATGGAGAAACCTTTATTAAAATGAGGCAGGCAGCACCTCAGTTTAAAGATTTTGCAGGTTCAAAAGAAGAATTAGCTCATAGTATCGGGTTAGAAGTAACTGATTTAGATGCAAGTGTACCAATTGTATATGGAAGTACGGGGAACTGGACTGTAATTGTACCGATTAAAAATCTAGATGCATGTGAAAGAATGAAACCTAAAAATGAGGCGTTTCCATCGGTATTAAAAGAAATACCTAAGGCTTCTATCCATCCAGTTTGTCTAGAAACTTATGATGAACAGGTGCAAATGCACGGTCGTCATTTTTCATCACCTTATTCTGGAATGATTGAAGATCCAGTGACAGGAACAGCTTCAGGGGTAATGGGAGCGTATTATGCGACGTATTTGGAGAAAGATTTTGACCGTGAATTGGAGTTAATCGTTGAGCAAGGACAGGAAATAAATAAAGATGGTCGTGTAACGGTTTATGTAACGAAAGATGTAGAAAATGATAACTTACAAATTGATATTGCTGGAACAGCGGTGTATGTAAAAGAGTTTGAAATTTCAATATAAAAGAATGAAGCCCAGTATATAAACTGGACTTCTTCTTACCTGTTCAACACTTCAATATACGAAGCATCCCCAGCTGTTCTAATAGTAGAGCGGAAATTATTGTTTTCTAACGTTTCAGCAACTTGTTTTAATTGCTGTGCATCATCGTGATGAATAATTAAACTATCTGCACCACTTTCTTCTATATGAATATGCTCAACATTTCCAATCGCTTCATGTATAGCTTTTAAAAATTCAGGTTTCATATTGTCCTCCTATATGTATGTAACGTCGTTAAATAGTATTTCCTTATTTTTGAAATATAAAAGTAAATGAAAGGAGAAATGAAAATGAATATAACGCAGTTCAAAGAACATATTACATCACTTTTTGAAGAGCATCTTAATAAATACGGTGATGACGAGTATGGCTTCACTCACATTAGTAAAGAGGAATTTCACAAAATAGGTTACACGACAAATTTGACGCTAGAAACAATTGAAGAAGCGTATAGAAATGGTGTCGATATGATAGTTACACATCATGCACCGTGGAGTTTTCTATTCGGTATGGAAGAGGCTTGTATTGAGAAATTAAAAGAATATGAAATGAATCATTTTTGGATTCATTTGCCGTTAGATTTTGTAAAGTTTGGCACGTGTACGTCGTTATTTAATGAAATTGGGATAGATACAATACTGGAATATTCCACGTATGAGGAAGAAGAGCTACCGGGAATAGGAGAATATAAAGAAGCGATTCCGTTTTCAAATTTAGTTGAAAAACTTGAAGAGAGAATGGAAGAGAAAGTGAAGAGCTGGAAAAATCATGACAGGCCAGTAAAACGGATTGCGATATTAACAGGTGCAGGAAACAATACAAACCTTATTGAGCGTGCGCTAGAAAAAGGTTGTGATACGTACATAACGGGAGAAAAAACATTATATACAGTGCAACATGCGAAATTTAAAGGCATCAATTTGATTGTAGGAAGCCACACATTTACAGAAGTATTTGGTGTAGAAAGTTTGGCTCGTAAGTTAAAAGAAAGAGATCGTGCAATAGAGATTATTAGATTAAATGAAGAGCATTTGGAGTGAGGGAAATGGTAACTATATGCGCAAATTATGGGGAATCAAAAGTGAGGTTAACGTGGAAAAAAGATTGTATATTGCCAGAATACGAAAGAATCACGAGTGTTCACGGTTTTTGTTTTCATAATAATAAGGTTTTACTGATAGACCATGAGCAGCGTGGTTGGGACTTTCCTGGTGGGCATATAGAAGAAGGGGAACTACCAGAAGAATGTTTTAAAAGAGAAGCGTGGGAAGAAGGTTATGTAAAAGGAGAATGTACTTTATTTGGATATATTATCGTTGACCATAGTGATAATCCAAATTGGAATGAAAATAGTCCGTATCCAAAAGTAGGGTATCAGCCGTTCTACCGGATGGAGATTAATGAAGTGCATAAGTTTGACGGTGAGTATGAATCCGATAAAAGGATGTTTGTTAGAGTAGAAGAGAGTGCAGCGTATCATTATAAATGGAATGAATTATATGATGAAATCTTGAAGGAAGCCGTTTTGATAAAATGAAAATTAATTTCTGCAATATTAAGATGTTAGAAGGGATTCTCTTGCGATTGTCAAATAATAGTAAAGTTGTCTTTTGAATTGAGGGAATCTTCGGAATTAAAGGGTGAGGGAATGGACATTTCAATAATTGCTGCACAACTAGTTAAGGAGAAAGTTATTTCAAATTATCCAAATAGCGTAAAAGCGTTGAACGGAGGAACGACAAGTACTGTATATTTGTTGGACGAAAAATATGTAGTAAAGTTGAATGAAGCGGAAGTAATACGTGAAGAAGCTAATTTTCTCTCATTTTATGAGGAGAATAGTTTATTTTCAAAGCTTTTGTATAAGGAACCTTTACATACATATTTCGTGTATTCTTTCCTTGAAGGTAATACTTCGTGTAAACAAGGATATAAACGAAGTACGCTTCGTACACTTGTAAAAGAAGTTATCAATAAGTATAAAATGGTTCCAGAGGCAGAAGGCTGGGGATGGAAAGAAAGTCCGGTTCAATGTTGGAATGAATTTTTAACGGCAAATGTGATGGAAGCTTATGAAAATGTAAGACGTTACATAAGTGAGGAAGATTATAGAATTGTTCTTAAACTAGCAAATAGGGATGCCGGAGTAAATCAGCCATTTTTATTACATGGTGATTTCGGATTTCATAATTTTATATTTCGGCAGAATAGGTTACATGGGGTAATTGATCCGTTACCTATTTTAGGAGATCCTTTATATGATTTAATTTATGCGTTCTGTTCAACTCCGGAAGATGTAACGAAAGAAACGATTGATTATGTGATGAAGCAATGTGTATTTCATAAAACAGAACGAGATTTATACGAAGAAATAGTAATAGGATTATATTTGCGTATAGATACATGTGTAAGACACCACCCGAAAGATTTAGAAGATTACTTAATAGCTTGGCGTTATTGGATGGGCGAAATTGAGCCGGCTTTATAGTACAAATAGTTTGGGGGAGATAGTGAAATGAACATAGCAGAAGCAAAACGAGATTTAGCACAAAGAACGAAAAAAGGATTTCCAGTTATAATAGCTGGTATTTTATTTTGGGTTGTAGCGAGTATAACGGGTGTTCTTCTTTCAGAAAAGCAAGTTGTGTGGGTGTATTTAATTGGTATGGGGTGTGTGTTTCCTTGCGGCCTAATGATAGCTGCCATATTAAAAATTGATATGTTTGCGAAAGGAAATCCGCTCGGGACTTTAGCAGGAGTAATTGGCGGGATAAATGTATTAAATATTCCGTTTGTGTTACTTGCCTATTTTCAATTTCCAGAGTGGTTACCTTTTGTAGTAGCGATGTTAATAGGTGTTCATTTTGTACCGTACGTATGGATTTATGAAAGTAAAAGTTATGGTTTACTGTCAGTAGGGACCGTATTCGTAACGTCAGTTTGCGGGATTCTTTTTGCTGACAATGGATTTACTGTAATTCCATTGTCAGTTACAGCTGTCTACTTACTAACTCTAATAGGTTTATTAATTGAAAATAAAAAATAGATCATTATCAATAAAAATCAGCTTAATAAAAATATATGGATAGGGGGAATTATTATGAAAAATTTCGTTTGTACAACGTGCGGCGTACAGTATGCAGCGAGTGTGGAAGAACCGGTAAGTTGTGTTATTTGTGATGAGGAGAGACAATATGTGAATCCGAAAGGGCAGTCTTGGACGACTTTAGAAAACTTGCGAACGAGTGATACATATAAAAATGAAATAATAGAAGAAGAGCATAGACTTTATAGCATTACGACAAAACCTAAATTTGCGATCGGTCAAACAGCATTTGTCATCAAAACAGATTCCTATCGTTTATTATGGGATTGTATTACTTATTTAGATGAAACGACAATTGGGAAGATAAAAGAGTGGGGCGGGTTAGATGCGATTGCACTATCTCATCCTCATTATTATTCGATACAAGTAGAATGGGCAGAAACGTTTGATGTACCAATTTATATACATGAAGACGATAAAGAGTGGGTAGTACGCCCGAGTAGTCGTATTATTTATTGGTCTGGTGAGTCTTTACAATTAGCGGACGGAATTACTATTCATCGTCTCGGAGGACATTTTAGCGGCGGTTCTGTATTACATTGGGAAGAAGGAAATGATGGGAAAGGTATTTTATTAACAGGTGATATTATTCAAGTCGTAGCGGATCAGCAGTGGGTGAGTTTCATGTACAGCTATCCAAACTTAATTCCATTGCCAGCGAGAAAAGTGGAGGAAATGGCGAATCGAGTGAAGCCATTACAGTTTAATCGTTTATATAATGCTTTTCACGGAGTAGTGAAAGAGAATGCAAATGAGGCAGTGGAACGTTCTGCTGAAAGATATATTAAGGCGGTAGAAGGAAAGTTATTTCGTACGTGAAAGGAGAATTAGCTCTATGAAAACGTTAGTATGCTTCGGTGATAGTATTACAGCTGATGAAACGTTTTTTGATGGAACGCCAAGGTTAACACCGCGTCTGCAAGAGATGTTTCCAAATTGGAAGGTGGTAAATGCGGGGGGTCCGGGCGATAATACGTTCGATGCGTTACATAGGGTTGAAGATGATGTACTATCACATAAACCAGACTTTGTAACAGTTTTTCTTGGTACGAATGATTCGGTGTTATTTGATCCAGTGCCATTACAATCTTACAAAGAAAATTTAGAGAAAATTGTAAGTGCGATTTCATCAGAAAAAGTATTACTTATTAGTCCTGCACCAGTTGATGAAGCAAGGCAACATAATAGAACGAATGAAGTACTCGGTCAATATGCAAATGTGGTTGAGGAAGTGGCGAAAGAAACAGGAAGTCATTTTCTAAATTTGTACGCTGAAATGATTCAAGAAAAGGATTATAAGAGATTTGTAGAAGATGATGAAAAGGACGGTTTACACTTCGGACCACAAGGTTATGAATATTTAGCGAAGTTAATTTGTGAAAAGTTAAAAGGGATTTTGTAGGAAGCAAAGCGTGGGCGCTTTGCTTTTTTGTTCGCGTATTTCCTCCTACAATGCAGTAGCTTTTATTATGCTAATTATATTTCATAGTAGCACATGTAAGAATGAAATGAATAAAGTGAAATATAATTAGACCTTACCAATTGGGTTATTAAGGGGAGCCCGACTTCGACCTAACTTTTTTGCTCTTGCCAAATTTTGAGGCGATGCACTCAAATAGCGGGATAAAATGTACTTTAAAGAGGTGGTTAGCCGTAACACTATGAGACATTCGTACAAAAGAAAATGATTTGTTCCGCTAATGGAATGTATCCAAGACTTAACAGTTGATTAATTGAACTGTAAAGTTTAAAATTACAGTATAGTTTTTAGAAGTGAGTTGCTATTTTTTGTGAAAAACAGATAAATTAAATATTCTCGAATGAATAATATAACGTGTATTTCATTCTGAACTGTAATTTTTTTTAATACATTTCAATAATCTATATAATAATTTAAAAAGTAAAGGAGTGTGTAAAATATGGTGATTTTATATACGACAGCAAGCTGTAGTTCATGCCGAAAAGCAAAAGCATGGCTTGAAGAACATCAAATTGATTATACCGAAAAAAATATCGTATCAAATTCTCTTACAGTCGATGAACTTAAATCCATTCTTCGTTTAACTGAAGATGGTGCTACTGAAATTATTTCAACTAGATCTAAAACTTTTCAGGAATTAAATATAAATATTGAGGCGCTTTCGCTTAATGAGTTTTATAAATTAATAATTGAGTATCCTCAAATGTTACGTCGTCCAATTATGCTGGATGAAAAAAGATTACAGGTTGGTTTTAATGAGGAAGAAATTCGCAAATTTTTACCGCGTAGCGTTCGAACATTTTTGAATATAGAATTGCAAAAAATGGCTAATTAATAAGTAATATTTTGAAAGGAGGAAACAGAAGTGATTGAAGTATGTGTTACAGTTAATTATAAAGATAGAAACTATCACACAAATGTTATTGTGAGTAAAGATACGATTTGGACAAAAATTAAACAATTGGCAGAAGAACAAGTTAAGAAACAGTGGACTGTTTAAATTTATTTGCAACTTAAAAAGCTAAATGAAGTTAGGAGATATAGGGGAGTTCTGATAGAATATAAAGGAATTTATTTTTTCATGCTAAGCATGCTTCTTATATATTTTAACGTTTGACTAACCTATCTGTAATATTTATGGCTACAGTATGTTACTAAACGAGAAATCATATTTTTTATCGTAGGAGGACAACAATGAACAGCGACTTTACCTTGGCCATTCACAGTTTAACTTATTTAGCTTTACAGCCAGATCGGATGTCAACAAGTAATGCTATTTCCGAAAGTGCAGGTGTTCATCCAGTACGCATTCGCAAAGTGCTAAGTTTGTTAAAAAAACATAAGTTTATACAATCAAAAGAGGGAACGGGTGGAGGTTTTATTTTTGCCCGTGATTTAAGTGAAATTAATCTTTGGAATATGTATCAAATAACCTCTGAAGGGGCATTGCAGCCGAAGTGTCCAGAATCAAATGATCAGTGTATTGTAGGTTCGAACATGCGGAAAGTTCTTTTTGCTATTTTCTTAGGTGCGGAAGAACATCTAGGTGAATATTTAAAGAATTATACAATGAAAGAAGTTGTTGATCTTATTAATCAAGAACGTTAAGCGGCTTAATTATTATGTAGCCGTGAGTTCTTAAAAAATAAATGTAATAAAAAACATTACAGTTTAAATTGGTTTTTATATCTTTTTTATCGTTACAAAAAATATTTATAAGCAGGTGAAAAAGTATGATGTCAAATAATAATCATGTTTTAAAAGTGGGAGATTGGGTTCGTGGAATATCAAATGAGGGTGAATTCATAGTTGGTTACATTGTATCACTTGATGAAGTGGAAGGTGTAGTTACAGTTAGCATTGTGAAACGTGACGACAAGTACACAATGAACGAAGCGATTTTACTCTTTAGTAAACATGTTAACAAACTCCCTGAATCAAAGGTAATAAATAAGGAGCAAATCCTTTATCTTATAGACCTTGCATTATTAACAGGGGATGAAGAATGGTTTATTGAGCTCTCTGCAAAATTAAACTTGATAAAAGAGCTAGTTAATGAGGGGTTTTAAAGATTACATTATTCGTTTTTAATAGGTTGGATCGTGCAATAAGCAATAATATCATCTAAAAGGAAATGAAATAAAACCCATTCAATACAAACATAGAAATATCCCTGAAGAAGAGTTGAAAAAACTAAAATTAAGATGACATTGAAGTGATTCGTTTGCCCACTCCTAACAATGATAATGATGTAAATAAGCTGTCCATATGGGCAGCTTATTTTATTTTTTCGTTTAGCGAAGATTTTTGCAAAATGTTAGCGGTTCTCTTATTGTCATCAAGTTAAAATATGTATTTTCCTAAAAATGTATATGAATGCAATATTGATAATATATAACCTAAAAATTGGTTTATGTATTTAAAAAGAAATTTATTTTTAACCACGTTAATTATTTATTAGAATATCTTTTTTAAGTCAAAATAAAATTTTTAGATAAAGAAGAATATAAATATTTTTAAAATGAGTAGCTTGAATAAACAATATTTTACTGTGTTTTTTGCTGATTAATTCCGTTATAAGCGATAGGAACAAGGGTTGCATGCTAACTGTAAATTATTATCCATGTAAAATTATATCCATTAAATATTTCTGGAAATATAAAAATATTAATTTTATAAATATACACGTTATAATGAGGGCGTCGAGAGAAATTTTATGATCTCTGGAGAAAATATAAAAAATGCGATTAATAGAAAGAAAGGCGTGTGATTAGAGGCGAAATGTATGTAAAGTGCTTCAGTGGCTTGTGTAATCAATACCATAAATGCTGCCGAAGTTATGAAAGTGATGTATAGAATTGAGAAAGAAATGCCTCATAAATGAAGAGAGGCCGGTTTATCTAAAATTACTGTTACAAGTAAGTAAGAGAAACCATTAAAGTAACACACTGTTATTAGAAATGTTGCAACGTATTTATGAAGTCTATTCAATATTGTTCTCTTAAGCGGTCTTTATATAAAGAGCGGATAGTACGAGTAAACTTTTTTGTGAACGCTAACATTTATGTTAGGACGCTAACTAGCGAATGTTTCAATTTGGATTCATTATGATGAAGGACATACAATGTGGGGCAACTTGTAAGGAATTTATTTTCCGAAAAAAGGGAATGTTCGTTAGCTATAAAGAGATACGCAAGAATAGGATACAAGGGGGAGTTATTATATGAACGGGAATACTGCAAAGAAAATAGAAGTTCAAGCTGAAAATATCGCACTAGAAAATGAGCAATATGCAGATCCGAAAAAGTGGCATAAGCAGGATACTACATGGGCATTGAGCCTATTTGGAACTGCAATTGGAGCAGGGGTGCTCTTTTTACCGATTAATGCAGGTTCAGGTGGTTTATTATCATTACTACTAATTACATTGCTTGCATATCCAGTTATGTATTACTCACATAGGGCACTTGCTAAAATGATATACGCTTCTAATTCTGCTGATGAGGGGATCACAGGTACAATTAGAGAGTATTTCGGAAATAAAGCAAGTATCATTTTTAACATCGTATATTTCGGTTCAATTTATACAATCGTGCTAATGTATTCGGTTGCGCTTACAAATACTGCAAGTAGTTTTATCGTGCATCAATTGCACATGCCAGAGCCTCCAAGGGCTATTTTATCACTTGTATTAGTTCTTGGTCTTATCGCTATACTGAATTTTGGTCAAGATATTACTGTAAAGATCATGAGTATGCTAGTGTATCCTTTCATAGCTTCTTTACTTTTTATCGCAATATCTTTGATCCCGCAGTGGAATACGTCAATGCTTAGTTTTTCAAGTGTTTCTACTGCTTCAACAGGAACAGGATATTTTGGAACGATATTGATGATACTACCAATCATCGTATTCTCATTTAATCATTCACCTATGATTTCATCATTCGTTGTGAAACAGAGGGCTACGTATGGAATAGAAGCTACTGATGCCAAATGTGCACAAATACAAAAGGTTTGTTATATCATGACATTCGCTGTAGTTATGTTCTTCGTTTGGAGTAGTACATTAAGCTTGACTCCAGAGGATTTAAAAATGGCAAAAGAGCAAAACTTATCAATCCTTTCATATCTTGCTAATGAGCTTAATTCACCTGTAATCACGATTGCAGCTCCAATCATTGCTTTTGTGGCTATTACAAAATCTTTCCTTGGCCATTATATCGGAGCATTTGAAGTAATGCGTGACATGATTATTAAGTTCGGTAAATCACGTGGGAAAGTTATTGAAGAAAAAACAATTAAGACAATCGTCCTTACTTTTGTTGTATTGTCATGCTGGTTTGTTGCTTATACAAATCCAAGTATTCTTGGACTTATTGATTCTCTAAGCGGTCCATTAGTTGCTGCTATCTTATGTCTATTACCGATGTATGCAATCAATAAAGTACCAGTACTAGCTAAATACAAAGGGAAAATGAGTAACGTATTTGTTATTATTGTAGGTGTACTTACTGTTTTAGCAAGTATTAAATCATTATTCTAATTCACGATTGTTAGTTCTAATGCAAAATAAAATAGAACGATTTTGAGACAGACTTCTCCGTTTGGAGAGTTTGTCCTTTTTTAATGCGTAACAATTTTATCTTATTGATTTTATGAGATATTTCCGCATAATTGTAACTAAGGGAGATGATTCCAAGTTGAGTAAGCTGAATATAAGCACAACAGTTTCAGGAGATATAATTGTTACCCATCTTATTGGCAAGATTAAAACAGATGATGTTTATGAATGGTTTAATGGCTTCGAGCAGGTTTGTCAGCAATTCATTTCCGAGGGTCGGAAATACAAATTGCTGGTAGATAGAAAAGGGTACACGCCAGATCATTTTTCTGTTCAAAAAGCATGGAAAGATAAGTTTTTCAATGAAACGATTTTGAATCACAGTAAGGCAATTGCTTTTCTCCTTGAAGAAGGGGAGATACTGAATTATTTACAACAGTCCAATACAAAAGAATCTGTGAAATTTTTTGATGATTATGAACAAGCATTAGTTTGGTTGAATGGATATCCCATATGAAATTGTTAGCGAACCAGTTGCCTAAGTAACTGGTTTTTTTATGCTTGTAAGAAATATCCGGAAGAAAACTTCTATACGAGATGTTTAGTACGAAAGGACATACTTTTTTAAGGCGTTAAATATAATTCATAATAGCACCAAGAAGAAAAGAATACGCTTTACGGTATTAGTTATATGGAAAGGCCGTACGATAGAGTCACAGAAATTCAAAAATATCAATGTGGCATAAAGTGAGTAAGGGGGATAAACATATGAGCGCTTCAAATTTGAATGAAATAAGTAAGCAAATTTTAATAGAGGAGGAAACACTTCAATTTTCCTCTTTTACAAATGAAGATGCACTGCAAATAGGTTTATTTATCGTTGAAACGGCGAGGCAAGAAGGGAAATTGATTGCTGTTGATATAGCGAAAAATGGTGTGCAACTATTTCATTTCAAGATGACAGGGACAACTGCGGAAAATACGCAATGGATTGAGCGTAAAAAACGAGTTGTTTCTTTGCATAATCATAGCTCGTATTATATGCAGATACAAAGTGAAATAACGGGCGTTCCATATAATGAAAAGTATCTTTTAGATAGGTCGGATTATGCTGCGTTTGGTGGCTGTGTTCCTGTCCAAATAAAAGATGTAGGAGTTATTGGAATGATAACAGTTTCAGGATTACCACCAGAAGAGGATCATGAATTAGTTATAAGGGCAGTTAAAAATCATTTGAAACAATAGTGAAAAGGCAAAATCGAACAAGAATATGTTCGGTCTTGCCTTTTTATTATTCAGTTCATGAACATATTTCTAATAAGATGTTACGGAATTAAAATTTTTAATTCGAGACACTTTTCTTGACGATTATAATCTATGTAGTTAATAAGATAGACGTAACGTAATTAAATTACTAAAAGTAATTAAGTTATTTTATATAAGTTAAAATAAGTAAGTAGCATGTGGTAAAAATGCTTTGAATTGCCACTATTAATATTGGGGACAATTAGAAAGCGACAAATATAAAAAATTAGAAGTTAAGAAGTAAGGTTGGATCAAAAATAATAGTAGCTTCTGTACAATGCATTTTTACTAAGGTGACAATGACTATACATCACGAGGGGGACTGAAATTGGAATCAATGACCTTTGTTTTATTTGGAGCAACAGGAGATTTAGCTAAAAGAAAAATTTACCCCGCGCTATATAACTTATATAGAGATCAAAAGATTCCAAAGCCAATATCCGTTATTGGGCTTGGAAGACGTGAAGTATCTCATTTAGATTTTCAAAAAAGAGTAAAAGAATCCATAGACACTTTTTCTCGTCGCAAAGATGAAGGTACTCCGAAAATAGAAGATTTTTTAGAGTATTTTCGTTATTGTCCGTTAGATGTGAATAAGCCAGAAGATTATAAAAGGTTATTACAAGTAGTTCGTGAAAGGGAAGAAGAACAAAATATACAAGGGAATAGAATGTTCTACCTTTCAGTTACTCCTGACTTCTTTGAGACCATTGCTTTAAATATTAAGGAAAGTGGACTCGATGGAACGGATGGATGGAAGCGCCTGATGATTGAGAAACCGTTTGGTCATGATCTTACATCTGCCCGAGAGCTGAATGATAAGCTTAGTCGAACGTTTGAAGAAGACGAAATATACCGTATTGATCATTATTTAGGTAAACCGATGATTCAAAACATTGAAGCACTTGAATTTGCAAATCCTGTTCTCCAATCGATTTGGAATAAAGAACATATAGCGAATGTACAAATAACAGCTAGTGAAACGGTTGGGGTAGAAGAAAGGGCAGCATATTATGATCATGCAGGAGCCATTCGCGATATGGTTCAAAATCATATGTTGCAAATATTAATGATGACTGCTATGAATCTGCCGGAAAAGATAAATGCATGTGAAATTCGTGAGGAAAAACGAAAGGTAATGGAAACTCTTCGTAAAGTGAAAAAAGAAGACGTTCAGAACCATATCATTCGCGGACAGTATGCTTCAGGGGAGATAAAAGGACAACAAGTTGTAGCGTATAGAGAGGAACCAGGAGTAAATCCTTCTTCTCAAACAGATACATATGTTGCGGCTCGCTTATGGATTGATAACCCATTTTGGACTGATGTTCCTTTTTACATACGAACAGGAAAAAGAATGAAAGAAAAGTCTACTCGTATTGTAATTGAGTTTAAAAATACATTAAAACAGCAATATCAAGATAGTAATCCAAATGCAGAGCCTAATTTGTTAATCATTGAAATTAGCCCAAATGAAAATGTTTCACTCCAATTAAATAGTAAAAATCCATTGAACAATGGAGAGCTAGAACCGATCCGTATTCATTTTACTTGTGAGCAAACAGGAGTGGGAATACCTGAAGCCTACGAAAGGCTTATCTATGATGCTGTATGTGGAGATTCTACATTCTTTGCACACTGGAGAGAGGTTGAATTGTCATGGGAATGGGTGCAGCCAATCCTTGAAGCGTTCGAAGAAAACTTGTTACCTCTTCATGAATATGAGTCTGGCTCGTATGGTCCGGATGCTGCTCATGCTCTATTACAAGAAAGTGAATTTAAATGGTGGTTAGATGAGGGATTGAAAAAATAAGTACATTCTTATAAGTAAAGCAATATGACAAAAGATATTCATCATTTTATTAACATGTATTTATGATGAAAGGTAATTCAAGGAGGAATTGTATTATGAGAGTAGGATTAATTGGTTTAGGTAAAATGGGATTAAATTTAGGGAAGAATTTAATTGATCATAAACATGAAGTAGCTGCATTCGATTTAAATACGAGTGCAGTGGAAGAAATGAAAGCGTATGGGGCTACAGGTACGTCTAGTTTAAACGAACTTGTTCAATCATTAGAATCACCAAGAATTCTATGGGTTATGGTTCCGCACGCTGTTGTTGATTCTGTTATTAATGAGGTTACACCGCTGTTATCAAAAGGAGATATTTTAATTGAAGCTGGGAATTCACATTATAAAGAGTCTATTCGCCGATATGAGCAACTAAAGACAGATGGCATTCACTTTATGGATGCAGGAACTTCTGGCGGAATGGAAGGTGCTCGTAATGGTGCTTGTTACATGATCGGAGGAGATCAAGAAGCTTGGGACATCGTTGAACCTATTTTCCGAGATACAGCTGTAGAAAATGGATTCTTATATGCAGGAAAAGCTGGTAGTGGTCACTTTTTAAAAATGATTCACAACGGAATTGAATACGGAATGATGGCTGCCATTGGTGAAGGATTTGAGGTTTTAGAGAAGAGTGAATTTGACTACGATTATGAAAAAGTATCAAGAGTATGGAACAACGGTTCAGTCATTCGTTCATGGTTAATGGAATTAACTGAAAATGCATTTTCTAAAGATGCAAAACTGGATGAAATTAAGGGCGTTATGCATTCTTCTGGTGAAGGAAAATGGACAGTAGAAACAGCATTAGACCTTCAAACAGCAACTCCTGTTATCGCAATGTCTCTATTAATGCGCTACCGCTCATTAGACAATGATACATTTACAGGAAAAGTTGTAGCAGCACTGCGCAATGAATTTGGCGGACATGCAGTAGAAAAGAAATAAAAATTTTAAAATTATAACTCGTTAGCGTTTAAAAAATGGAGGGAATGAATCATGAAGTTTTTTATTGATACTGCAAATCTTGAGGACATAAAAAAGGCATATAAACTAGGGGTTTTAGCTGGCGTTACAACGAATCCTTCTTTAGTAGCGAAAGAGGGCATTAAGTTTGAAGACCGTATTGCAGAAATTTGTCAGGCAGTACCTAACGTTGAATCTGTTTCGGCAGAAGTAACTCCAGATGTTGTTGCAGCTGAAGAAATGATCTCTCAAGCAGAAGAACTAATTAAAATTAACGGTGGTGATAAAAACATCACGATAAAACTTCCGATGACACTAGCAGGATTAGAAGCTTGCCGCTACCTTACTGAAAAAGGTGTGAAAACGAACGTTACACTTATTTTCACTGTGAACCAAGCTCTTTTAGCTGCTCGAGCAGGTGCAACGTACGTCTCTCCATTTTTAGGACGCTTAGATGATATTTCTGAAGATGGCGTATTATTAGTTGCCAAAATTGCTGAATTATTCGATGTTCATCAATTAGATACACAAATTATTGCGGCTTCTGTCAGACACCCAGACCATGTCACTCGTGTAGCGATGGCAGGTGCTCACATTGCAACAATTCCTTATAAAGTCATTGAACAACTTGCTATGCACCCATTAACAGATCAAGGTATTGAAAAGTTTGCTGCGGATTGGGCGAAAGCGCCTAAGTTATAATGAAATGAAGATTTCACTTTTCAAAATAGCACTATAGTTATGAAAAGGACCTCCTTATGAGAGAGAAGTTTATTAAAACGTAGCTCTCATAAGGGAGCGTCTTTTTTGTATACATCATGGTGCTCTTTTGTTATAGGAATAATTTGAAAGGGGTTACATAGTGAGCTCGAAATATATGATTGGTGTAGATATTGGGACAACTAGTACAAAATCAGTTTTGTTTTCGATTGATGGATCAGTTATTGCAAGTCATGGGATTGAATATCCTTTATATTCTCCCGCACCAGAAACAGCAGAACAAGATCCAGAAGAGATTTTTCAAGCGGTCATACATACGATTAAAGAAACTATACAATCAAGTAATGTGCAGCCAGTTGATATTCTTTGTGTTTCTTTTAGTTCGGCAATGCATAGTGTCATTGCTGTAGACGAAGCAGGGAAGCCGTTAACGAGATGTATCACTTGGGCAGATAATAGAAGCGCAAGCTGGGCAGAAAAAATAAAGAATGATATGAATGGTCATGAAATTTACCTTCGTACTGGAACACCAATCCATCCTATGTCACCACTTTCGAAATTAGTTTGGCTTAAGAATGAACATGATGAGTTGTTTGCAAAAAGCTATAAATTCATCTCTATTAAAGAGTATGTTTTCTATAAGTTATTTAAGGAATATGTAATTGATTATTCTATTGCATCAGCAACAGGAATGTTCAATTTGAAATTTTTAAAATGGGATGAGGCAGCTCTTCGTGTCGCAGGAATTACCGATAAAAAGCTATCTACAGTTGTTCCAACGACGCACAGTTTAATAGGGATAAATGAAGAACTTGCAAGAGAGATGAATGTACTTGTTACTACTCCTTTTATAATCGGTGCGAGTGATGGGGTACTATCGAATTTAGGTGTAAATGCAATAGAACCTGGAGTAGTTGCTATTACAATTGGTACGAGCGGTGCAGTGCGAGTTGTCACAAATCATCCTGTAACGGATCCGAAAGGTAGGACTTTTTGTTATGCGTTAACTGAGGATCTTTGGGTAATTGGTGGACCGGTTAATAATGGTGGTATGATTTTTAGGTGGGTTCGCGACCAATTATGTACGTTAGAAGTTGAGCATGGGAAGCGTTTAGGAAAAGATCCATATGAAGTGCTTACGGAAATAGCGGCAAAAGTGAATCCTGGATCTGATGGTTTATTATTTCATCCGTATTTAGCAGGCGAAAGAGCTCCTTTATGGAATGCAAATGCGCGGGGATCTTTCTTTGGGCTTGGACTACATCATAAGAAAGAGCATCTTATACGTGCTGTTTTAGAGGGAATCATTTATAACTTGTATACAGTTCTTCTTGCGTTAAAAGAACTAATTGGCGAACCGAAAAAAATTCAAGCGACAGGTGGTTTTGCAAGGTCAGAACTTTGGAGACAGATGATGGCAGATATTTTTCATCAAGACGTATACGTTCCTGAAAGTTTCGAAAGCTCTTGCCTAGGAGCGGCAATCCTCGGTTTATATAGCTTAGGTGAAGTAGATACATTACATGTAGTTTCTAATATGGTAGGTGCCAATTTTTATCATGAGCCAAACATGGAAAGTGTGGAGAAATATAAAGATTTAACACCGATCTATATTCGTTTGGCCCGTCACTTGGAAGAAGAATATGAAAGTATAGCAGCTTTTCAGAAAAAGTGGGTTTAGAGGCTATTTGGCAGAAAAATATGGTAGCGTATAAAGAGGTACTCCGATTTTTTAGGATATTCTTTCAATGAATAATAGTTTTAGGTTGCTTAGTAAGAAGTGTGATGAACAAAAACTATAGGGAGAGGGTTATGAAAATGACGGATAACAAAGAGTTTATTGGATATGTTGGAACTTACACGAAAGAAAATAGTGAAGGAATATATACTTTTACTTTACATACGGAAGCGCAAAAAGTTAGTAATGTAACACTTGCGGCTAAGCTGGATAACCCTACATATGTAACGATTAGCAAAAATAATCAATATCTCTATTCTGTTGTAAAAGAAGGAGAAGCTGGTGGTGTAGCTGCTTATTTGATTAATAGTCATACTGGAGAGCTAGAGGAACAAAATAGACAAGTAGTAGAAGGGGCTTCTCCTTGTCATATTAGTGTGGATAGTGGAAATCAAACGGTAGTTACAGCGAATTACCATAAAGGAACGATTGAGTCTTTTGAAGTAGATGAAGAAAATGGAACTGTAAATCCTGCTTCATCTATTATGGCACATGAAGGTTCAGGTCCAAATAAAGAAAGACAAGAAAAACCACATGCACATTACGCGGGATATACTCCTGATGAAAAATATGTGGTAGGTGTTGATTTAGGGATTGATAAAATAATTACATATGGAATAAAAGATAGTACATTAAAAGAAGTGAATAGCTTGTCTGTGAACCCAGGAAGCGGTCCGAGACATATTGCTTTTCATCCAAATGGAAAGTACGCTTATGTGATGACTGAACTTAGTTCGGAAGTCATTGTGTTAACATATTATCCGGAAGAAGGATCCTTTACAGAGTTGCAGTATATTTCTACAGTTCCAAAAGAATTTGATGGAAATAGTCAAGGAAGTGCTATTCATATTTCTTCTGATGGCCGTTTTGTATATGCGGCGAATCGTGGGTATAATAGTATCGCTGTTTTCAGTGTAAATCAAAACTCAGGTGAACTTACATTTGTTGCACATACATCTACAGAAGGAAATTGGCCGAGGGACTTTGTGTTAGATCCTACTGGAAAATTTCTTATTGCTACAAATGAAAAGTCACATAATCTTGTGCTATTTTCAAGAAATGAAACGACAGGGAAGTTAACACTGTTACAATCTGATGTTGTTGTACCAGAGCCTGTTTGTGTTAAGTTTTTAAATGTTTAATTTGTGATTGGTAGAATTTCTATATACCCCAGAAACAGAAAAAAGCAAAGCGATATCGCTTTGCTTTTTTCTATTTCTTCTTCGGTCTACGTACTAACTCGCCGCCACAATTTGGGCAAACGTTTTGTCTTTCCTCTGTACATGGTGCACAAAATGTACATTCATACACGCATATGTATGCTTCAGAATCAGGCTGAAGGGAATGGTCGCAAATTTGACAGTTTGTTTTCATTTCTAATGCCATCGTAATCCTCCTCGTTATTTGAAAGTTCTTAATTTAATTATAATTAATATTGTAGTGGGTGTCCTTTTTAAATGAAAAGAAATAGACGGATTATGTTGTTGTTTGAAATGAAATAGGTCCATTTGTTTTAAAATTGATTATTTAGTGCAGTTGGAATATTATGAAATAGTTAAAAGACAACAGGGGGTATATATTTTGACTAATCATAACGACTATTTTCGTGTAGAAGAGGATGTAAATTACAATAGTTTAAAAGCGGATTGTGAAAAATGTTTTGGATTATGTTGTGTAGCATTACCGTTTGCAGCATCAGTAGATTTTGCGGTGAATAAAGATGGTGGTAAACCTTGTACAAATCTACAATCAGATTATAAATGTAGTATACATAGAGATCTTAGAGGAAAAGGCTATAAAGGTTGTACAGTATTTGAATGTTTCGGTGCTGGACAAAAGATTTCTCAAGTTACGTTTAAAGGAATTGATTGGCGGACAGATGCCGAGCATGCGAGAGAAATGTATGATGCTTTTCCGGTTATGCATCAGCTTCATGAAATGCTTTGGTATTTGAAGGAAGCTATTCTATTAAAGGCGACGCAGACAATTCATAAAGAGCTGAAGGAAGCAATTGAAGAGACAGAGCGTCTTTCTAATTTAAGTTCAGATGAGTTAATGGAAGTAAATGTGCCATTACACCGTGCAGAAGTGAACATTCTCCTTTTAGAGACGAGTGAATTAGTATGGAAGGAAATGAATGTTGCACGTAAAAAACGAATCAGTCACCGCGGAGCAGATCTTATGGGAGCTAACCTTAAAAAGAGGGATTTACAAGGAGCAAATTTAAGAGGAGCTTATCTTATTGCGGCTAATTTACGAGATGCAAATTTAAGGGGAGCGGATCTCATCGGAGCAGATTTGCGAGATGCAGATATTCGCGGGACAGATTTTACAAATAGTATTTTTCTTACGCAAGTGCAAATTAATGCGGCGAAAGGGGACAAATATACGAAATTACCGAAAGTGTTGTCTCGTCCAGTTCATTGGACTACGTAAAGAGTATGGAGTGAAATAGTTTGGATATTTTTCAGTATTTAGAGGAAATGCAGGAAGCCGTATTTTCGTTATCGGTATCTCAAATAGAATCGAAGTATTATGATATTTGTCGCACACTAGCGTCAAGTGAGGATGCGGAGCGAATTAAATTGATTCCATTAGATTCATACAGAGAAAGTATGAGGATAGGTTTGAAAGAAGCTTTAGAAATTACTGCAAGTGAAGAGGTAAAAGTAATTTATTTTGAGTATGATTTGGATAATGAATGGAATAGTCAGTTCTATGTTTGTGACGATTACATTCCACTTGAGGAAGAGGATGATGATTGGGCTTGTGAATGGACGTATGATATTGAGGGACCGAGGTCAGTAGAATTAGCAGATTTGTATGCTGAAAATGGCTTTGATTCAGATAAAAAGGCTGTAGGTATTACTTTATATTTAATTGCAAAAACAGTGTGTAGTTTTATAAGTGCATGTAGTGGAGTACAAAGTAATATACCAATTTGTATAGGGTTCCATGATCAAGACCCAATTATACGAACAGGCAGAGACTAAGTCTCTGCCTGTTTTTTATACTATTTTCGCTTTTCAAAAGTAGTAATTATAACACTACATATAATAAGGATACCACCAATAAAAAAGTTACTGCTTAACGTCTCATTTAATAAGAACCAACCAAGTAATGATCCAACGATAGGTTGAAAGAAGAAAAATAATGAGCCGATGCTAGCATCCATTAATTCTAATCCTTTATTCCAAAGAAAAAATGCACCTGCGGTTGAGATGATTCCTAAATAGAGTACGCCTAATACTACATACATGTTCATATGTTCAATAGGATTTGTTTGGAATTCCCATACCATAAAAGGTGTAATGAAAAAGAGTGAAAAAAATATTGCGTACGTTGTAATAACTAAAGATGAAAATCGAGCAGAAGCGATTTTTACATAAATGGACAGTAAAGCCCACGTAATAGCGGCCCCAACTAAAATGATTGTACCGATAAAATAGGAGCCGATTTCAAAATCCCATCCGATAACGATAACGACACCGATTGTCGCTATTATAGTTGATAAAAGTCTACGAGCAGTTAGTTTCTCTTTTAAAATGAGCGCTGCAAATATAACCATAAATGCAGGTGTAGCTGATGTCACTAAGGAGCCTGTATGAGCATCGGATAATTTCGTTCCGATAAATTGACATGTGATCGAAATGAAATAACCTACGAATCCGATCCAAGCGAATAATAGCCAATCTTTTTTGTGTATGGTTACGTTTTTCTTTTGCTTTTTTTCAGTTGTTTTCAAAATCACATATAAAACAACAAAAGCGATAATAAAGCGTAGCCAAACGAGTGTAAGCGGCGGGATAAAGTCGAGTACGTATTTACTAACGACGTACATACCGCCCCAAATACTTGCTGCTAGTGATAAACATATAGCTCCTAAAATGGTTTGTTTCATTTGAATGACCTCCATCTATTTTTAGGGTTATGATTTATTCCCTAAGACGAGGCATGGTGCACTTGTTATATGGATGCCCGTCTTAGATTATAGACGGCCTACAGGTTGATCGTTTTCGAATGAAGTGTTGTAGTACATGAGCGCATTCCTCCTTCATAATTTTATAATGATATTATAACTCAATTTTCAGTTTATTGGGATGGTTATTGTACGGAGTTGATTCTTTAGAAAATGGTGGTTGTCTAAGAAAGCATAGTATATGGTAGAAAAACATATTTTTAAAATAAAAGAAACCAATTACATAACTGATAAGTATATTAAGAGTAGGATGAAAAAGTAGATTAATAGAGAAAGAGGAGGAGATTTACATTACTACAACTGTTATTTCTCATTTTTATAACGAAGAGTATTTATTGCCGTGGTGGCTTGTGCATCATACGAAACTGTTTGATCATGGCATTTTAATTAATAAGGGTTCAACAGATCGTTCGGTTGAAATTTGTAAAAAATTCGCACCACACTGGGAAGTACGAGATTCTGCAAATCCAGAATTTGATGCACTAGCGACAGATCATGAAGTGATGAGGATAGAACAAGAAGTAGAAGGATGGAAAATGATTTTAAATACGACTGAGTTTCTTTGTGTACAAGATAAAGAGCAGTTCTGGAAATCACTAAAAGACTTAGGAGGGAGGATGTACTGGCTAGAAGGCCTTATAATGGTAGAAAATCCAAACTATAATTATCCAAAACTTAGGTATAGTATTTCTCTAATGAAACAGCGATTTCACGGTTACTTGCCTGAAGATTGGGAGCTGTGGAGAAGAGGGAGGTTCATTCACAATCACGAATATGGAAGTTATACGGCTGGAAGACATTTAACTATGCATGAGTCTATGAATTACCCACCTCTTGCATGTATTGTATGGTTTGGATTTAGTCCGTGGAATGATGCGATCAAAAGGCGCAAATTACAAATCGGGCCAACTCTTTCTCAAGGTAGTATACATGCGGGAATGGGGACGCATCATATTATTACACCTGAAAGATTAGAAACATGGTATAGAGAACTAGCGGGAGGAACAAAGGATCTGCGTTTCAGTGATGCATATCGTTATGCTTTTTTATAAATGATTCCCACCAAAAAATAGTTTCCTCAATTCCTGTGTTTAGATCGTAAGTTGGTAGCCACTTTACTTCAGTTTTTAAACGTTCCACATTAACGCCGACAAATAAAGGTTCATCTTTAGGAAAAGGGATAGCACCTAGTTTAATTAAATTTTCTTTTCCTATCTTTTTGGCAATGATAGAAGCTAATTCTTTAATTTGTACAGAGTGACCAGAAGCGATATTTATCGTACCTGTAACGTTACACTGTAATAAGGTCACAAGAGCGTCAGCGACATCACTCACATGGAGAAAATCTCGAGATTGATTTCCATGTGTACATAGTGCTTCCTCGTTTTTTAATAATGAAGTGATAATGTTAGATACAAGTCGATTACCATGTTCGTAAGGGCCATACATATGAAAAATTCGGCCCCAACACATGCTGAGGCCGGTTTGTTTTGCGTACGATTGTAACCAGGAGTGCAATGCATTTTTACATAATGAATAAGGTGTTTTATAGGAAAGAAGCGGTGAATCTTCAAATAATACACCGTTAAACCACTCGTACTCAGCACCGGTACCTGCTACAACTACTCGTTTTCCACCACATGTTGTGAAGTGTTGGATTAAAGAAATACTGGACTGGAGCCAATAATAATTATTGATGGATACATAGCATTTGGGCGGCACTGCTTCCCAAGCTAAATGAAAAAGGTAAGTAGGTTTAATTTCGTAAATGAGTTTTTTTACTTCTTCATCGCGAAGTAAGTTTACTTTATGCCAATGGCAGGAAAGGTGAGAAGGCTTATTTTTATTGTAAGTGGCGTGAACTTCATAACCCTTTTGTATAAGTGAATGTACAACATATTTACCAATCCATCCACTACCGCCTGTTACAAGGATTTTTTTCATGGTTCGATCACGTCTACTTCTGGGATCATCACTAAAAATTTGCCGCCCCATTCACGGATGAAGGAGCATTCTTTCATAATTTCCTCCTTTAAATTCCAAGGTAATATGAGAATATAATCAGGTTTTGTCCGTTTAATTTCTTCTGGGGATTTTATAGGAATACGAGTTCCTGGCAAAAGGAGATTTTGTTTATAAGGATTTTTGTCTACCGTATAAGATAGAAATTCTTTTCCGATTCCACAATAATTTAAAAGGGTGTTTCCTTTAGCGGGAGCGCCGTAACCGATAATTTGTTTGTTTAAAGCTTTTGTTTCGATAAAAAACTTTAAAATACTTATTTTCAATTGTTCTATGCGTTCAGAAAAAAGGAGATAGCAATCTAATGTATCTAGCCCGTGATCTACTTCTTTTTGGATTAATTTTGTAACATTGCAATGGATAGTGGATGAGGCATTATGATGGTTTATAAAAATACGCAAGGAACCACCGTGCGTTGAAAGCTCTTCTACATCAACAATTTTCAAATGATGATAAGCTAAAACTTTTTGAAGACTTATAAGAGAGAAGTAAGAGAAGTGCTCATGATAGATTGTGTCAAACTGTTTAAAGGATATGAGGTTTAATAAGTGAGGGAATTCAATTGTTATCGTGCCATCTTGCTTTAATAACGTTTTTAAACCGGCGACAAAATCATGCAAGTTTGGAACATGTGCTAATACGTTATTTGCGACGATTAAATCAGCTTGTGGTAACTTTTTTGCTAAGTCATTGCTGAAAAAATTCACTTCAGTAGGAATTCCTTTTTGGATAGCGATTTCTGCTACGTTTTTCGCTGGTTCAATTCCAGTAGTATTGATGTTTTCTTTTTGGAAGTATTGTAATAAGTATCCATCGTTACTTGCGATTTCAATCACTTTCGAATGGTTTGTTAAGTTGAAACGCTTAATCGCCATTTCTACATATTGCTTAGCGTGTAGTAGCCAACTGGAGGAATAAGAGCTAAAGTATAAATAGTCATGAAAAATATTGTGCGGAGATTCAAATTCATCTAATTGTACAAGTAAACAAGAGTTACAAACAAACGTGTGCAGCGGATAAAATGGCTCCATTTTATATGAGTGTTCTGGAGCTACAAATGAGTTAGCGAGAGGAGAAACGCCTAAATCTAAAAAAGTATTTGTGAGTAATGAATGGCAAAAACGGCATTTTTTCTGTTCCATTTTATAGCCCCCTTATAAATTTTTGAATGCATCGATTTGTTGTCGTGTGAATGATTCTATATTTTCACCGGATGCATATTTTTCGTACCATTCAACGGTCCAAGCGATAGCATTTTCTGTGGATAGCTTAGGAGTCCAGTCCAGTTTATTTACTGCTTTTGTACTATCGAGTGTTAAAATAGGTGATTCATAAGGAGTATTTATAGTGGGAGAAAGTATTGTTAATGGTTTATTCCATAATTTTATTACAGATTGAATGACATCATGGACGGTTCTGTTAGCCTCGTTAATTGGTCCGAAATTCCATGCTTCTGCATACTCTTTATGCTTCCAAAGTTTCTCAGCTAAAAGGATATATCCATGTAAAGGATCCAAAACATGTTGCCACGGTCGGATAGCATTTTTGTTTCGAATACTTAAAGGACGGTCTTGTAAATATGCACGAATGATATCTGGGAATAAGCGATTTTCTGCCCAATCACCACCACCGATGACATTGCCTGCTCTTACTGAGGCGAGTGAAAGGGTGTTCGTGTGAAAAAAAGATTTTTGATATGATGTTGCAACTAATTCAGCGCAAGCCTTACTAGCACTGTATGGATCATAGCCCCCTAAACGGTCGGATTCTACAAATGCTCGATTACCGCTCCCATCATTCGCATAACATTTATCACTCGTAACATTAATAATGAGACGTACGCTTTCGACGTACTTTGCTGCTTCTAATACGTGAACAGTGCCTAAGACGTTTGTTTTAAATGTATCAATAGGATCTTTGTATGAAGTGGTGACGATTGGTTGAGCTGCTAAATGAAATATCATATCAGGTTTGTGCTGTTTTATGGCATGGAATAAAGAATCGTAATCTGTAATGTCTCCTTCAATTGTAATGCACTCTTTTGCTGCGTTACATTGTTCAAGAAGGTTAGGAGTTGAGGGAGGGTGAGAAGAGTAGCCGATTACTTCTACACCTAAAGAAGTTAAAAAAAGGGTGAGCCATGAGCCTTTAAAGCCAGTATGTCCTGTAATAAATACTTTTTTCTTATTCCAAAAAGATGATGAAGTCATATTACCAGACCTTCCATGGAGCGTCATTATTTTCCCATAGCTCGACTAATTTATTTTTATCGCGCAATGTATCCATGGGATGCCAAAAACCAGTATGCTGAAATGCTGCCAGTTCATTTTTGTTTACTAACTGAACTAAAGTTTCGGTTTCCAAAACAGACTTATCTCCACTAATGTAATTGAAAATATCATGATTTAAAACAAAAAATCCACCGTTAACCCATCCACCATCACCTAGTGGTTTTTCTTGAAAGGATGTGACAGATTGTTTATCTAAAACGAGAGAACCAAATCTACCAGGAGGTTGTACGGCTGTAACAGTAGCCATTTTTCCGTGTTTTTTATGAAATGCAATAAGTTCTTTTATATTTACATTACTTAATCCATCACCATAAGTGAGACAGAAAGGTTCGTCTCCAACATAATTTTTTATCTTTTTAACTCGTCCACCTGTTTCGGTATTTAGACCAGTATCAATTAATGTAACTTTCCATGGTTCTATAGGATGAGAATGGCTAGTAATTGTGTTATCGCTTAAATGTATTGTGAAATCTGACATGTGTAAGTTGTAATTTAGAAAAAACTCTTTAATTGCATATCCTTTATAGCCTAAGCAAATAATAAACTCAGTGATCCCATAATGGCTAAACAAACTCATAATGTGCCATAGAATAGGTTTTGTTCCAATCTCAATCATAGGTTTTGGTTTTAAATGTGTTTCTTCCCCAATTCTTGTACCGTATCCACCAGCAAGAATAACAGCTTTCATTTTTTCCTCCTAAAATAAAAATTTATAATATATACAGTATTCATATTTTATGCAAATGAGATTGTTTTTGATTAAGCGGATGAAATGGTGTGAGGTGATGACCATGCAAAAAACATTATGGTTTAAACTTTGGAAATAATTCTTGATATTCAGGATTATTACGGAGGTCTTGAGTTACGTTACTAAGCTCTAAAAAACGTGTTTCCAGTTCTTCAGGAGATTGACCGTAATGTGTTTGGAGTCCCATTTGAACACCTATTTTTGAAAGGGTAGGTGTAATTTGTAATTTTCTTGCCTTTGACTGTTCATTCCAAGGGCTAAAATAAAATTTTAAAATAAATGAAGGATAGTCATAAACTATATTCCCGTGCCGCGAATAATGTCTACCAGGTAAATATGCACCATCTAGATGATTGTGAATAAATCTCCAGGCACATCCGAGTTTTGGGTTATAAGGGAAGACGCCGTGGTATCGTTGTTCTACTAATGGGATAGAGTATCTTGGCTTTGAATAATTGTACTTATGGCTATCTATCATTAAAATCATTCTAATCGCATACATATTTTGTCCTAGTGCATGAAGAGATGAGAAAAACTCTTCTGTATTATTACAACAAAAGAATTCAGTAGTATTTAAAACGATTTTCCAACCTGAAATTTCTCTTTCAATTCCCATCACTTCAATATCAGTATTTGTTGGATCAAACTCAAGAAATCTGGAATCTCGCACTTCCCAGTGGGGTGCGAATAATTTACAAATCTCTACGGAACGATCAGTAGAACCTCTATTAATTAATATGCCGTGATCAAATATTTTTGTATGATGCATAAGCCACCATGGAAGTAGGTATTCTTCATTATAAAAATGAGAAATGATAGTTTTTTTAATATTAATCTCCTCCTATACAAGCAATCGTTATTAGTAAGGTATGCTGTTAAATAAGAAAGGTTGAAAGGAAAAAGCTGTATAGTTATAGATTAATTGTTTTTATTAATAAAGGATGAAATTTAGAAATTTGTGAATGATAACCATCACGTTTGACTGTACAGTTTATGTATTGTATGATAATAGTAATATAAACAAGGGGGGAAGATCGTTGGGAAGGTGTATCGAATCGGACAGTTGGCTCTCATGGCTCACGTGTCGAAACGAACGATTGATTATTATACGAATCTAGGTATCTTAAAAGCGGAGCGATCTCAATCTAATTATCGCTATTACGACGAAACAGCATTTGAGACATTACAATTTATTGAGAAGTGCAAAGAAATGCATATGCCGCTTTGTGAGATTAAAGAGAAAATCGAGGAGAAGAAGAAGCTGCTCGGTATCAATGAACACGTTTCGAAACAAGTGAATGAAGTGACAGACCATATTCATCGATTAGAAGCAGAGTTAACGGAGTTAAAGCCGCTTTTAGATGAATTGACTGATTCACAACGTGAAAAAATATCGAAATCTTTATCTGGTCAAACGACAGCTTTAATACAGACACTTGCTCTATTATTATAGAATAAGTGAAATCCGACCTCTTTAATTTTTGTATCGGGCTATGTTTTCTAACGAACAAATAAGAAAACATTATAGTATACAGGAGGTGGACACCTTAGTTTTTTAACTAAGGGGATTCATTGGAAATATTTAATTTAGTCATGGTTGCGATTTTAATCGCATTTACTGGATTTTTCGTAGCAGCAGAGTTTGCGATTGTTAAGATACGTTCAAGTCGCATTGATCAGCTTGTTGCGGAAGGGAAACGCGGTGCGTTAGCAGCGAAAAAGGTAACAACAAATTTAGATGAATATTTATCTGCTTGTCAATTAGGTATTACAGTTACAGCTATGGGATTAGGTTGGTTAGGTGAACCGACAATCGAAAAGTTATTACACCCGTTATTTGAGAAATGGAACATAAATCCTTCTATTTCATCAGTATTAACTTTTGGTCTTGCTTTTATGCTAATGACATATTTACACGTTGTAGTAGGGGAATTAGCTCCGAAAACGCTGGCAATTCAAAAGGCTGAAAAAGTAACGTTGTTATTGGCAACTCCGTTAATGATGTTCTATAAAATCATGTATCCATTTATTTGGGTATTGAACGGTTCAGCTCGTGTTATAACTGGTTTATTCGGTTTGAAACCAGCTTCTGAACATGAAGTAGCTCATACAGAAGAAGAATTACGTCTTATTCTTTCGGATAGCTATGAAAGTGGCGAAATTAATCAAGCTGAATACAAGTATGTAAATAATATCTTTGAATTTGATAATCGCATTGCGAAAGAAATCATGGTACCGCGTACAGAAATCGTTGGTTTCTATCTTGAAGATTCAGTAGAAGAACACATGAAAGTAATCCAAAATGAACGATACACACGTTATCCGATTTTTGGAGAAGATAAAGATGATATTATCGGTATGGTCAACGTAAAAGATTTCTTTATTCGATATATGAACAACGATCAAGAAGATTTATCATCGATTCGCACGTATATGCGTCCGATTATTGAAGTTATGGAAACGACTCCAATTCATGATTTATTACTGCAAATGCAGAAGAAGCGAATTCCAATGGCTGTTTTATATGATGAGTACGGAGGAACAGCTGGAATTGTAACGCTTGAAGATATATTGGAGGAAATCGTCGGCGAAATTCGTGATGAATATGATGAAGATGAAGCACCACCAATTCAACATGTGAACGAGTATCATAAAATTGTTGATGGAAAAGTGCTTATATCAGAAGTAAAAGATTTGTTTGGATTACACATTGAAGAAGACGATGTGGATACAATCGGTGGATGGATTATGATGCAAAATCATGAAATCGAAGAAGGACAATACGTTGAAGCAGAAGGCTATGAATTTAAAGTGTTAGAAAAAGATGCTTATCAAATTAAACGTGTTGAAATTCAAAAAATGGAACAAGAACAAGAGAAAGCAGCAACTGTGTAAGTTGCTGCTTTTCTTCTGACACATAATAAAATGTGAAATTAGGAGCGGATATTTTGATTCAAGTAGCCTTACGTGTATATCGATTACAATTGTATACGATCTTTAGTGGTTTACTACTAATGTGGGCGGTTACTCCGTTTGGGAAACAAGTGACAGGGTTCGGTATCGGTTTAGCAGTTAGCGCATATTGTCTTTGGCTATTAGCTCGCAGAGTGGAGAAATTAGGAAGAAGTATCGTGATGAAAGAAAAGGCTCCTGGATTAGGAGTTCTAAACCGATTTGCAGCCGCAATATTAGGGGCTATCATTATGTTTGAAATTGAGCATGAAATGGAAATGTGGGCATTCGGTACTGGAATATTGGGTGGACACTTTTTAATGATTGCGAATTTAGCCTATGCAAATATGCAGCTAGTAAAAGAAGAAGAGAAGCAAAAGGAAAATGCTTCGAAAAACATAGAACTCTGATGAAAGGGACCTAATCAGGTTCCTTTTTTGCGTTTAAAAATAAATGATATAATACGAATGATTTACTGGTACTTATCGAATTTATGCCAAACATAATACGCTTATTTTTGGGGCATTTCAATAGTATGAAAAAAAATTAAAAAAAATTAAAAAACCCATCGATTTCTAAAGCTTATGTATGTTATCATGACAAAAGAATTTGCGAAAGAGGTGGATACCAATGTTACAAGCTTTACTTATTTTTGTGCTTCAAATTATTTACGTTCCAACTTTAACAATCCGTACGATTTTGCTTGTAAAGAATCAAACAAGATCCGCTGCAGGTGTAGGATTGTTAGAAGGGGCTATTTACATTGTCAGTTTAGGTATTGTGTTTCAAGATTTATCAAATTGGATGAACATTGTTGCCTATGTCATCGGCTTTAGTGCGGGACTATTATTAGGCGGTTATATAGAAAATAAATTAGCAATTGGATATATTACGTATCAAGTTAGTTTGCTAGACCGTTGTAATGAATTAGTAAATGAATTACGCCATTTTGGATTTGGCGTTACAGTATTTGAAGGTGAAGGAATAAATTCTATACGTTATCGCTTAGATATCGTTGCAAAGCGTTCTAGAGAAAAAGAACTGTTAGAAATTATTAATGAAATTGCACCAAAAGCATTTATGTCTTCTTATGAAATCCGTTCGTTTAAAGGTGGATACTTAACGAAGGCGATGAAGAAGAGAGCGTTGTTGAAGAAGAAGAAAGATGAACATGCATCGTAAAAAAAAAGGAGTAGTATGGCTTAAAAATAAGTTTATAACCATAATCCTATATGAATACGAAAATGTAAAAGAGAGGAATCTATTTTTTGAAAAATTCCTCTCTTTTTTTATGATTTCTCGTATAATTCTAAAAAAATTATGTATGATTATTTTTTATTGCTCTTTCTCAAATTAACAATTAGCCATATAGATTGAATAATTATCGGTAATATAAATGCAATTAATAAAACGATAAATGCCACTAATTTAAGCTCTGGTGTTTGAGTAACACCAGCACCATCAACCTCTCTTAGCCAAATGATAGCTGCCAATATCCCAAAAATGGTAATCTAAAATATGTTACCAATCCACCAAAAAATCCATCGTCTTTTCATATTAGCACCTCTTATATTTACCCTCTGTTAAAAGTATATTTTCGGTTGTTATATTTAAATGAAATAACTATAAAACTACTTTTTTTCAACTGTATATCTAACTTGTTTAAAGGTTGCCATGTCTCCATCTTCGTTATCATCTTTCGTTTGCAAAAGTTGAACTCTTGGCTTGTAGTCTGTCCTATGAGCGTGCTCGATATCTTTAATGTTAAGTTTGTAGGATTCACCATTATTTATTTTTTGTTCCAATACTTTTTTATTGGCTACATAAATAAAAGTCATTTTATTTTCATCAATGCCCTCGGTCTTAATTTCTAATTCATTATCTTTTGTTGTAATCGTGGGTGTTAATAATTCAATACTGCCGTTTCCAGTTTCTAAAGACTGTTCTATTATAGTTGAACATCCGTATAACATGATTAGGATGAATAGAAGAAGGCTAAATCCTTTTATCTTTTTCACAAGATCCCCCCTGATTTAAAAACCTTTTGATTTGTCATTCCTAGACCGTTAGTGTGGAACATAGATAAATAGCTATTAATCTGACAATATTATACCATAATATGTAAAATGTAACAGGTGTATATTTACTTTAAGGGATAGCTTCAGGATTTTATGTTTTTTATCGTATTGAAAGATACGTTTATTATTGTAAATTCGCATTTCCTAATTCTTGAAAATTGTAATTTTTTAAAGGTGTTTCGTATCTTTACATAGGGATTCATGTTCTTTAGAAATAAGTTTTTTAGTATATAAAATATGTAATGCAATAAAGCAGATAAGTCCAAATGTACCGAAAATAAGCCAAGGTGCATACATTCCGTTTAAGTTCGATGTAAACGATGTACCGGTATAATTACCAACGATAAAACCAAATGCGAGTGATAGTTGATAAAATCCGAAATAAGTAGCTGTATACGATTCGTTACTGTAATTTGCAATAGCGATATCAGCGTTAGGTAATACGAGCGTTTCACCGATTGTAAATAAAATTACACAAATAAATAGCCAATATGGATGTTGGAATAAAGGAATGAGTAAAAAGGAAATACCCATTAATAAAACACCGTATTTAATAATAGAAAGTGTGTTGTATTTATGAAAGAGTTTCCGGAATAATACCATAAATATGACGCCTGTTATTGCATTTATCGTAATAACTAGTGTAGCGAGCTGGTTGCTATTACTAATGTTTTTCATATGAAGTGGAAGTGCGACAGTTAGCTGAGTAAACATAATATAGAAGAAGATCATAATAAATGAAAACAAAAGGAAAGATTTGTTTTGTAAGATAGACTGTATCCCTAATGTAATAGACGTGTTTTCAGTAGTGACTTGGAAGTGATTTTTAAGTAAGTAAAAGATAAAAGCGAATAACAGCATAAGAGATCCTGTTAGAGAAAAAGCATAGATTGGATCGAGTAAGAGTAAGAACCCTCCTGCAATTGGTCCGATTATTGCACCGCAATTAAAACTAAGGTTTAAATATGTAAATAAATTTTTTCTCATATGAGCTGGTTGTGAGCCGAATATGGCGCGCGCAGCAGGTTCGTAAAATGCAGTTCCGAAGCCAATAAGTGCAGAAGAAATAGAAATTGTATAGAAATCAGAGCATATTCCTAAAGCGATAAATCCGATTCCTCTTAAAAATAATCCGGCTATTATCATAATGATATAGCCTATTTTGTCAGCAATTAATCCTGAGAATAATGGGGTAACTCGTGATGTGATTGTCATAACCGTCAACACTGTTCCTACTTGAACAGCAGAAAAATGAAGAAAGCTTAATAGATAAATAGCTAAAAATGCGTATACTGCAAAATACCCAAAAGACATAAAAAATGAAGAAATAAGCATGAAACGTATCGGTATTGAGAAACTTTTCATAGAACTCCTCCTAATATTGTAACCGGTAAAATTATTTGATGGTTAACTATTTTATATTATAATTATACATAAAGTCAGAAAAAAGTAAATTTTAAGAAGAAGGTGGATGGAATTGAATCAAAACGCACCAAATGAATTAGAATATATTCGGGGATTTTTAAATACATGGAGAATACCAAATGATACGAGAGAGCCAATTGATTTGCTACAAACAGAAGGTGATATAAAGCAATTTATGAAAAAATATTTTCATGAAGAGTTTTCATTTCATACAATAGATGAATTAAAAAGTTTTCGAGAAGACATTCGGTTAACAATTGAAGGCGAAGGATCGTTGCAAAAATGGTTAGAAAAATACCCATTTCATGTACATATAAAGGGAGATATGAAAAGTGTTACATATGAACCGGTGCAAGAAGAGAATGTGTATACAAAAGTATTGAGTATTGTGTTAACGGCGATTCAAGAAAATTTGTGGGGAAGGTTAAAAGCATGCCCAGATTGTCGCTGGGTATTTTATGATCATTCGCGTAATGGAAGTAAAAGATGGTGCGGTATGTATGCTGGGGAAGAAGGCGGAAGAGCGTGCGGTACGATTGCAAAAGTGAAAAATTACCGAGCGAAGAGAAAAGGAAGATCGGGTTATAATGTGTAATTTATTTATGAGAAGAAAAAATCGGTTGGGGGAATGTAGGATATGGAAGGCACACAAATGTTAGCTTTAAATAAAAAGTGTTGGGATACAGTTGCACCATATTTCTTTCAAGTTGATTGTTTACCAAAATACGGCCCGTATACAGCGTCTGAAGATGAAATTCATCTATTTGATTCAATCAGAAATAAAAAGGTTCTTGATATTGGATGTGGGAGTGGGCACTCATTGTAATATATGGTGGAACATGGGGCAGAGGAATTATGGGGTCTTGATCTTTCAAGTACACAAATTGAAACGGCACATGAAACGTTAAAAGGCTGGGATCCAAAGTTAATATGTGGAGCAATGGAAGAAGAAGTGGAAATTCCGAAAGAGTATTTTGACATTGTATATTCCATCTATGCATTAGGTTGGACTTCAAATTTAGGAAAAACATTAGAACTTATTTACTCATATTTAAAGCCAGGTGGAAGCTTTATTTTTAGCTGGGAGCATCCGATATATTCAAATTTACTGTACGGAACAGAGGAGATTGTTTTAAATTCCTCTTATCATGAAGAAACTCCTATTACGTTTGAAACATTTAAAGGGGAAGATGTACAAGCGACATTATATAAGCGAAAAATGAGTACATACATAAATGAGTTAAATAGAGTTGGTTTTACAATTGAGAGAATAGAAGAACCTGAACCATCTAGCGTATTTGATGGAGAAATAGCAGAGCCTTCTACGAAGTATTATTCTTTATATAAAGCTAGGATGGTGCCGACGACGTTCATTATTAAGGTAAGGAAGTAAATAATGCTGCATAAAGAAGGGGGAAAAATGAGTCATATTAATATGGTGAAAATTGGTGAAGTGCAAAACTCTATAGATGAAAAAGTGTACAGTAATTGGGGAAGTGTTATTTCTAACATTAATATATATCCAGAGTATATTGGAGGATTAGCTGGCCTTGAGGATTACTCTCATGCAATTGTTATTTTTTATATGAATGATTTCCAGGAAGAAAATAAAGAGTCGTGGGCTAGAAAGCCAAGGGGACTAAGTGATTTAGATGAAAAGGGATGTTTTGCGCAACGGACAAAGTATCGTCCAAACCCCATTGGAATTACTACTGTTGAAATATTGTCCATTGAAAATAATGTTATGACTGTGCAAGGATTAGACGCTAATGATCAAACGGCTATTTTAGATATAAAACCATATATTTCTGCTTTTGATGCAAGGGAAAATGTTAGTGTTCCAGATTGGATGAATAAATTGATGCAAGATTATTTTTAATGCTAATACAAAAAGATTTGCAGTTCATAATTGCAAATCTTTTTGTATTAAATATTGTATGCATGGTTTATTTATCTCTTCGGTTGAAAAATATGCTGAAAAAAGTATTTGTGATGTAAGTTATCTACAACTTTATTTGCTTGATATGTGCGGTGTTGTTCGAGTCGAAGTCTTTGCTCCATCATTTTTATTGCGTGATCTGATAAACGTAACATTGTACCAGTCTCCTTTTCTATAAATATAGTTTTCTGATTGATATCGATTCCATATTTATAACTAAGGAGGCAAAGTGTGTAACATAGGCAAAAAGCACCTTCCTCTCCCATTACGCTTACGAGGTTAGCTGTCGGACTCGGGAAGTGAGAGTTTCCCTACTTAAAAAAGATTCGCCCCAAGTAGCATAGCTACAAAAATGGTTCCCCCGCTCCAAAATTTGGATTCAGCAAAAGGTTGTATAAAGTAAAAAATAACATAAATAAATAATTAAGTCAAACTATTTTGTGTTTTCTGTCTTTTTAGTTGCGTAAGGATCATGCCATCAGGTAGTGTTGTATCTGTTACTTCAATGAAGCTGTGTTTTTTATATAATGCGAGAGCTGGAGTATTGGCTTTACCTGTTTGTACAATGTATGTCATTGAAGACGAGAACATGTTAAATATATAAAGTAGCAGTTTCGTTGCGATTCCTTTTTGAAAAAAATTGGGCGATACAACTAATCTGTGGATATCGATTAGTTCTTCTTCTTGTATAAAAGAAATAAAGCCGACGAGTTTATTTTCAGAGAAATATCCATAGAATGTTTCATCACAATTTTGAATATCGTTTACAGTATCATATAAACGAGGTATTGCAGTACTGTTTAAAAAGTCTGCTTCAATTTTATAAGCTGGAAGTTGAACATTTAAAATGGATGTTGCTACTTCATAAGAAGTGGGAAGTAATTTATGAATCATAGATAATAACGCCTCCTTTAAATATGATATATTAATATAATTGATTTGTGGGTAAGTTTGACAATTTTTTTCTTTTTTGCATATAATATATGTATCTCCATACATAAAATGTTCGTAGGTATATTTCTATAGTAGGATATGGTTAGCGTAGATAAATACGTAATCTTATATAAGAGTTTAGCTACTCTTGTATTTGATAATACAAACTATAATAGAAATGAGGGACTAAAAATGGGATGGATTATTACATTAATAGTTGGTGCTATTATAGGTATAATTGCTAGTTCTATAACGGGTAAAAATTTTCCGGCTGGTATGTTTGGAAATATAATTGCTGGTTTACTAGGAGCTTGGTTAGGTAGTAGATTATTTGGATCTTTTGGGCCATCATTTGGTGGGATTCATGTCGTGCCAGCATTATTAGGTGCAATTGTGTTAATTCTTATTGTATCATTTGTAGTAAAAGTTGCAAGAAAATAAAGGTTATTACTGATTGTTTTATAAAGCCCTTTTAGGGCTTTTCCTAATTAGAGAGGTGGTACATTTGGAGAAAGTAAATATAAGAAAAAGAGATAAGTTGAAAAAGTTTTTTAAAGAACAAAATTATTTAGCTGTACTACTTGGATTCGCGTTGCTGTTTGTAAATATATTATTACTTACAAAAATATCATTCGTCTTTACACCGTTCGTCGTATTTTTAAAAACAATCTTTTTCCCAGTATTATTAGCGGGAGTACTATTTTATATATTGCATCCATTCGTTTCTCTTTTAGAAAGAAAAGGTGTGTCGAGAATTGTGTCAATTGCCTCGATATATATAATTGTTCTTGGATTATTTGTTTTTCTTGCGGTCACGGTTATTCCAATTATTAAAGATCAAGTAAATGCTTTAATAGATAACTTGCCATATTTCGGGCATGAAATCGAAAGGGCAGCACGTAAATTTGGAGAAAGTAATGTAATTGGTAGAATGCAGGAAAGTTTAAATGTTGATTTTGCTAATATTGTAAAAGATTCTACAATGAACTTTACAAAATCATTATCATCAGTAACAGGAAATGTAACTGGATTTTTAAGTACAATTACTGAAGTTGTTTTAACATTTGTAATGGTTCCATTTATTTTGTTCTATCTTTTAAAAGATGGTGAGCAATTACCGAATCATTTTTTAAAGTTTATATCTGAGCAAAGACAACCAGCTGCGAAGAGAATACTAGATGATATGCATTATGCGATTAGTTCGTATATTAGAGGACAAATTATTGTTAGTTTATTTATCGGTATTATGCTATTAATCGGTTATCTTATTATTGGTATTAAATATGCGGTACTACTTGCTATTTTAGCGATGATTGTAAATATCGTTCCGTACGTAGGACCAATCATTGCAATTACACCAGCTTTAATTATCGCATTTATCGACTCGCCATCAATGGTGTTAAAAGTAATTATCGTTATGATGATTGTACAATTAGCAGAAGGTAAATTTATTTCTCCGCAAGTCATGGGGAAAAAGTTAGATATTCACCCGATTACTATTATATTTATCATTTTAACTGCGGGGAATTTATTTGGAATTATGGGGATTATTTTAGCAATTCCAGGGTATGCGATATTAAAAGTTTTAGTTACGCACGGTTATAGATTTGTGAAGTTGAATACGTGAAAAAAGAGCTAAAACAGAAAACTTTATCAAGACCTAATTTATAAAAAACGTTATTAATTCAATCCCTCTAACATATTAGATATATCTAATATGTTAGAGGGATTTTTTAAGATGATTAATCAAAAAAAGAGGAACATCTCGTTAAATGTGTATAAAGACAATAAAGTTATTTAACTTTATTACCTAAAACAAGCATAACCCCATACTAAATTTAGGACGGGGTTAAAATATAGTTATTTAATTTTCGATATAAGATACTTCACTTTACTCAAAAATATAACAATAAAGTCGTTTGGAAATCTAAGGTTTATTCAACAATAGGGCGCAATTCTGGAAAATTTAAAAAACGTTTATTTTTCTTTTAACATTGAATACTTTTGATAATTTTTATAGAAGCTGATACCAACGAAAACAAGCATAAGGGCTGGAAGCAACCTCAAAAGGACAAATGGAGTTTCAAATAATAATGCTTTCCAAAAAAATGCACCTTTCATACTCCAAAGACCTTCAGTTAAATATACACCTGAATTCTTGTAAAGCATATGAAAATAAGGCAATAACAGTATACCAATACCAGATGAATAACCCATCAATCTTTTATAATAATTGCTCTTTGATTGGCGATCCGAGAAGATTTCATTTTGATCATCATCTTCTTTTTGCCAATATCGAGTTCCACTAAGCCAGGGCCCCTTTATATAGTTCCAACCGAAATCTTCATATATCTCTCTGTAATCTTTAAACTTTTTCTTTGACAAATAATCTTGATAATCCAGTCGCATCACATATCTCTTGTCGGTTTTTTCGAAAGTGTATACTCCTAATCCACTAATATTTGTACAACGATAGCCTTTTTGTAATTGCTCATTCAGCCATTGCTCCTCTTTTTCGATATCAAAAAATATCTTAGCTTTCTTCATTCGATTCACTTCCTTCGTACAGGGATAAAATATGTAATAGCCTATTTTGCTCCATTTTCAAAATGGCACTTCCTTCCGCAGTTATCATATAAACTTTTCTCCGACCTGACTCTCCAACAGATTCAATCCAACCATGCTTATTCAAGTTTTCAATCGCACCGTATAATGTACCAGCTGCTAAAATAACAGTACCGTTACTTATCTTTTCTATCTTCTGCATTACGGCATAGCCATGGAGTGGCTCACGCATAGCTAATAAAATATAATGCATGGTTTCAGACAACGGTAATAATTTATGTTTCATATCCTCACCCTTTATTCAGTTCGACTATATAGTTCAACTTAATAATAACGTAATACAGTTCAACTGAATAGTCAACAACATTTTCGAAATTAGTCAAAGGAACTTAAAATAAATAGCTTGATAACAAGGGGGAAATCAAGCTAAAAAGTCACTTTCCTTACGTAAGGGAAAGCGACTTTTTGTGTAGTCTTATTCAATTAAACGGCTCAATTGTTGAATAACATGACCAGCATTTTTTAAATAACGTTATTATGTTTTAAACGAATTTATTGTAAATTAAACAACTTTATTATCTCTGGACAAAATGAACACTTTGATTACATAGAGTTAAATGTATCAGTATGATAAACTTTATTTAACGACAATTATTGGAATTAATGAAGATTAATAGATTTTTGGGAGGATAAATTAAATATGTCAGCCATTCACACTGCTTATTATGACTTAATGGGAATGTCCTATTTGTTAAGATTACAAAAGAACCAAAAGAATAATGCTGTACATATATTCCCTTTAGCTAGGGACATATGTCTAATACTATATCAAATAAATAAAGAACTCTTTGATGATTCTATTTCTATTGATCCAAACATAAAAAAAATTAGACATCGCGTCAAATTATATGAAAAGCGCGATAACATAAAAATATATAATCGAATAATGGATTTTCATATTAATCAATTTGGTAATGATATAGATAATTTAGGCTTTTATTTAAAGGAAAGACAGTTAGTAGGGAGTACTATCTATCCAACTTATATATTTATTGATACTGATTTTTTTCCGGATTTATCACAAGAAAGCCAAATTGACTTTAAGAGTTTTTTTGTAAAGGTCGGTGAGACAATAAACTTACTAAAGGACAAGCTAGTAATAGATTCTAATGGTGCATTAGAGTACTCAGAATTCCCTATATTTGTTCATGATGATGAAAAAATGTACAGGGATAAGGATATTCATGATTCAGTGTTTTTTATTGGAGAGGCAGAAGAAAAAATTATAATAACAAGGTTAATCTTGTCTCTTCAGGAGGCTTCGACTTGTATATGGCTTTATAACATACTTCAATTGAATACAACTGAATTGAATCTAGATAAATATATTTTAATGAGATTATCATCTATAAAAATTGATGAAGTTATGGACAATATAAAAAACATTAGTAAATTTTTGAAAGGAAAATTTACTAAAATAGATGAAAGTCACAATTATGAATTTTCCCGTTTGATAAGTGATTATGATAAGGATATTGGAGAAGAATGTAGGGTATTAAGGAACATGATTCATTATAATAAAAATGATGTAAACTTTCTTGATTATTTACATATAAAACTGGCTGATGATAGTACATATATCGATGGACTATTAAACAAAATAATAAATAATTATATGGAGCCATTATGTCTATTAATAACTAATTATCTGGATGTTGATAATAAGAGAAGTATGAGTGACTGGGAAAAGATTTACAAACGTCTTAATTCAAGGCTAAGTGGGATTCTAAGGGGGTAAATATCCTCTATTATATAGGGGGATTCTTTACTAATATTGAGTGACAATATTGCTTTTAAATTAAAAATAAAATCGTTTAAATAACGGTTAAGTTGTTATCATTTACAATAATCGCTTAACTTTTTACAGCTACTACCCTTACCTTCTCTTGTATATTTAGCGAGAGTTTTACAATGTGAATTATATAACCATTACAATTCCTACATACAAAAATTAAACAACTTTATTTTTACAAAAAGACTATTATCTAACGTAACAATGCCGATCCATCAAGTGAATATTAAGCATCTTTATTGTCACTGTACATCTTCGACTATGCTTCGATAGTGAAGAAGAGGAGGGAGAACAACGTTCTCCTTCATATTTTTTTGTAAACATCTCCATAAGCAACTTTAAGCTGTTCTCTAAGTTGCTTGTTTTCTTCCGCCAATTTCTTGTTTTTCCTTTTTAGAGCCGCGATAAGGGCATCCTTATTATTTTCGTTCATTTTTCGTTTTATTTGTTTGGGTGTAGGTACTTGTGATTGTTGTTCTCGTAATGTTTCAATCCTAGAACGGAAGTCCTTGTTGTTATAAAGTGTTGCTTTTGATACATTAGCTTCAAAAGATACACTGTTAAAGTTTATCTTTTTATTAGCTTTTATAAGCCTTTTAATGGCTTCATCTACCTTCTGATAGGTGTTAGCCTTACGGTTGGCATGAATCTCTTTCAAATGTGTAGCACGGTCATATTCAGTCATTTTTAACACCTAACTTTCGTTTCACCCGATCTTGTCTACCAAAGATAACATTTCCATCTTGGAGGGTATTTAAAATATTTTGGTAACGTTGTAGATTCTTTTGGTTCCTCTCCGCAATATCCTCTCTACCACGTTGTTTTGCTATTTCAATTGCTTTCGTAGTGGTTTTAATGTGAAGTTCATATTTTTGTTTATCTAACTCTGAAAACCCCACCGCTAAGTCCTTACATGGAGTTTGATTATCACCACAAGTTAGACAAGGCGGGGCTTCCATATGAGGGCAGTTTCCGTTTAAACGAGCGTGGCACGTTCCATAAGGGTTGTCCATCGCATTTAGCTTGTGGTCTTGCCACAAGGCATTTAATATGTCTGTTGGAATATCTTCTCCTGATTTGATTTCTAGTACTTGACCGTTTAAGTCAAAACTAAAAACACCTTGCTTTATGACCGATTCAAACGCTTTTCTTTTGGTATCATCTAATAGCTTGGCATATCTTAATGTCATTTCGGGGGAAGCATGGGCCATTAACTCTTGTACGGTTAAAATATCCGCACCACCATTTAACATTTTTACACCGTAAGTGTGTCGAAATTGATGGGTTTTGAAGTGAAACAAGTTGCCACTTTCGTCAGTAATGTTTTTTCGTTTTGCTAATACATTTAGTTGCGTTCTAACCCACCCTTGATCAAATGGTTTTCCTTTTCGTTGACCACGATAGCGAACGAAAATATACCCTTCGGGATTGTTTTCTTTATTACTAAGTTTTTTTGATTTATCAATTAGAACTGCAAGCATATCTGCTAATTCATTGTCAATGGGGATTCGATGCCCTTTGACATAGGTTTTTTCAATATCTGTTTCAATCGAGTATTGACCATTTAGTTGTACTAAACAATCCATAGTTATACTTAAAACTTCTGATATTCTTAGGCCTGTTTTAAAAGCAACCCAGACGACAGGAATGATATCTTTATGCAAATCATTAATATGAGTAAAAAGTTGTTCCAATACATAGTCGGGGATATAATCAATTTGATCAATTGATTTCTTTCTTAGTTTTGGTTTATCTTCAGGGAAGATCAACAATCGTACATGGGTTTCGGGAGCCATCTCATATTCATATCGTTGAATATCTTCAAGAAACTTTTGTAAGGTATTCAATGAACTGGCTACATAACTTTCGGGGTGTGAATTTCGTTTTTTTAGATTGTTTTTAGCGTATTTATGTAAATATTCAATGTATTTTTCGATGTGAGTTCGTTTTAAAAATTTTATATCCTCCCACGTTGGCTCTAAGGAAAATATAAACGCGAAAAACATTGGGAGACCTTTTAGATAAGTAATTGCGGTCTGCCAAGAGAATTTGTTTGTACTAAGCAAACGTTGTTTAAAGTATTTTTTAACTTGTTCTCGAACTCTTTCGTCTACCTTTGAGAAATCAAGATAATACATTGCTATACTTTGATTGTAATCAAACCCATATTTATCATGTAAAATACGAATATCCCATTTTTCCTTTTCCCATTCTTCTCGCTGGTCAGTGAGTTGAAAAAAAGTAGTGTAAATTGTTCTTAAATGAACTGCTACTTCATTTTTGAATGTGAGACTCTTTCTTATTAAGTATTTTTGTGTTCTATGAGTTTTAATTCCTTTTTCATTCAACCAAAATAAATACTCTCGTTCTACTTTATCAATGTCTAATTCCAATAAAGATGTTAGTTTGGGATATTTATCATTTAAAAATTCTGTCATTCTTCTTAGTGGACTTTGAGCAATAAAAATATTATTGAGTGTCCATAAGTCATTAAATAGGTGCTGATAATAGACATACTTCACTTCTAAATTTAGCGAAGGATTGTTAAGTTGAAAATGAATACTTTTATTTGAAGAGTTATAGTTTTCTACCACTTCTTCGAACTGGCTAATCTCACCTAAAAAATCAATTTTCCATTTGTCGTTGACTAAGAAGTATGAATTGTTTACTTGTTCAATTGTAACAGAACGATCTTCATTTACTGTTTTTTCGGGATAGGTGGACAGTTCTTTTTGTAATCTTTCATGAAAGCCTACTGTGTCTACATGAACATTATTAATTTGCTTCATCCAGTAACTCCTTTTAGTTATTTTTCTTTAGGTCAAATTCGGATTGTGCTTTCTCCCACACTTCTCGAATATCTTCATCAGAAGGATGAAGATATAGATTCATCGTTGTTTGAATTTGGGAATGTCCTAATCGTTCTTGCACTTGTTTAATATCTTTTGTTTTTTGATAGTAGATTGTAGCATGTGTATGCCGAAATAAATGTGGGTGAAGGTTTATCCCTGTTTTCTTCTTTAAGCGCTTAAAAAGGGCCTCTACATTCCAATATTCCATGGGTTTTCCTATATCTTTTCCGCGCAATTTCACAAAAACAAAGTTAGAGTCAAATTCTAATTCATCAATCACTTCATACAAGTAATCATCATATAAATCCATTAACGACTGTGATACGAAAATTTCTCGTTCTCCTGTTTTTAACATAGCCCCATTTTCTAATTCCCCTCGATTTACTAAACGAATCCGATGTCCTTTTTGATGGTCAAAAATAAAATCCTCCATAAATAGAGAGAGAGCTTCTCCAATACGCAATCCCGTTTCAAATAACAGTTGAATCAAAAATGTATCCCGTATATTCGTAGTTGCTTGTATCACTTGTTGTACTTGTTCTTTTGTCAGTGTGTTTACTTTTTTGCGTGGTTCTTTTAATTTTAGTACATTTCTAATAGCGGGCTTGTCCTTATTGACATGATGTAGGAAACTTTTGTAACGTGAGTATCCTCCTATAAACCCTTGTTTCATTAACTTTTCCATCATGTCATTTTGTACTTCTTCATTTCGAAATAAGTAATCATAGAAGTTTGCTATAACGGTAATTGTAAGGTTAATTGTTTTTTCTGTTCGCTTTGCTTTCTCTTGTTGAAGAGGAGTGACATTTGAACTCTGGTAGGGGCTTCTTAACCATCCTACAAAGTCAACTAAATCTTCTAATCTAATAAACTTGTAATCTTTGTTTGTTTCTTCTAAGTAGGTATAAAAATGTTTTAAGGAATAACAATATGTCTTTTGAGTATTAGGTCTTTTCCCTGTGTTATCTAAATACTTTATATATTTCATAACTGGCAGTACAGGAAATCCTTCTTGATTCAGTAATATATATCTTTTGTTGTTATTCTCTATAAGAACCTCTTGTATCCTCATAGCACTTCACTCCTAAAAAATATTAACGCATGGTCTAAAGACTGCACTACGCCTCCCGCTATGGGCTACGTCCGTTAACTGGATTGTACTGATTTTTCTGAATAAAGTATACATATTAAACTATATTTTCAATATCTTTATAACTAATCTAATATGTATAAGAAAAGAGGATATATGCTCATATATTGAACATATTATCCTCTTATTAGTTTAGTCTATTTAAAGAAACCTGTTTTAGCTCTTTTTCATTAACAATTGATTTGTGTATTGGCGTGCCCATTGATCAGCTTCTAATATATCATCGAGTGAAGGATCTTTTACGTTATGATGAGCTTCAACTGTATTGTAAATTGTTTTTTCGATATCGAAAAATGCAATTTCATTTTTAAGAAATAGTGCATTTGCAATTTCGTTCGCTGCATTTAATACGGCTGGAGTTGTACCGCCAATTTTTCCACATTCAAATGCATATTGTAGACAGGGGAACTTCTCTAAATTTGGTTTTTCAAAATGCAAACTACCAATTTCTAATAAATTTAATTTTTCATAGGATGAAGGTAGTCGAGTAGGGTAGTGAAACGCATATTGAATCGGCATTCTCATATCAGGAGCACCGAGCTGTGCCATGACTGATCCATCAATAAATTCCACTAAAGAGTGAATGATACTTTCTTTATGAATCATAACATCAATTTTTTCATAAGGAATATCGAATAGCCACTTAGCTTCCATCACTTCAAACCCTTTATTCATTAACGTGGCAGAATCTATCGTTAGTTTTGCGCCCATTAACCAGTTTGGGTGTTTTAAAGCATCCTTCGCTTGTAATATTTTCATTTCTTCACGTGTTTTATCACGAAAAGCGCCGCCAGAAGCTGTAACAATTAATTTTTCGATTTCCTTATTATTTTCCCCATTTAAACATTGGAAAATGGCTGAATGTTCACTATCAACTGGAATTAGGCGGCATCCGTTTTGTTTCGCTAGTTCGGTGACGATATGTCCAGCTGCAACTAAAGTTTCTTTGTTAGCGATAGCGATATCTTTCTTCGCCTTTAATGCTTCAATTGTTGGGAGTAAACCTGAAACACCGACAACTGAACTTAATACAAGATTTGTATCAGGATGGGTAGATACTTCAAGTAAACCATCAGTTCCATATGTAATTTTTGTATTTGTTGAAATACGAGAACGTAATGTGTCCGCTAATTCTTTTGTCGCTACGCTTACAATACGAGGCTGAAAAGATTCGATTTGTTTTTCGAGAAGATCGATATTATAATTTGCGGTTAAACCGACGATTTTAAAATGTTCAGGATGAGCGGAAACGACATCTAATGCAGATGTGCCAATGGATCCTGTTGAACCTAAAATGGATATATATTTTACCATGAAAAAACCTCCAAAGTTGTTTCGAGTATTTCTGCAAACCTATATATTATTAGACAATTAAGGTGGAAATTCCTGCTATATAAAACAGAAAATCAGGGTTTAATTGGAAAGGAAATGTGATAAACTGTAAAAAAAACTAAAAAGCAATGAAAGAGAAGAGTACATATTCAAAACTTTTCAGAGAGCTGATATTTGGTGGGAATCAGTAAGTGATGAATATGGAATGGGCTCTGGAGCTTCTAGCTTAAATGAGTAGGCGAAGACGGTTACTTCACGTTAAGAAGTTGAAGTGAGCTATAATATAGCTAATTAAGGTGGTACCGCGGGAGTCTCTCGTCCTTTTTTTAGGATGAGGGGCTCTTTTTATTTTGAGAAAGGAGGAGTTAGGATGAGCGAGAAAATTATGTTAACAGGAATTAAACCAACAGGTTACCCGCATTTAGGCAATTATATTGGTGCGATTAAACCTGCATTACAAATGTCAAAAAACAAAGAAGGAAAAGCGTTATATTTCATAGCAGACTATCATGCGTTAAATGCTGTGCATGATCCAGCAAAGTTCAGTAGTTACACGAAAGAGGTAGCAGCTACATGGTTATCACTCGGACTTGGAGAAGATGTTATTTTCTATCGACAAACAGAAGTGCCAGAGATTCTAGAATTAGCTTGGATATTAGCTTGTCTAACTCCGAAAGGACTTATGAATCGTGCCCATGCATATAAAGCGAAGGTAGAGCAAAATAAAGAAGCGGGATTAGAAATTGATGCAGGTGTGAATATGGGATTATATACGTACCCGATTTTAATGGCGGCTGATATATTATTATTTCAAGCTACTCATGTACCTGTCGGAAAAGATCAAATTCAGCATATTGAAATTGCTCGTGACATTGCGACGTACTTTAATCATACATTTGGTATGACATTTACGCTTCCAGAGTATGTCATACAAGAAGAAGGGGCAATTTTACCGGGACTTGATGGAAGAAAGATGAGTAAAAGTTACGGAAATGTTATCCCATTATTTGCAGAGCAAGAAAAACTTAGAAAGTTAATATTTAAAATAAAAACAGATTCCTCACTTCCGAATGAACCGAAAGAACTAGAAACGTTATTTATGATATATAAAGAATTTGCGAAGGAAGACGAAATTCAGGCGTTACGCGAAAAGTATGAGACTGGAATCGGATGGGGCGATGTGAAAAAAGAGTTATTCCGCGTTGTAAATCGTGAACTCTCAGGACCTAGGGGAAAATACGGAAATTATATGAATGATCCACATTTACTATATGAAGCGTTAGAAAAAGGTGCTGAGAGGGCGCGGGCTATTGCGAAGGTGAATTTGGTGGAAATTAAAAAACAGATTGGATTTGAGAGGGGACGCTGAGCGCTCCCTTGTTTTTTTCTATGTGAATCTTAATTATTTATTCGTTTTATCTGCATGTAAAATGAGGGATTCGCATTTTTTACTGAATTTATTAATTGCATATTAATAAAAATATGTTAATATAGGGTTACTTATTAAACGTGTTTAATAAGTAACATTAAAGTCACTTATTAAACTAATTTAATAAGTTTGATTCATTCGATAACGAAGGAGATGATTAGATGAAAACTGAGAAAGAAAAGATGTTGGCGGGAGAAATGTATATTGCGGATGACGAAGAATTAGTAGCTGATAGGATTGAGGCAAAACGTTTAACACGCCTTTATAACGAGGCGATGGAGACTGGTGATGAAAGCCGCTTTACCTTGTTAGAGCAGCTTTTAGGTTCTTCAGCTGACGGAAAAACCCACATTAATCCTGATTTTCGTTGTGATTACGGCTACAATATCCACATTGGAAAGAGCTTTTTCGCAAATTTCAATTGTGTTATTTTGGACGTTTGTAAAGTTCGAATCGGTGATAATTGTATGTTTGCACCTGGTGTCCATATTTATACGGCCACTCATCCTTTACATCCGGTAGAGCGGAATTCTGGAAAAGAATATGGAAAGCCTGTAAAGATTGGTAACAATGTTTGGGTTGGTGGGGGAGCTATTATTAACCCTGGTATTTCAATTGGAGACAACGCTGTAATTGCTTCAGGGGCAGTTGTGACAAAAGATGTACCTAATAATGTAGTAGTTGGTGGTAATCCAGCCAAAGTTATGAAAATGATAGACTTATAGAAATCATTTTTCACGGATGCATGAATAAACTGGTGTCGTATCGTATAGACAATGTGAAAGGTGTTTCATATGAAGAAAAATAGTGCGTATAATCATACAAAGACATTACTTGCCTCTCGAAATGCTCTTTTTCTCTTATTTGCTTTGCCAGGTGTCGCGTTTGCTACATGGATTTCAAGAACAGCAGCTACTCGAGATATGTTAGCAGTGTCAAATGCAGAAATGGGCTGGATTTTATTCGGACTATCTGTCGGTTCAATAATTGGTTTACTGAGTGCAAGCCGCTTCATTGACTGTAAGGGAGCTAGAGACGTTATTATAGGCAGTATGTTTTTTATGATTGTTGGATTGATTTGTTTAGGTATAAATATTTATTTTGTTTCTAGTATGGGGGCTTTTAGTAGCTTACTAGTATTTGGAGTAGGCTACGGATTGGCGGAAGTCGCATTGAATGTAGAAGGTTCTTCCATTGAGCAGAAATTAGGAACAACTCTTCTTCCGAAATTCCATGGCTTTTTTAGTGTAGGAACTTTAGTAGGCGCGCTCAGTGGTTCTGTCGCAGCGTCGCTTCACATCCCGATTCTGTATCAGTTTCTTGCGATTTCGGTCGTGTTTGTATTACTTGTATGTATGGTGTATCGTTTTCTTCCGCATGGAACAGGAAAGAAGGAGAAATCGTGGAACAAAAGGAGAGAGAAGCATACGACCTTACGTATGGAAAAAAAGGTGCTTTTAATTGGTCTTTTTGTACTCGGAATGGCATTTGCAGAAGGTAGTGCAAATGATTGGCTACCTATCGTGATGGTAGATGGACACGAGCAAAGTATAGTGGCAGGTTCTATTATGTACACAATTTTTGTATTAGCAATGACGTTAACTCGTATGTGTAGCAGCTATTTCCTTGATCGATTCGGTCGTGTCGCTGTCGTACGTGCCACCATTATGATGGCGATTCTAGGAATTTCAATCGTAATATTTGGGAGTAATTCGTATTTTCTAGCATTTGGTGTAGTACTGTGGGGGATTGGTGCAGCGCTAGGGTTCCCAATTGGTCTGTCAGCTGCTGGAGATGACCGTGAAAATGCGACTTCTAATGTTGCTGCAGTTTCTATAATCGGTTATACAGCATTTTTAGTCGGACCACCATTCTTAGGTATACTGGGGGAAGCATTCGGGATACGCAATGCCTTGTTAGCTGTTTTATTATTTGTTCTCTTGTCTGGAATTGTATCGTCTGTTACGAGAGAGAATAAATCGAGCTAAATAAGGAGTGCATGCCAGCGGAAATGTATCATCTCTATTGCTTTAGAAAATGATGTATGATATATTGTCAACGCAACTTATTAAAAGTGTTTAATAAGTATGTTGATTAAGGTGGTGAGCGATTTGAGTGAACAATTTGTTACTCAAAAATCGATTAAAGAGACGATCCTTCGCGGCATTCGTACAGCTCTTCTAGAGCAAGGAAGTGCGACGAAAGTTGAGCTTAGTAATACATTAGAAATTAGTTTTCCAACTGTGAGTAAATTTATAGAAAATATGAAACAAGACGGTGAAGTCACTTTAGTCGGTTTAGATGATTCAAGTGGCGGAAGAAGAGCGAAACGATATGCGTATAATCCGGAATATATGTTAGGTCTAGCGATATTTTTAGAAAAAAATGAGACAAACTATACAATTTTCAACTGTTTAGGGGAAGTAAAAGAACAAGGAAGTACTTCAAGTGTATTAATTGATACTGGCGTAAATCTATTATCTAAACATATTGAAAGTCTTATAGCTACATTCCCGAAAATAAGCTCTATATCAATTGGTGTGCCTGGTTCGGTTGATAATGGTCGTATTTTTTATATACCTGGTTATGAAAAGTTCCAAAATTTTAATTTGAAAAGTCATTTGGAGGATCTGTTTTCTATACCTGTAGTAATAGAAAATGATATGAATGCCGCAGTCCTTGGCTATTATAAAAATACTGGAAATAATGATAAATCATCTCTTGTATATTTGTATTCAGGTCAAAACGGCCCAGGGGCGGGAATTATGATAAATGGAGATGTGGTACGAGGGAGTACCTTTTTCTCAGGGGAGATATCTTTCGTTCCACAGTATGATAATAAAAACTTCTTACAATCTTTGAGAAGTGAAGATGCAGTAAGAGATTCAAATAATCCAGAGCAATATAATATAGATGCCATTACTCGTTTAATAGCTACATGTATAGCTATTATTAACCCTCATGCCTTTATCTTCTGTGATGATGAATTGAATCAATTCGTAATAGATCAAATTGTAAAAACTTGTCCGAAGTACATTCCGGCAGAACATATTCCGAAAATAACAGTGAGCGATTGGAAAGAAGATTATTTATATGGATTAAAAAGTCTTGGACTTGATCTGATGATAACAAGAACAAGCAAAGAAAATTAAATATCAAATTGTTGGTTGAATACTGTAAAAGAAAAGGTGTCGATTATGAACATTGAACATGTAGCAATTTGGGTAAATGATTTAGAAGGAATGCGTGATTTCTATAAACAGTACTTTGGTGGTGAAGAAAATAGCTTATATCACAATTCGAAAAAGCAGTTTGAATCTTATTTTATAACTTTTGAAGGTGGAGCGCGTCTAGAACTTATGAGACAAGTAGGGATAGACGGTAAAACACAAGTACAAACAATAGGATATGCGCATATTGCTTTTTCTGTAGGTAGTAAAGAAAAAGTGAACGAATTAACTAATACATTAAGAGAAGCAGGATACCCTGTGTTAAACGGCCCGCGTACTACAGGGGATGGTTACTATGAAAGTGTAGTAAGTGATCCTGAAGGAAATCAGATTGAGATAACAATCTAACATTATATTTATTAATAACTGATAAAAAATAAAACTTTGTTGTTCCCCAAAATGTTTACGAGAAACCTATTATTTCTTCAGAAAGGGGGACATAACAGTGAGTGAATTCATTTTTATTTTCTGTATATATCCATTGCTTATTTTTATTTTTTCAATAGCTGGGACATATAAATTAGGTGCATTTTATGTGATGCCAATGGTAATATTTCTTATTTTTCTTATGTTAAATGTTACATTGTATGATCCATCATTTTTCTTTTGGGTGGGCATGTATACTATTTTTTCATTCATTACTTCTTATATAACACTCTTATTTGTAAGGGGATATACAGCTGTAGAAAGTGAACGTTAATATCATTTGGTTATTTTTGGGGGAATAGGGATTTATGCTGAACGATAACAACCTCATTTCGCGTTATCATGACGGGAAATGAGGTTGTTTTATTTCTATATACAATATGTAATGTTTTTTAATTGGAGTGCTGAAACTCCCTAATAATACGTTCAATAACTGGATGAAGAGTAATAGGTAACTCATCAAGCGGAAAGAAGCGTAATTCTTTTGACTCAGTTTGATCACATATAAGCTGACCGTGGAATTCTCGGCAAATATAAACAACGAGTACACCATGTACTTGATCCCCGTTTGGATAGATTTGAAAGAAATCAGGTCCTGAGTATGTACGGAATAGTTCTGGATTTTTAATGATAAGTCCAGTTTCTTCATATACTTCTCGTTGTAAAGCGTCTTCTAACGTTTCGTTATATTCTAAGGCGCCACCAATAATGCCCCAGCGATTAAAATCTGTACGGAGCTGCAATAATATTTCATTTTTCTCATTTAATATAATGGCGTGTGATCCGATTAAAATGAGTGGATGATTTCCTACTAGATTTCTCATGTCTTCAATATAGCCCATAATTCTTCTCCTTATATTTAATAATAATTAGGCAGTTCTTTTAACATTTTTTCTGTTTTACGTGCTGTAAATGCTAAGTTATGATCATCTTTTGTTCTAAAAAATAATGTGCGTAAAAAGATTTTAATGTTTGCGCATAAAATACAATACTCATTAAGGGAAAGGCGTTTTCTAATTTGAGGAAGCCTTTTTATTTTTTTATAAATAATTGAAATTAACTCATCTTGCGGGAAGTCATGATATAGCATAGATAGTAACGGTGTAACAATTCGTTCATCTTCATTATTATGAAAAAGATCCGATGGGATGAAAATTTTATTTAATAAACAATGAATTAATTCCTCGTACCATTCAAAGGTCGTATAGGAATTGTGAACAATTTCAGAAAAGGCATCAGATACGTGGGCAAGACAATGAGCCCATCCTTTATTTTCAATATAGCCTCGAAAATCCATTTCTAAGTTTGTGTATGTAATGAGTTTGTTTTTTATTTCTTCGATATCCTCCTCTGTAAAAAAGTAGTGCGAGTTAGCGAATTGGAGTATTAATGCAAGTAACGAAACAGTATAAGAACGAGTGAAAACCCCATCTGTAAGTGGGGAGTGAATGTCACAATATAAATACTCATCACTTAAACAAGTTTGTAGAAGTAATTTCAACTGATCATCCATAAGGAATTCATGATGAATGAAATGTGCAAAACATTTATATATAAGTTGGTAACGAACGTAACTATCAGTTGTTCCGATATACTGAAGCATATTGAGCGTTAACTCATTAATATCTATATGTTGCAGTTGCGTATAGTCATTTTGTTGTATAAGCTCTAACTGTTGTTGCAGCGCTGTAATATCCAATGGAGAACCTCCTCCGCACTTTAAAGATGCGATGTTTTCTAGTATTCTATATATTCAAGGACAATCCTGCTCATGCAAGGAGAACAAGTAGAAATTCGAGTATGACATAGATGAGGGAAGTATATGATGACTATAGAACAGTTAGAAAAACATTTTAAAATAAGAAAAAATGCTTCTTCTATAATGATAAAAGAAAATGATGCAGAGGTTTTTACAGAAGAGCAATTAGAAGAGATAATGCAATATTGCGTTGCTGAAGCTGAAAAAGATGGAATAGAAGAATTTCAATTTGAGATTTCTTCAAAAAGCCCAAATTATGATGTGTATAAGAAATGTTTCGAAACGTATTCATTTGAATATATTACTGAAAACATGATTGTATTTAAGGATATATATGAAGTGGAAGATATAAAAAGTGATATTGATTTTAAGCTTATTGAAGAGATGGGCGAAGACGCTTTTTATTCACTGTGGAATGAAGTGACGGGAGAACAAATCGATTATGATCAATTTGTAAATACGATGCTACAAGAAATAGGTGGGCAATGGAAAGAACATTGTTTAACAGCAAGTATCGATGAAGAGCCAATAGGAATTGTAATCCCGCATATTGAAAGAGGTACGTTAGAAGAAGGAAAACTTATGTATTTCGCAGTCGCTCCAAATATGCGAAATAAAGGGTATGAAGCAGCATTCTTTACAGGGGCAATGTTTGTCTTAAAAGAAATAGGCGCATCTTATTATATTGGCGAGACAAATGTACAAAACGAGTGGATGAAGGATGTCTTTGAAAAGAACGGATGTCAGCAGCTGAGCTCTACTGAGCGATATGTGAGAAGGTTTTAGAAGGATGGATGGCTTACTCTCTCGAACTCATTTAGCGGGAATCCGTGTACAACTTATGAACAAGTAAAAGAACTTTTTGCATGTTTGTAAGATAAAAAGAAAAATCGAAACGACAAAGTAAGCGTTCCTATAATACAATAGAGAAGGATTAGACTATACGAAGAAAGCGTTGGTGAAAGTATGAAGCAACAAAGAAATTGGCTACAAGCAACTGTAGAACGAAATGAAGATAATACGTTACATATAAAGTGGGAAAATAATATAGAAGAAGTTCGTATTTATTGGAGTACTTCACCAAATCATATTGAAGAAAATGGAGAATTACTTGTAACAGTAAGTGGGGATTCAGCATGTACAATTGAAAACCCGAGTGAAAATGAGCGTCCATATTTTAGGTTAGTAGGAAGTAATGGACAAGCAGTGACAGTAGCTGAGCGTAGATTACCATTACAAGGTGCGTTTAACTTCCGTGATATGGGAGGATATGAAACGACTGAAGGCCGTAAAGTAAAATGGGGTAAATTGTATCGTTCTGAAGAATTAGCAGGATTAACAGAATGGGATATCGAGTATTTACAGAAGTCTAGCTTAAAATTAATTTGTGACTACCGTACAGATTTTGAAGTGAAGCATAAGCCGAACCCAAGTGTTACAGGTGCTCGTCAAGTGTGCTTACCAGTTATGCAAGACTTGGCGAAAGACTTGAATATAAATGAATTTTTCCAAGTTGGTGACCTTTCTATGTTAGGGAAACCAGGCGAGTATCTTGTGAAAATGAATCAAGATTTCGTAAGTGGTAATGAAGCATTCGTGAGCTTCTTAAAACTGGCGCAAAACCCGGAAAACTTACCGTTAGTAAACCACTGTACAGCTGGAAAAGACCGTACAGGATTTGGCTCAGCATTATTATTACTTTTACTAGGTGTACCGGAAAAAACAGTAATGGAAGACTACTTACTAAGTAACGGTTTCCGTGAAAAGTTAAATGAAAAAATGATGGCCTTTTTAGGTGCGAAATTACAGAACGACGAAAGTAGAGTAATATTAGGTGCAATGTTTGAAGCACGTGCTGAGTATTTACAAGCTGCGATTGATGAAGTTAAAAAGCAATATGGATCAGTGGAAGCATACGCTGAAAAAGCTCTTGGCTTTACGAAAGAATCGTTAGAGGAAATGAAAGTGTTATTGCTAGAAGATAAAGTGAAACTTTAATCAGTGGGGGCATCCCCACTGATTATTAGCCTTCACCAATCGGACTGCCCGTTAATGCGGGATAAATAATGAGGAGGGAGGCTGATTGGATTAGCCTCCTTTTATTATTGTTGCTATAATTAAGCTATGAGAATATAGGAATTGAGGCGAACATCATGAAATACAAAGTAATACTATTCGACGTAGACGATACATTATTAGATTTCCCTGAAACAGAAAGAAACGCATTACATAACGCGTTTGTACAATTTGGCATGCCTACAGGATATAATGATTATCTTGCAAGTTATAAAGAGATTAGTAATGGATTATGGAGAGATTTAGAGAATAAAATGATTACGCTAAGTGAATTAGCGGTAGATCGATTTAGACAATTATTTGCTCTTCATAATATAGAAGTAGACGCGCAGCATTTTAGTGACGTATACCTTGAAAACTTAGGAAAAGAAGTACATCTTATAGATGGTGCAGTGAAACTATGTGAGAATCTTCAAGATTGTAAGTTAGGTATCATTACGAATGGATATACAAAAGTGCAACAATCTAGAATTGGAAATTCGCCTTTATGTAACTTCTTTGATCATATTATTATTTCTGAAGAAGTCGGCCATCAAAAACCAGCGCGTGAGATTTTTGATTATGCTTTTGAGAAGTTTGGGATTACTGATAAATCAAGTGTACTAATGGTTGGAGATTCGCTAACTTCTGATATGAAAGGCGGAGAAGATTACGGTATTGATACGTGTTGGTATAATCCGAGTCTGAAAGAAAATACGGCAGGTGTTAAGCCGACCTATGAAGTGGAGAGCCTGCTACAAATTTTAGAAATTGCGGAAGTGGCGGAAGAAAAGGTAGCTTCATTTTAATAGAGTTAAGATTTTTCGATTAATTGATATATATTAAGTTACGGTAGATATATTTGAAAAATCGTTCATATAATTTCATATACTAAGGTATGGAACAAAAAAAGATGGTACCAAGTCAAAAAAATTTTACTGAAAGAAAACAGAAATAACACTAAATAATATATTTAGCTGTTTGTAATTGGTCATTACAAACAGCTAAAAAAAACGATTGCCTCTTAGGATCCAAGCAATCGTTTTTTTATTTTTTTCGGAGATGAAATTTGTATTTTTATACCCTATCTCCATCAAGTTTAAAAAATGTTTGTTCCCCAGTAATGAAAAAAATGAATTTAATTCTCATAAATAACTGTAAAGTGGTAAAAATTTCGTTTTGGGTGTAATTCAAAATCTTAAGTTAATGGGCATGGGGTGGAACCCTTTCCTTGTTTAGACCGGATATCCGCCTGTTGGCGGTGGCCAAGCACTAAATAATCTGCGAATCAGCACAATTTCTCCTAAATGGTAGGAGTTATGAGATGCAATATTCCGTAGAACACCGCCAGGGGTTTCACCAGGCCATTCCTCCAATGTTTTGTCCAATTGAACAGTTTGGGCGATCGTGCATGCCTGTTCAATCCCTTGAAGAAAATACTGAATAATCTGTTGCCACTCTTCCTCACTGCCAGGGCATTCTTCTTCAGGCCAGCTCTCTTTTACATGGGCAGGCAATGTAGGCTTCTTCCCCTGAGCGGATAATAAGAGAAAATCTTGCCAATAGGTCATGTGTTTCACTAATTGATAAATAGAATAAGGCAGTTCCTCTCTGCGTTTTCCCGCAAGCGCCACGTCTATATCCGATAAAGCATTCTTGATGGGAAGATGTCCTCGTTCTCCTCTTAACGATTTTACTAATGCCTGGCTAAACGCTTTATTTGATTGCTCCATAATAACTGACTCCCATCCTGTTTTATTTTCTAATTTGCTGATTTTATGATTCCGTCTTTTTTATATGTACTAAATAAATTATAGAAGCTTTACGACTATTAAGAGAAAGTAAAATAAGGCAAGAATCACTGACTTCTTAACGTACAGGAAATCGTAGGTTTTTATTTGATTAGTACCTTAATGTACAATTGTATTAACAGATAAATCAAAGGTTCGAATGACAACATTCAGGTCTGCGTTAATGTCAGCCACTTTTGATTTTAGCTTTTCCGATCCCTCCTGAATTTTATCCAATTGATTTTATTGTGAATGAACTATGAGTTGATTATAATAATTAGAGTGAACTCTAAGTCAAGAAAAAAATAATAAAAGGATAGTTATTCTATTATGAGGGAGTTCGCGAAGCAAAAATAGCGCTACTATTCTAAGGTCTTTCACGTGTTATAATGAGATAATTAAATATTCATATATACATAGTTTCTCAGAGTGATGCGATGTCATGTATGAGCTGTGTAACAACTAGAGGTGAGTGAAAGGTGTTAACGTTTTTATTTGAGTTAGACAAGGCTATCCCGCAGAAGGATGAGCCACGGTATGCCGCTTATGCAAATGGCTTTATTGAAGGGGATTTAACAATTTGCGTGAGTGACAGCGTATTTTTTCAGAAGTCATGCATGAAGGTTGCAGAGCTTGGCATTTATTTAGGACAGTGGATGGAACAAGTGAAACATGGGCAGAAAGAACAATTGAATTATGAAACGAGTGACCGTGAGGAAGTAATTCTCGGATTCGTATATGAAGAGGAAGATCAGTGGAGAGTTTTTTCCAGTTGGCAGCAATTTGAACTTCAAGAGCGTATATCAACTACAACATTAGTAGAGAGCGTTCAACGCTATTTATATGAGCTAAATAAGGAACTGCGCGCGATAGGATATCCTGTGACGTTTGATCAGTACTTAAGAGGAGAGCGAATGATGCAGCTTTCTTATAAACGACTGTGTGATAGTAAAGCGGATACGACTTCGATAGAGGTTTACAATGGAAGCGAAGGAGTAGGCGCAGTACGGGGCTATTATAAAAATACGTTGATGAAAGTGCTAGACTTCATTCCGAAAGTCGGTAGTAATATCATTTATGAAATAAAGGATAGTAAGAACAATATTCGCGTCATTGCAAAGGATGTAAGTAGGCAGCGTCAAAGAAGGATTTTAGTAACGTACATCGATAATAATGATGCAGAGCATGAAATACTTGTATGTGACGGAAAGTTATTAGATGCAAATTTCTTATTTACTTTTACATATAAGACAGAAGAATATGTTGTTCACAAAACTTCAATTGGGCTTGGAAAATTATTACGAAAGGGCTATGTAATCGCAGATTGGAATATTCGTCTTGAGGAAGATATGTATTACATCGAGATGAATGTATATGATGAGGATTATATTGAGGATCAATACTTACTGTTAGGCGTATTTCATGCGGTTTTGTATGGGTGATAAATGAAAAGTACTGGTATTCTTCATGGGAAGGATACCGGTATTTTTTATGTGGTTCTGGTGTGAAGATTGCATTTTGTCGCTTTTCTTTTTTTTGGAATTTACAGTTATAACATCGCGTATTTTGTTTATAATTTTAAATGGTTATTGAAATGTATAAATGTTATTTCTTTTTTTATAAATGAAAAATATAAAAAGGAAAAAATAATGCAACTTTTTAACACGCTTATTCGTGTTATATATGAAAGGAGGAGGGGGATGGAAATTGAAGAAATATATAAGGTTTATATAAACGATGTGTACCGGTATTTATTTTCCCTTTCTCGTAGCCATCACGTAGCGGAGGACTTGATGCAGGAGACTTTTTATCGGGCGTATCTTTATCTAGAAGACTATGAAAACCAAAAGGTAAAATCATGGCTTTTTAAAGTGGCATATCATACGTTTATTGATTTTGTAAGGAAAGAGAAAAAAGTAGCTTTTGTAGGAACGGAGGAATTAGAGACAATACAAGCAGGGGAATCTACAGAAGAGTATGTAGTCGCAAAAAATAGTTATGAAAAATTAATTCAGATTATTCATACTTTACCAGTGGTAGAGGCACAAGCTATTTTATTATGTGACGTACATCAATTAACGTACGAAGAGGGTGCTACTGTATTAGATTTAAAGGTAAATACTTATAAAAGTCACATATTTCGTGGGAGAAAGAGATTAAAAGAATTGTTAAAGGAGGAAAAGAGTCAAAATGACAAATGATAAACCTCATTCTGAACAAGATGATTATAAAGAATTGTTACAAGAAGCTCTTCATCAAAGACCAGATTCACTTCCTGATGGAAAACAGCAGCAAGTGTTGAAAATAGGTAAAAAAAGAGCTCGAATTACGAATGTGTTGATTGTATTTACTTTTTTATTACTTATTCAACCTATTTTATATATATCTACACTTTTATATTATACATTGGCACCTACAAACGCGATGGAGATACGGAATGTAGTAAATCAAACATTAAGTGTAACAGAACCTAATGTATTTATGAAAGAAAGGGACATGGAGCAAACATTGTTACCGCTTAGTTTACAATTGCATTTTGATTTGTATAAAAGGGTAGGAAAGAAAGATATTCGAATAGGAGAAGAGAAAACAGATTATTTATTAAGTAGAGCAACGAAAGTAAGCCGTGAATATACAACAGATGAAAAAATTCCGGAAGTCCCATATATAGATAACGAGGTATTATCTCATCCTAATAATTATAATGTGTCTTATAATAGTAGCGAGGAAGCTCAGGTATTAAAAGGTCTTCCACAAGAATCTGTTGTAGAAGCATTTGTATCTTTTAGAGAATTATTAAGTGTACAAGAGGTAACGGATACGTTTCCTACTATTGATATTGTTTGGTATGCCGTGAATACAGGATTAGAGGAGAAGCAAAAGAATGATGAGGGTCAGTATGTTGCCCCAATCGGTTTTCCAGCAGATATGATTTCAAGTCCAAGTGGTCCTTTTTTAAGTGACTCACCTCATGAGGAACAATTTATTGATGTGTTAAAGTCATTACGGAAGCATGAAGATTTAGCGGTGAAGCTATCTAGAGCGAAAACATTAGAGTTGTCAAAGCGTATTTCTTTCCTTGAAAAAAATGGGATAAAAACATACGGGGCAGTTGTAACTGGACCTAAAGGAGAAGTTGAAAAATTGATGAGCCATGAAAAAGTTAGAAACTTGAAAGTAGGTGAAGCGAGATTATGGAATTGGCATTCTTAAAAAAAAGAAAGAGTCATATTTATAAACAGGAAACGTGGATGGGTATTATTTCATTAATTATTGCCTTTCTAGCGTTATTGTATTTGAACATTACATTGCTTATTCAAGAAATATTTATAGGCGAAGGTTTTCGAGAAATAGTTGGAGCTGGATTGATGTGTTCAGTCGTAGGCATGCTCACAAAAAGCAAAAGTCGAAAATATGCATTGTGGGCATGTAGTTTATTTGTTTTTATGTTACTGTTTGCTGTATTTGGATTTATGTTAGGTTGGATGATAAGCTTTACGCCATAAATATGTGGAAAAGAGCGAATGTAGATTCGCTCTTTTTAATGTGTAAAAAGTAAACTAGATAAGAGAAGAACCTATCAAATTTGAAAGGAGAGCACTATGCATCTAGGCTGTGGTTTTGTAGATATGTTTCCCTCTCACGATTCAGTATTATATATTAAACTTGGTGCCCTTTATTAATCCTCAAAAATAAAAACCTCATCAATCGTACTATGTAGTGCCCTCGCTATATCATGAGCAAGCTGTAAGGAAGGGTTATACTTTCCTTTTTCAAGATGGCTAATCGTTTCACGACGTACACCAACCTTTTTCGCTAAATCTTCCTGCGTCATATGTACTTTGGCACGGTATTCTTTTATCTTCGTTACGAACGCCATGGTGCATCTTCCATTTCATCAACTGGTTTATCGTAAAAGAAGGTAGAGAATCCGAATGTAAGAATGAGTGTGCTGAAAATAAGAGCAATATCAATCTCTTGTAGTGTAGGATTCGGAAATAACATTTCAATAAAGATAATGATAGCGGTAGTTAATAACGTAATGATAAAGGCGTTGCGGCAAGATTTATTGACGATTTGTTCAAATAGTTCATCGTGTTGAACTTTTCTATACGTCGTGAAAAAGGAGAAGAAACAAAACATAGTAAACAATCCTTTTTCATAAAAAAATCCGAGAAACCCAAAGAAACCGAGAAATCCTAAATATTTTATCCAAGTCGTTTTCATGATAGATTCTCCTTTCGATGTTAGAAATAAAGTGAAACTTTAATCAGTGGGGGGTGTTCATCCCCCACTGATTATTAGCCTTCACCAATCGGGCGTTTACGGGCAGCAGGGCTCCCACCTAACTTCTTTGCTCCAGCCGAAATTTGAGGTGGGAGTCTTACTGCCAGTTAATGCGGGATAAATCACTATATGTTATAAATATATCACATATGGAAATTCATAGTAATAATAGTTTTGCGATTTATTTCATAATAATAGTAAAAAAGGTTAAATATTCTGTAAAATAAAAAGGGAAATATCGTAAAATGGATGTAAGGAGGGGGAGGACGAAATGTTAACTGGGATAATGATCGTTATATTACTTGTAGTTATTACTGTAATTGGAACGGTGTTAATTGGGCGAAATGGTGATGCGAATTATAGTAAAGCGACAAAAGGAAATATTAAACGACTTACGATGATTTATATAATACTAGCTGTTGTTTTAATTGTTGGATTAGGAGTTTATATTTATTTTAAAGGTTAAAAAAACTGAAAAATGTAAAAATCTATAAATATAAGTATGCTATAATGTTAATATAGTTAATTGGTAATTAAGGAAAGGATTGGATGTAATGATCGAAATTTTGAATGTGTCAAAAAGTTATAATGGATCTACCTATGCAGTAAAAGATTTAAGTTTATCTGTACCGAGCGGAGAAATCTTTGGGTTTTTAGGACCGAATGGTGCGGGTAAATCAACGACAATTAAGATGATTACTGGTATTCATGGGGTGGACAAAGGAACCATTACAATCAACGGTAAAGATATTATGAAAAATCCGATGGAAGCGAAGAAAACATTTGGCTATGTTCCAGATAGCCCGGATATGTTTTTACGATTAAAAGGGATTGAATATTTAAACTTTATGGCTGATATGTATGAAGTACCGAAGGAAGTAAGACAAGAACGAATAGAGTCATTAGCGAAGAAGTTTGATCTGTACAATGCTTTATCTGATCAAATTCAAAGTTATTCACACGGTATGAGACAAAAGATTGTTATTATCGGTGTGCTCGTACATGAACCAGATGTATGGATTTTAGATGAACCGTTAACAGGTCTTGATCCGAAATCTGCATATATTTTAAAAGAAATGATGAGAGAACATGCTGATAAAGGGAAGATTGTATTTTTCTCGACACACGTATTAGAAGTAGCTGAAAAAATATGTGACCGCGTCGCGATTATTAATAAGGGAAATCTTCAGTTTAAAGGGAATTTAAATGAAATGAGAGATCATTTTGAATCCAATGAATCACTTGAAAAAATGTTCTTGGAGATGACGGGCAATGAGTAAAATTTGGACGTTAACGAAAGTATTATTGAAATTAAATTATGCAGATTTCATAACAGATAAAAAGAAAAGATGGGCGTATTTATTTTCATTTGCAGCCATTTTATTTGTAGGTTTTTTAATATTCGGTTCGATGACCCATGGAATATATGAAGGAATGATACACCTCGGACAGGATCCAGGAATTGTTATTGCGATGGGATTAGCAGTTGCTAGTATATGGGTATTTTTGATGAGTATTATGAACATTTTAACAGTGTTTTACTATAGTAATGATGTTGAAATGTTGCTACCGTTACCGTTAAAACCAGCGCAAATTATTTCGGCAAAGTTCTTTACAGTGTTAATTACACAATACGTAATGAGCTCGTTTATTTTATTGCCTATCTTTATTACTTACGGTTTAAAGAGTGGGGCTTTCATTACATATTACATTTATATGATTGTCATTTACTTATTCTTCCCGATCATTCCGCTAGTTTTAGCTTCGTTAATTATGACAATTATTATGAGGTATACGAATATAGCGAAAAATAAAGATCGAGGAAGTATATTTATTGGAATCGTAAGTATACTATTTATCGTCGGAATCAATGTATTTATGCAATGGAGAAATAAAAGTGCAGTATCTGGAGCTGGAGATTCAGTTGCGAATTATCTTACAAATAATCAATCCTCCCTTTTTATACAAATGACAAATTATTTTCCGACTACATATTTTGGTGCAATGGGATTAGTAGAAAATGCATCGTGGAAGGGAATATTATACGTACTAATATATATTCTTATTTCTATCGCATTTTTCGGTTTGTTTTATTACATTGCAGAGCGTACATATTTAAAAGGGGTTATTGGACTTTCAACGAGTACAGCAAAGAAAGAGGTAATTTCAGCAGAAGGTTTACAGAAATCAACAGTACAAAGTTCTCATTTAAAAGCATATGTGAAAAAAGAATTTAAAACGTTATTCCGCACGCCACAATTTTTCTTAAATTGTATTGTGCAAACTTTCGTTATGCCAATTATGCTGTTCTTTGTTTTGTTTGTACAAGATGGAAATTTAAAATGGATTACAGGGTATATTGATAATCCAGAATCAGCAGGTTTCGCAATTGGTGTTGGCCTTTGTGCATCCTTATTTTTAATGGGGAGTAACGTTATTGCAACAACGTCATTCTCACGAGATGGAAGCTCTTGGTTTGTGAATCGCTACTTACCAGTAAAGGCTTCGGATATCTTTTTTGCGAAAGCGATAACGGCCTGGTTAATTAATGTAGTCATTTTAGGAGTATTCGGTATTACAATGGCATTTGTAGCAGGTATTTCGCCAGTCTTCATGATACTTTGGTTCTTACTAAGTGCGAACGGTTTATTGTTAATTAATTTAATCGGTACACGCTGGGATGCACAAACTGCAGATATTCATTGGGATACAGAACAGAAATTATTTAAAAGTCGATATACAACTTTGTGGAATTTTTTAGCTAATATTTTAATAGCTTTAGTTATTGTAGCGGGTGTAAGTGTATTATACTTCTTCCTTCAAGTAGGACTTTGGATTATGTTTATCGTTTTATTTGTAATGTTTACGATTGTAAATTATATCTTTATTAAAATTTTAAAATTAGGCGCTGAGCGTATATTGTCAAATATTAATTAAAAAGGTAGATCCTCTGTATTCGTGCAGGGGATTTATCCATAGATGGAGGAGAAAAGGTGAAGAAAATAGCAATTGTAACAGGGGCAACTCGTCTGAATGGAATTGGTGCAGCTGTATGCAAGGTGCTTGCTCAAAATGGGATAGACATTTTTTTCACGTATTGGCCTCGGTATGATAAAGCGATGCCATGGGGAATGAATGATCAAGAGCCCTTTTTGTTGAAAAAGGAAATTGAAAGTTACGGCGTTCGATGTGAAATGGCAGAAATAAACTTATCGCAGTCTTATTCGCCTAATCGTGTATTGTATATGGTATCAGAACGTTTAGGGGATCCATCTATTCTTATTAATAATGCGGCGTATTCTACTCCTACGAAAATTGAAGAGTTAGATGTAGAACAGCTAGATAAACATTATACGGTTAATGTTCGTGCTCCTATGCTATTAAGTTCATTATTTATTAAACATTTTTCACTTAAAACGAGTGGAAGTATTATAAATCTTACTTCTGGGCAGTCATTAGGTCCGATGCCAGATGAACTAGCATACGTAGCAACGAAAGGAGCAATAGAAGCATTTACAAAGTCAGTTGCACCAGTTGCTATGGAGAAGGGGATTACAGTCAATGCTGTTGATCCAGGACCGACGAATACAGGATGGATTACAGAGGAATTACAGCATCATTTAGTATGGAAATTCCCGCAAGGAAGAGTTGGAGAACCGGTGGATGCGGCACGCTTAATTGCTTTTTTAGTAAGTGAAGAAGCGAAGTGGGTTACTGGGCAAGTCATTCATTCGAACGGTGGTTATTCATAAAAATATTATGTTAACAATTGTTGAGAAATAAAAAAATTAGTAATTATTTTGTTTTTTTTATAAATAAAATGTCAAGAAAGATAAAAAATTGATAGGGGAGTATGTTGTCATTTGTAGATTGTAAATCTTCATGTGACAACATACTCTTTTTCTTTTGCTACAGAGGAGGAAAATGTAGTAGAAAAAACTCGAATATTAAAATGAATTTATCGTTTTTTGTACGTATTATTATGAAGATTACTGTCGGAAAGATGGTGATTCGTATGAAAAGGGATTTTTTAAGGGGAAATAGAATCGTAAAGAGAAGGATAAAATTGTAAACATAGGGGGATTTTTATGAAAATGAAAAAGGTCGCTATCGCATCAGTAGCAATTGGTACAATGCTTACAATGGCAGCTTGTAGTACCTCCACAGATAAAGATGCAGCGAAGAAGGATCAGGCAACTGCACAAAATGAAGAGCAATCGAAAACGACAAGTGCAGATGAAGCGTCAAAAACAACGAAAGATACTGAAAAAGACACAAATACTTCTTCGAATGAAAAAACAGATAAGGATGCAAAAAATACAAAGGAATCATCAGGAACAGAAAGTAACGGCAAAACAACAAAAGAAAAAGAAACGACAGGAAAAACGAATGATCAAACTACTAGCGGAAAAACAACAGATCAAAGTACAAGTACAAACAACAACGGAAAAACAACAGATCAAAGTACAAGTACAAACAATAACGGAAAAACAACGAAAGATCCGAAGAAAAGCGTCGCTGTGAAAACAAATGTAAAAGAAGTTGTTACATTAATTGAAAGCTTGGACAAGCAATTAGCTGCAAATCCTAAATTAGAAACAGTTAATAAACTTGGAAAACAAATTAATGAGAAGTGGGATGTCATTGAAAAAGAGTTAGAAGCATCACATCCGACTGAATATAAAACAATTGGCCAAAGTATGTATCCGTTAATTGTAGGAGCGGAGAAAGAAAAGATCGATATTAATAAAATGAAGTCATTAACGACGAAAACGAAAAAAGATTTAAATCAATTATTAACGAAGCTTTCATAGTTTCAAAAGCCTACTCGTGTGAGTAGGCCTTTTTAGTTTGTTGTACATTCTCGTTTGGTGTTAAGAAATAAAGACTTCATTTAAAAGGAACATCACAATGATAAAAAAGAGTGATAACTATTAAAGATATTTTTTGATAGGAAGTCATATAAAACGCTCCCTTGTATTTATATTTGCAATTTAGTAGTTTTTAAAGTTCATTATTTTCTACAAAAATTTCATTTTGTAGAAAAGGGGAATGGATTGATATGTACGATAAAGAGGAAGTTTATGATGAAGAAATTGCACCAGTATCGCAGAAAATCCTAGAAATATGTAAAACGAGAAGAACTTCCAATGGTCGCACAATTTTATTTAGCGGAAGAGTCTCCATACAGTGGCTGTTCAACCATTATATTGTTCGTCAGCAATTGTTCAGGGAGAACATAATGAAGAAGAAGGCATTCAGCAGTTACAATCAATTGCTCAAATTATGAAATACGGAACAAATGGACCACCAGTAGTAATGACGGCAATGATTCGAAAATAAAAAAGCAGCTAACAAAAGCTAGCTGCCCGACTCTCCAAGGGGGAACAAGGAGAAAATCTAATGTCATGTATAGCATTGACGGAATATTGAATTTTATTCAAGGGGGGCTTATTTTTAAATGTAATTTAGGGTTGGTTCCAGAAAAGTGACATACCACAAAAATATAAAATTATTAAAAGGACAATTACTATGAAAGCAATTAAAGAAACTTTCTTCCATAAATTTTTCATCAGTAGACCTCCTTTATGAAGAATATTAACACTTTTCCAGAATCTGACCCAAATAATCCTTTTACTCAAAAAAAATCGCCTGTATACTAAGAGGCAATCTTTTTTGAGTTGTTTGTAATGGCTAATTACAGGTTTTAAATACTATTTAGTGTTATTTCTACTTTCCAAAACCTGCTCCATATTATTAGTCGCCCATTCCATCATTAAAAGGATAATTGGACGTAGCGACTCGCCTAGTTCGGTTAACGAATATTCTACTTTAGGAGGTACTTCACGATATACCTCCCGATGTACGATGCCATCTGCTTCAAGTTCTCTAAGTTGAAGTGTTAACATTCTTTGGGTGATATTAGGTTTTAATCTTTTTAATTCATTAAATCGTTTCTTACCATCTAATAAATGATAAAGAATAACACCTTTCCATTTTCCGCCAATAACCTCGACGATAGCTTCTACTGGACAAGAATATTTATTTAAAAATGGATAATTTACATCATCTTCTTTTGAACTAATCATAAAAAGACTCTCCCTTAACAATAGTATCTTTTTTGATACTATAGCACATAAATGTGCGTACTTGTATCATTGTTACTTTGAAAATATAATTTGGTTAAATAATAATTTAATGAAAAGGGGATCTTTTATGACTAACATAAAACAAAATACAAAACAAAAAATTATTGAGGCTTTTAACTTTAGACATGCATGTAAAGAATTTGATCCTATGAAGAAAATTTCAGAAGATGATTTTAAATTTATTTTAGAAACAGGAAGATTATCTCCTTCTTCTTTTGGATATGAGCCTTGGAAATTTATTGTGGTACAAAATAAAGAATTAAGAGAAAAACTATTACCATATTCATGGGGAGCAGGTGGGCAACTTTCAACAGCAAGTCATTTTGTCATTGTTCTTTCAAGAAACATCAAAGATATGCACTATGATGCAGAATATATTCAGCACATGATGAAAGATATTATTGGATTGCCTGAAGAAGCCCAACAAATGAGATATGAATTCTTCAAAAAATTCCAAGAATCGGATTTTAAATTGTTAGACTCCGAACGTGCTGTATTTGATTGGTCATCAAAGCAATCTTATATTGCTTTAGCTAATATGATGACTAGTGCAGCTCAAATCGGTATTGATTCTTGTCCAATGGAAGGATTCGATAAAGAAAAAGTAGATTCTTTACTTCGTCAAGAAGGAATTTTAAAAGATGATAATCTTGAGGTATCAGTTATGGTTGCATTTGGATACCGTAAAGGAGAACAAAAATTTAATAAAACAAGACAAACTATGGATACTATTGTTGAATGGATTTAATAAGATAAATTTGTATCCATATAACGAAAAAAACGCTACCCTTTCTATAGAAAGGATAGCGTTTTTTTATGTCTGTTTTTAAATTTAGCGAGAATGCTTTGTGAATAGTTGAAGTGCTCTTTCAGGTACATAGAATTTCTCGTTGCTTTCTACAACGATGCCTCCTAATTCATAATCTTTCCCACCAATATATATAATGCTTTTATTAACAAACAATTTGGCCTCCGTATTATTGCGTTTTACTACAAGCACCGGGTTTCGTGCATCTTTTTTGTCAATCGTTACAGTTGCACCAATTTGTTTAAAGGATGTTTCAGCATCTAAGAATAATTTCTTAGATAATTCTCCTAATTGAAAGCCCATTGCTTTGGCCATTATTTTCGCAATGTCTGTATTTTGGACTAAACCGTATGGCTTTTGAGGACCGTAAGAGTATAAGAATACATCTTCACCCGTATGACCACCAGTTGTAAAACCGATGTTCGCACGGTTGGCCAATAATTTAGTAAGGATTGGACCTACATCAGTTTTCTTTTGTGCAGCTTTTAACAGCTCTTTTTCATTATCAGTTAGGTCGTCTAAACCGTAAAGTGCAGCGACCTCTTTTATATTAGATAAATCATCTTTTAGTTTATTTGTAGCACCTTCAAGTGTCATTTTCGCCTTTTTCAGTGGGGCAATGTAAGCTGATACTGGTGTAGTATCATAGCCTTTTGTGGTATTGCTGTTACCAATGGAAATACCGCTATTACCATGATCCGCTAAAGCAATGACCATAGTGTTACCGTCTTTCTTCGCAAATTCTAATGCTTCTGTAACTGCAACATCAAATGCCAATACATCGCTAATCATCCCGATTGGATCATTTGCATGTGCTGCCCAATCTGCCTTACTACCTTCTACAAATAAGAAGAAACCATCTTTATCTTTTGATAATGTTTGAATTGCTTTTCTCGTCATCTGGGAAAGAGTTGGCTGCTTAGGATTGGTTATTCTACGATCCATATCGAACGCAAGGGCAGTATTAGAGAAAGAACCCCAGATTTTATTTGATTTGGAGTTTAATAACGCATCTTTTGTTTCGACAAAGTCGTACCCTTTGTCTTGAATCACTTTTACTAAATCTTCGTTGTCTTTACGAATTCCGTTGCTTGTCGTAGGCTGAAGTGCTGCTTTTCCACCACCTAATACAACTTCTATATTTTGATACACTTGCTGTTCACCAAGTACTTCGAAATCTTTACGGTTAACGTGGTGGGCAGAGAAACTAGCCGGAGTAGCATGTTGAATTTCTGATGTAGCAATGATTCCTGTCGCGCGGCCGGAACGTTTTGCGCCTTCTAAGACGTTGGCAACTGGACGAAACTTGCATTCTTCTTTCACTGGTTCTAAGCCAGGTGAATTCACAACAGAAGGTAATACGCCCACGTAGCCTGAATTTGATTTATTTCCTGTCGCTAAAGCTGTGGCTGCTGGTGCAGAGTCCGTAATAGCCGATTCTGCTGAGTATGTACGAACACCTCCGGATACAATTTGATCTAGCGCAAGAGGTGAACCTTTGTACCACCGGGCTAATGTTGTAGCAGAAGAACTTGTCCCATCTATAACCATGAAAATCACATTTTTAGGTTGCTTTCCTGCTTTTTTTACCTCAGCTTTTACCTCATTATCGTTCATTATGATTCCTGTTGCTAATGTAAATAGTGCTACCGTTCCCGCTAATGTTAGTCCCATTATTTTTTTTCGAAGAGTAGTCATTGTGGTTCCTCCATAGGTCGTTTTCGATATCCCAATCTAACGTTCGTATGTAAACAAGATTTATTATTAGTAGTACCCCATTGCAACGAAACTAACAATAACGATTGAGTCAAAATGTTGGGCACAAAAAGTTAAATTAAAGCTATTTCTTCAGCAAAATATTCTCTTCATATAAAACCTCTTTGCACCCTTAGTTACACGGTCTTTCCTATAAAAAGAATCTTCTCTTTATTTTATGGGAAACATTTAAAAAAGGATGGTGGGGACATGACAATTGATCGAGTTTGTACAATTGGGCCAGCGAGTAATAATGAAGAAACGTTAGCGCAGTTAATAAACAATGGTATGAAAATTGTTCGGTTAAATTTATCACATGGTACGCATGAAAGTCATAAAGACATCATTCGTTTAGTAAAATCGTTAGACGATTCTATTAAAATTCTAGGGGATGTACAAGGTCCTAAAATAAGATTGGGTGAAATGAAAGAAGAACAAATTACACTTGAAGCAGGGGAGTTATTTACTTTACATACCAATCCAGTTCAAGGGAATAAAGAAGAAGCAAGTGTTGATTATGTAGGGATCGCGAATGACGTGAAAGTTGGAAGTAGAATTCTTATTAATGATGGAGAAGTTGAATTAGTTGTTGAAAAGGTAAGTACGGACAAAATAGAAACGAGAATAAAAACAGGTGGCAATATTTCCTCTCATAAAGGGGTGAACTTACCAGGCACAATTGTTGGTTTGCCAGCTATTACGGAGAAAGATAAAAAAGATATTCAATTTCTTCTAGAAGAGGAAGTTGATTTTATTGCGTGTTCTTTCGTTCGAAAACCTAGTCATATAAAGGAAATACGAAGTTTTATACATGAACATAAAGAAACATCTCCTAATTTAATTGCAAAAATAGAAACGATGGAAGCAATCGAGAATTTTCAAGACATATGCAAAGAAGCGGATGGCATTATGATCGCAAGGGGAGATTTAGGTGTGGAATTGCCGTATCAATTTATTCCGCTTTTGCAAAAAATGATGATTCGTGAGTGCAATCGAACGAATACATATGTCATTACAGCGACACAAATGCTTCAATCTATGGTAGATCATTCTATTCCTACAAGAGCTGAGGTAACAGATGTATTTCAAGCTGTATTAGACGGAACGAATGCTGTTATGCTTTCTGCTGAAAGTGCGTCAGGAGAGCATCCAATCGAAAGTGTGAAAACGTTACGTCTCGTTTCTGAATTCGCTGAGCATGTAAAAAAAGACGGTCCTTTTGCGATGAAAGATGTATTGGAATTGCTGCATAAGTCTCTTTAGTTTATATAGAAGGATTTATCTCTCATCCTAAAAACGTACGGAAAGGAATCAGGATAGGAGGTGCTATTTTAGTATTTACTTACAGATTGAAAGGTGGCATTCCAGCTACCTATATGAAAGAACCATTATGGAACATGGAGGTCTTTCGGAAATCTAAAGAAGGATTTTAAATTAATTAATCCAATTATCTCATTTAAAATATGTTCATTCCTATTCATAAATGATATCCTTATAGTTGAATACTTTTGCTGAATCAGCAAGAATTTGTTGTTCTTTCTGTATGAATTCAACTTTTTTATGGAAAGATATGTTAGTAAGTGTGCAATTTGAACGTTTTATTTTTTAGAGTATGATAGGAGGAGAATGAATATGGAAGCAATTGAAGTAGGCGAAATTTTTAGTCTTACCGATGAGAATAATGAAGAACAGGAAGTTGAAGTGCTTGGAGCGATGGATGTCGAAGGTGCAGAATACATTGCGGTTGCCTTTGTAGAAGACATTCAAACAGAAACTGAGGAAGACATTGATATCTTCTTTTTAAAAATAGAAGAAGATAATGAATTCTCATACATAGAGAATGACGAGGAATTTGAAAAAGTATCTGCGGCGTTCGAGAAGATTATGGACGAGCAAGAACAAGAATAATAATAAAAAGAGTTAGAAAAAAGAGGGAGATGCATATCTGCCCTCTTTTTTTTATATGGTTGAAAATTACATTTATAGAAATCAATAATTATATTATGTAAACTGAATGACTCTTTATTTATGCACTAGAAAAACCACCCGAATGAGGGTGGCGCTTATTATATATAGTTATTAAATGTGTTATTTTCCAAGGAAGAGAGGGGAATCTTCACTTCAGTACCTTCCTTCATATTACGCAATACAACTGTTTCTGTAGATAGTTCCTCTTCACCAATTATTAGCACATACGGGATATTTTCTTTATTTGCATAATTAAGGGCACGTTTCAATTTACGTCCGGCTAGTTCAAGTTCGACTTTTAAAGAAGTAGTAGAGCGCAATTGCTGGGCAATTTGTAAGCATTGTAATTCTGTCCCGAGTGGGATGATAAATAAATCCGCTGTAGATGATATGGTTTCTTTCTGTGATAGTGCTGTATAAATAACGTCTAAACCGAATGAAATACCGACTGTTGGATAGTTCATATTATCACCACGGAATGCTCCGATAATATTATCGTATCGACCACCGCTACCGATGCTAGATGTAATCGTGCCATCTTTTAGAAAGATTTCATACACAGTGCCTGTATACATTGTGAGTCCTCTTGCTAAAAACGGATTGAATATCGTATTTTCATTTATTCCGAGAGCGAGTAAGTATTGCTGTAGTTGTTGTAGTTCCTCTACTCCATCGGCGACAAGTGTATTATTGAAAGTGTCTTTAAAGTCGGCTATAGGGAGCTTTAGGCAAGATAAAACAGTATTACATATTGTATCGGCCATTTCTACAGTAATCCCGCGATCCAATACATCTTTTCGTACACCATCAATCCCAATCTTTTCGATTTTATCCAATGATAAAATTACGTCACTCGTTAGTTCAGTAGGGATGTTAATAGACTGGAGAATACCGTTTAACAATTTTCGGTTATTATATTGGATCGTTACTTCTAAGTTTAACGTTCGGAACAGCTCAAACGCCATGCTCATGAGTTCAGCTTCCGCCATGACTGATTCTACACCGACTATATCAACGTCACATTGAATGAACTCACGGAATCTTCCTTGTTTAATTGGCCCATCTCGAAATACTTTCCCAATTTCATAGCGTTTAAAGGGTAGGCGGATGTTCGGATTCATCGCCACGACTTTTGCGAATGGAATTGTTAAATCATAACGTAAGGCAAGATCGCGTTTTCCTTGATCCTTAAGTGTATATATTTCTTTTAAAATTTCATCGCCACCACCGTACTTGTAAGACATAAGATCATACATATTTAACGTTGGTGTCTCTAACGGTTTACAGCCATAACGTTCAAACGTATCTTCACAAGCTCTTTTAATTTTATTTCGTAGTACTTGTTCCTCTGGTAAATAGTCTTTTGTCCCTTTTACATTTTTCATTTCCACCATAATCACTCCTCTTTTAAATTAAAAAAAGCTATGCAGGTATAAAAATACCCACATAGCTTTATGAACGCTTCGTGGGTCAACAGGAAAAGCCCTGTACCCACGAAGAAAAATTTTTCTTCGGATACACGGCGTTACGTATGATGATGAAGTTGGAAAGACGTATTAAAAGTTCGCATTAAAATCTCTCCTTAACATAAGTTTTTCCAAATTATATCAGATGAATTTGGAAATATCAATATTTTCAGTTTTGAAGAATACGTGAAGTTATGTAGGAGAAATTGAAAAGAGTGTATAATAAAAGAAAATTTAATAATATGAAATAACTTTTTAAGGAGAACACTATGAAAAAAGATAAAACAAATGCGATGCGAATATTAGAAAAAGAAAAAATTGAATATTCGATGATGTCATATGATCCGGACGATGGGAAAATTGATGGCGTATCAGTTGCTGGGAAAATTGGTAGAGAAGTGAGAGAAGTATATAAAACACTTGTCGCTCAAGGGAATAGTAAGGATTATCATGTGTTCATTATCCCAGTAGATGAGGAACTAAATTTAAAAGCAGCCGCAAAGGCGGTCGGTGAAAAGAAGATAGAAATGATTCCTGTTAAAGATATTACGAAAGTTTCAGGGTATATTCGCGGTGGTTGTTCACCAGTAGGAATGAAGAAATTATTTTCTACATGTATTGATGAAAGTGCCCAATCACTTGAAACAATCATTGTAAGCGGCGGGAAAATCGGCGTGCAAATTGAGCTTAAAGTTGAAGATTTGATGAAAGTGACGAGAGCGCAGTTTGGTGAGATAACGAAATAAGTATACATAGGAAAAGAAGTTCTAATTTTATTAAATTTAGATAAAGATTTATAGGATAATTAGTCCATTATGAGGGCGGATTATCCTTTTTTATTTACATAATGAATGAAATGAAAAGAGATTGAATTTTTAGTTTAATAAGTATAATATGGATGTGTAATTTTAATCATTTGTTTGGCTTTAGGAGGAGTACAATGCCTCGTTTCAAGGACTTTAAATAAACAAGCAGAGTTACTTTTAAAGATAGACAAAGGACGGGAAAGTGTTTTAATGAGGGTTCAAGAAATACCCATAAGAAAGCACATATTGGGGGATGCCAGTATTTTGGAAAACCCCCACGCTAAGAGCATGCAAGATTTTATACAGTTTTTTGACTAATCCAGTAACAAACAAGAGCCCTAAAACCGTGCCAGGATAGGAATGTATAAAAAAATGTATAGATTCATAGAACTAAAAAAGAAGGTTCCCTTGTGAGAGCAGGGTCCTCCTTTTTCCTTGCTACCGATAATGAGACGTTATGTTAACCAAGTATGCATACAATATACAACCAAAATCAAACAATATATCACTTCTCTCATATGGTAAAATAGGGAAAAAGGAGATGGGAGAAAAAATAAGGGAGGGGTATAAATGAAATATATTAATGGATTATACATATCACTTATATTAATAATGTTTATTAATTTACTTAATACTACAATATTTGAAAATAAATATTCAGGGATAACAATGTATCTTTCTTCCATTATATTCATAATTGGGAGCGCATTTTTCGGAAGTGCAAAACGGCTTAAAATTAGTGAGAAAAAATAAACCATTTAGGAGGTGACAATCATTAATGAAACAACAAGAACAAGTTATCTTTCGTGAGGTTCAGCGATCCCCAATTTGGGTATGGATACTCATATTAGGGATTTCCATACTGATGTGGTATGGATTTATTCAACAAATTATTCTTGATATCCCGTTTGGAGATAAACCAGCTCCTAATGGTGTATTAATTGTTATGTGGTTGTTTTTCGGGATTGCCTTTCCTGTATTAATGCTTGGAGTATTGAAACTGATCATTGAGGTCCGTGAAAAAGGTCTTTATGTTCGTTTTGTTCCTTTTCATTTTCAATATAAGCAGTACCTTTTCAAAAATATACATCATTATGAATGCATTACTTACAGTCCACTAAAACGATTTGGGGGATGGGGAATTCGTTTTAACCTTAAGAATGAAAAAGCCTATAACATGAATGGAAATAAAGGTATAGAGTTAAAGTTGCAATATAACACAGTAGTAATCGGCACTCAAAAACCAGACGAATTAAAAAAAGCACTGGACTCAGTACAAAAAGTATAATGAAAATTAATATTCAACAAATGGGCGCAATTCAAGAATTTGTACTAGGTATACCTACTTTAAAAATAACTTAAATTTACTTCCACTTTCGAAAACTATGCAAATAAGTTGTTCACTGGATTCTCATAGAAAACTGTGGTGAGATGAAATTTTTGATTTTGAAGCACTTCAAAATCTTAGCTAGATGGCTATGTATCGGTACCCCACAATAAAAAGGCAGGAACATATCAAATATGTTCCTGCCTTTGATTTTATTAAGTTTAATATCTATGACCTAAATATAATAAAATTTGGAGCTTCTTTTATTTTAGAGAGATGTTTCCTAACAGTTGATTTTGTTAACGAAAGTCGACTTTAAATCTATATTTTGTGTGAAATAAAGTACATATAATAAAAGTATGAGGTGAAACAGTGAGAGAAATTCATATTCATAAAATCATTGCGGATAAGAGAAAAGAAAAAGGAATTACACAGGAAGAGTTAGCGGCGTATATCGGTATTACGAAAGCATCTGTTTCCAAATGGGAGACTGGGCAGAGTTATCCGGATATTACATTTTTGCCACTGTTAGCATCGTACTTTAACATAAGTATAGATGAATTAATCTGTTATACACCGCAAATGAAACAGGAAGATATTAAAAATTTATATCATAGACTAGCGGAAGCTTTTAGTGAAGAACCGTTTGATGAAGTAATGATGGAGTGCAGGGAAGTGACAAAAAAATATTATTCTTGTTTTCCATTATTAATTCAAATGGGGCTACTTTTTATTAATCACCACATGTTAACAGAGGATATGGATAGAAGAATTGAAATTTTAGAAGAGGCAATGTATCTCTTTAGCCGAGTGCAGGAAGAAAGTGATGATGTTTCTCTTGTGAAAGAGGCGGCATCTTTTCAAGCAACTTGCTATCTTATACTCAATAGACCAAATGAGGTGCTTCAATTACTTGGCGAAACGATACGACCTAATTTTCCAGAGGAAGATTTAATCGCACAAGCGTATCAAATGCTTGGAAATACTGAGAAGGCGAATGAAATGATGCAAATTAGTATGTACCAACATTTAATACAACTCGTTGCGACAATACCGAATTATGTAGTAGTAAATGCCTCAAACGCTGAAAACGTAGAGTAATTGTCTGTAAAAGATCGGTTGTTGTAGGTTAATCTAGTTTAGTATATGGGTTATGAGTTTTTTAGCGTCGTTATCCATTTAGGAATGATAAATCCTAACTATTTAAGTTGTAAAAACGAACATTTTTATTATTTTTATTAAAAGTGTTCACTTTTAGATTGTGTATACACTAAAAGTTTGTTATATTATCAATATAATAATTTTAAATAACATCACTCGTATATACTCGGTAATATGGTCCGAGCGTTTCTACCTAGTTCCCAATGAAAGAACTGGACTACGGGTTAAAGTATTCGGTCATTCGGTGTATTGAGCCGCTACCGTTCTATAATTTAGCAATGGCCTTATCTTTTGCTTAATTAACTTTGACTACCGTAGTTCTAGAAAGTAGAGATTTTTCTACAATTTCTAGAGCTTTTTTCTTTGGACCAAAACATCGAGTATAGAAAACAACAAGAGAAAGAGGAGATTATTTATGAAGAAGAATACGTTGAAAAAATGTGCTGCCCTAGTAACTACTGTTGCATTGTCATTCTCAATACTTGCGGGATGTAATGCGGGTCCAAAACAAGTTGAGGCAAAAAGTAATCAAAAACCAATCTTAATTCAAGGTCCAATGCCAATAGAAGCTGAAAAATTTGCAAAAAGGTTAAAAAATGTGAAAGAAGAAAAATCTGGAACTTTTACCTTTTATAAAGGAACTGTAGACAATTATCCTGTAATCGTTGCGAAAACAGGTAAAGGAATGGAAAATACAGCAGCCGCTACAGCAGTGGCTATTGAAAAATATAAGCCTATAGCGATTATTAACCAAGGAACATCAGGTGGACATGATCCTAATTTAAACGTATTTGATATTGTTTTAGGAAAACAAGTCGCGAATATAGGGTCATTAAAAACAACAAATATGGATGAGAACCAAGGGATTGAACCGGCAAAATGGATATCTATGGACTTAATGGCTTCTGAAGGAAGTGCAGGAGAAGATCCAAATGCTGAGAAAATCCGATACTATGAGGGAGATAAGGATTTACTTGCAGCAGCTAATGCAGTGAAAGATAAATATACAAAAGGTAAAGTGGTGGAAGGTACTATAGGTTCAGCAGACGTTTGGAATAATGAAGTTGATAGAATTAAATGGTTCCATACAAAATACGGTACATCTGTAGAAGAAATGGAAGGTGCAGCAGCAGCGCAAATCGCAAAAGCTTATGACGTACCATTCTTAGGGATTCGCGTATTATCTAACAATAAAACAAACGGCGGAAAATACAACCCAAATACCGCAGCGGCAAATCAAGAATATGTATATGAAGTAGTTAAAAAGTATATAGATTCGATACCAAATAAATAGTAGTAGTTCTGTCTCAATATAAAAATGTTATCATTACTGCACAATGTGTTGTGAACTCAGAATTACCAAAGTTTCTTTAATTAAAATAGATTGGTGCCTTACATGGTATCCAATCTATTTTTGTACTTATTCTACAGAGGAAGAAGGGTTTTACACAAAAAATAAAGACAGTTATAGAAAAAAGAAAAGTCGAACGATTTATCAAATATGCATAATTGCATAAAAAAATTGAAATTTATAAGTTAACATTAAACTACTTTTTAATTGTAAAGAATATTTTAATAATCTTTACTAGAGAAGGATATTCCTTGTGAAAAGTAGATAAACAAAAAGTGTGGAAATAATACAGACTCAATAGAGTTTTGTATTAAATAAAAAGAAAAGGATGGGTATGGCTTTCTAAAAGTTTTTGGGGGCTAGAAAGCATTTTTTAGTTAATAGCTTCAAATTATATTTTAAAGGGGAAATGGGTATATGAAGTTTAGAAATACAAGGCTTGCTATGGTTACACTATCTTCATTTTTTATTTTAGGTACTGCATCTCTATCATTCACAGATATCATACACGGTGAAGTAGCTTCTGCATCACCACAAGAGATTATTGTAAAAAGCTATGACGATACATATTATAATAATGCAATAGGAAAAATGGGTTTAGAATTAAAGAAGGAACTTCATAATATTATTGATGATCATACAAAGTTATCATACAGTGCGGTTTGGGAAGCACTAAGAGATACTGATGAAGATCCAAATAATAAAAACAATGTGCTACTCTTATATACTGGGCGTTCGCAAGGGAAACTTACGAATGGTTCAGGAGTTGATAATTGGAACCGAGAGCATGTTTGGGCAAAATCTCACGGTGATTTTGGAACGACTGCAGGAGCTGGAACAGATTTGCATCATTTAAGAGCGACGGATGTATCTGTAAATAGCTCACGTGGAAATCTGGATTTTGATAATGGTGGTGTGAATCATTCAGAAGCGACAGAATGTAAGTACGATAGTGATTCTTGGGAACCTCGTGATAGTGTAAAAGGAGATATCGCTAGAATGCTATTTTACATGGCTGTTCGTTATGAAGGAGACAACGGCGAAATAGACTTAGAATTAAATGAAAAGGTGAATAACAATAAAGATCCATACATGGGTAAACTATCCGTTTTACTAAAATGGAATGAACAAGACCCTGTCGATGATTTAGAGCGAAAGCGTAATGAAGTGATTTTTACGAAATATCAACATAATCGTAATCCTTTTATTGATCATCCAGAATGGGTAAATAAAATTTGGAATTAAAATATTTAAAGGTATTTTGCTTTGAGAGAAGGGATTGATCACTATGATCAATCCCTGTTTATATCTATACTAGAATAAGTGATTTTTATAGGATTGGAGAATAGAATAGATATTTTATTAAGTTAAGTATAATATGATTCTTTTAATACGGTCCCCACTCAATATTCACGCCAATAATAAGAAAAATAAGTCCAATGATAAACCAAATGAATGCAAGTGGAGCCATGAAGCGAATCCATTTTCCATAAGAAATGCCGCTCGCTGCGAGAACGCCCATTAAAACACCGGAAGTTGGATTGAGGCAGTTCACTACACCTTCTCCAAGCATAACAGCCTGTACTGTAACTTGGCGTGTAATATGCATGAAATCGGCTAATGGAGCTAATATCGGAATGAAAATAACAGATTCTCCTGTCCCGGATGAAATGAGGAAATGTAATGCGGCACTACTTACATACATGCCGAGAACGCCAAATACAGGGCTATGTCCTTCGAGAGACTGTGCGAGTTGATTAACAATTGTATCAAGTAATTTGCCTTGTTCTAAAATGACTGAAATACAACGAGCCATTCCGACGATCAAAGCACCGTATATGAGATTTTGGCAGCCTGCTAGAAAAGTAGAAGCGATATCGTTTGCTTTCATACCACCTATTATTCCCGCTGTAATTGCTATGAATATAAAAGTAGCGGTCATTTCTGCGTCCGTCCAATGTAGACGAAAAGCGCCTATTAAAAATGCAATTAATGATAAAGCTGAAACGAGTAAAATTAATTTATGACGTATTGTCCAAGGAACTTCTGTTTTCTCTGTTTCTTTCTCACTTGAAAGAGCATTACTTGGAAACCAGTTATCTCCGAGTATGCTTCCTTTATTCGATTTTTTTAAGCGTTTTACATACCAATTAATATACAAAATGGTAGCAATTAAAAAAGAGATATAAATTGCCGTACGTAAACCAATTCCTGAAAACATCGGGAGTTCTGCGATTTTTTGTGAAATGCCTAAAGGTGAGGGAGATAAAATAGTAGCATTAAAACCAGCATAAGTGCCTAAATAAATAATTGCTACGCCGACGATAGCGTCCCATTTTAATGTGCGTGCAACGATGATGCCGATGGGGATAAAGCCGATAACTGAGTTCACGATAATACCAGTCGTTCCGAGAATAGAAAAGAGTGCGGCGACAATACAAATGAAAAGTAATTGCTGATTCCGAAATTTGTTAATTACATGATAGATTAAACCGTCAAGAGCACCTGTTTTTTCAAGAATTACAATGGCTCCACCTGTAAATAAAATTAAGAAGATGATAGGAGCAGCAAGTGTCATTCCTTTTTCAATAGCGGTAAAAAAAGAAACAAACCCTACCGGCGATTGTGGAACAGAATGATAACTTCCTGGTATTGTCGTTGTAACAGTACCGTTTGTGACTCTTTTAAATTCTCCAGCAGGAACGAAATATGTAGCTATTGCACAAAGTAAAGCAATAAAAAATAGTAGTACGTACGCGTCAGGCATTTTAAACTTTCGTTTACTAGGCTGTTTTTTTGCCTCGGTCTGTAATTGCATAAAACCCCTCCTTTTTCACTTGGTTAATTTTTAATATTCTGAAATTTATCTGTGAAATAGATTATAATAAAGGTGGCTTCTTAAGGCAATAGTTTTTCTGTCCTTTTCTTACACATACAAATTGTTGCAACATTAGACAGGGAAACGAAAAAAATCCAAGAATATGTAATATAAAAGGAAAAGAAAAGAGGGAAAGAGATGTGGAAAACTACGGATCTATGTGATGAATTTGAAAAGGAATTACAAATATGTCGCCAGTCTTTTCAATCTTATGGGAAGAAAGAACAATTCTATGGAAAAATCGCAACGGTAAAAGTGAAGGATGATAATGTACTAGTAAAAGAGGGGTTACAAACACTGCCAGAAGGAACAGTATTAGTTGTTGATAGCGGAGCTTCTAAAAATTGCGCGTTACTCGGTGATAATTTAGCAGCTATTGCGGAAGAAAGAAACTTAGCAGGAATTATTGTAAATGGATATGTTCGTGATTCTAGTGAATTAAAAAATATTAATATTGGTATTTTAGCGTTAGGGACGATGCCAAATAGAAGTGTAAAAGAAGGAAAAGGAGAGCGAAATATTCCGGTGCAATTTGGTGAAGTTGAATGGAAACCGAATGAATATGTTTATGTAGATGAAGATGGAATTATAGTTAGTGATAAAAGCTTACATAGTGAGGGATGACTTCTAATAATGGAAGGCTATTAAGCTATTATTCTTAGAAAATAAATCCGATAAAGCATGGACAAAATTCTTTGTCAATAGTAAAATAATACAGAAAATCAAAATTTGTAGAATGTATAGGTTTATCGTATTTACGATAAAGTGAAATTTTAATCAGTAGGGATTTTGTTCATCCCACTGATTATTAGCCTTCACCAATCGGGCATTTACGGGCAGTTGATCCCTACCTAACTTCTTTGCTTTCGTTGAATTTGAGGTGGGGGTCTTACTGCTCGTTAATGCGGGTAGGAGGTGTTGTACATTTTTGTTCGACACTTACAAAAAGAGAGTGTCAACCGCATACCCTTAAAGGGTCTTTTTTTGTGTGAATGTTAGTAAAGGGAGGGAATTTTGGGATGGCAATGTTAAAGAAATGGCTGCTTACATCATTAATGGCAGTGGCACTTGTATTTGTTTCTTTTGCGAATACAGTACATATTACGTTTGCTGAAGGAAAGACAGCGAAACTTGCAATTATTGGTGAATCACAAAAAGGAATTATGTTATGTCCGAAAGAAGTTTCCATTGAAGATGGAGAAACAGCTTTTAGTTTGCTACAAAAAGTTATGGGTGACAAAGTAACATCTGAAAGTATGTCATTTGGAACGTATATAAAGGGCATCGATGGATTAATGGCCGGAGCAACGAGCGGTTGGTTGTATGATGTAAATGATAAATCTGCAGAAGTTGGGGCGGATAGTTATAAATTAGAGTCTGGGGATGTTGTTGCATTTCGTTACGTTGCAGACTGGAGTAATATGAGTCAACAAACGTTGCAACAAACGTTAGATAAATTTGGCACTTGTAAAACTGTAGAAGAGCCAAAACCAGAGGAACCGAAAACAGAAAAGCCAGATGGTAAGCCAGAAGAACCGAAAACAGAAAAGCCAGATGGTAAGCCAGAAGAACCGAAAACAGAAAAGCCAGATGGTAAACCAGAAGAACCGAAAACAGAAAAGCCAGATGGTAAACCAGAGGAACCGAAAACAGAAAAACCAGATGGTAAACCAGAAGATAAAGTAACAGAACAACCAAAGCAAGAGAAAGTCGAAATTCCAGCAGCACAATTAAACGAAGCGATTTCTAAAACGTCAGAAAAGATGTTACAAGATGGAATTGGTAGTGATTGGGTTGCGATTGGACTTGCTCGTTCAGGTGTAAATGTTCCGCTTGAAACGAAAATAAACTATGTTAAGCCAGTAGCTGAAAAGGTTAAGAAGCGTTTAAATCGTTTTTCAGCAACAGATTTAGCTAGAACGATTATTATGATGAATGCAATGAATGTTGATCCTACAAAGGTAGAGGGACAAAATTTAGTACAAAATTTATTTGAATCAGATAAAGTGAATTCTGTTACAGGATACGCATTTACATTACTTGCATTAGATACAAAGAAATATGAGATTCCGGCCGAAGCAAAATGGAATCGAGCTGCTTTAGTACAAGCACTTTTACAAGCGCAGCATACAGACGGTGGCTGGACATATGATAGTTCAAGTAGTAAAGAAAGTGTTAGTAACGTTGATGTAACAAGTATGGTATTAGCAGCATTAGCTCCTTATCAAGATCAAGCAGATGTAAAGCCAGCTATTCAAAAAGCTGTTGATTATTTATACAAGCAGCAGCTAGGTAATGGTGGTTTTGCCGCTGATGGACAAGAGAATTCTAATAGTACTGCACAAGCAATTATTGGACTATCGCTAGTTAAAGATGTAGATCACGATCGTCTTAATAAAGCAGTACAAAATTTAATGTCATACCAGCTTCCAAATGGTGAGTTCAAATGGTTACCAAGTGATCAAAAAGGTAGCGGAATGGCTACAGAGCAAGCATTTTTAGCTTTACTTCAGTTTAAAGATCTTGGGAAATCGATTTATGATTGGTCAAATGTAGTAGAGAATGAAATTGATACGAAACCAATTGTAGAGCCAGAGACAACTGTAGAAGAAAAAGAAGTTGTAGAACAGCCGAAACAACAAGAAGAGTTACAAGAACAACCAAAAGATGAAAATCTAAAAGTTGTTGTAGATAACGAACGAGTTAATAAAGAAACAAACAAGAATAAGAATCAATTACCACAAACAGGAGCATTTTCTCATAGTGCAGCAACAGAAGTGGGTATGGGTGTATTATGTATCGCTTCTGCATATGTATTATGGAGACGTAAAGCAGCTTAACAAAAATTAGGAGCAATCATTTGCTCCTAATTTTATTATAAAAGTGAGGGCTAATAATGAGTGGGGATGAACAAAATCTTCACTCATTAAAGTTTCACTTTAATATGAAAGGTGAGGGACAGCATGAGTAAGATGAAATGGTTCATTTCTTTAGTTCTTTCATTGGGATTATTAGCCGGATGTGAAGAAACGGCTGTAAAACCTGAGAAGAAGGCAGAACCGAAGCAAGAAGAGCAAAAAGAAGTAGCGAAACAGGAAGAACAAAAAGATGTACCGAAACCAGAAGAGAAGCAAGCTGAACCGGAACAGAAACAACAAGAAGAGCAGAAAGATAAACAAGAACAAAAAGTAGAAGAGAAACCGAAAGAAGAAAAAGCGCAGGAACAACCTGAAGTAAAGAAAGAAGAGAAACCAAAGGAACAGCCTGCTGCAAATAAACAACCAGAGCAACAAAAAGTACAAGAAGAGAAACCCCAGCAGCCGAAAGCACCAGAAGTAAAAGAAGAAGCCAAGGTTGTTAATCAGCCAAAAGAAACACCAAAGCAGGAACAAAAGAAAAATCCAGAAGAGAGCAATAATCTACCAGCTCCGCCAACACCAGTACCACCAGTACCACCAGTACCACCAGTACCACCAGAACCTAAAGCGAAACAAGTAACAATCTCAGTAAAAGGAAATGAAGGGTACTTATTAGGTGCGAAACAGGTTGATGTTCAAGAAGGCGATACAGTTTACAGTGTGCTAAAGAGTACAGGATTAGAGATTGATGCAATGGGCTCTAAAGGTGATATTTATGTAAAAGGTATTAATGATTTATACGAGAAAGATATTACTGCTACTAGTGGCTGGAAATATCGTGTGAACGGTGCTTTTCCAAACTATAGTGCTGGTGTAGTTAAAGTAAAACCAGGCGATACAATCGAGTGGGTGTTTGTATTAAAATAGGAAAGGATCTTCGGTAAAGGACTATGAAAATAAGCTTTTCTTCTTTACATCCTTTTGTTAATTTTTTCTATTATATTGGGGTGATGATACTATGTATGATGTGTCTTCATCCTCTTTTTTTAATTGGAGCGATTATACTAATTATAATCTTAAATATAGTACAGGGAAATGGTGAGAAAATAAGAAAGATGCTACCTAGTACTATCGTATTCTTTTTGATGGTTATTTTATTTAACTCTTTATTAACGCATAGAGGAGCGACTACGTTATTTTATTTAGGAGATAGCCGGATTAAGCTTGAGGCCTGTATGTATGGACTTGTTATGGGTTTATTATTAGTTGCGATTATGTTTACGTTTGCTTCTTATAACGATATTATTTCGAGTCATAAATTTTTATATTTATTTTCAAGAATTTCACCGAAAGTAGCATTGTTAACGATGATTACAGTGAGGTTTGTTCCTTTGTTTATTAGGCGGTTAAAGAAAATTACACTCGTCCAAAAAACGAAAGGTGTGCAATTAGATTCAGGTTCACTCATTGAGCGTATAAAAAATGGAATGAAATTACTGCAAGTGTTATTAGTTTGTTCGTTAGAAGATGCACTACAAACAGCAGATTCTATGCAAGCTCGTGGGTTTGGTGTAACGAAACGTACGACATATATTCGATATAGAATGGAAAGACGTGATTTGTATACGCTAAGTTATTTAGTTTTTCTATTAATAACTTCATTTATATTTAGTTATTATGGCGGAGGGAAATTGATTATCTATCCAAAAGTGGAATCAATACTGTTCCAGCAATACGATGGAATTATGTTTATATTATTTATGATGTTTGTTAGTTTACCAATTATGATGGAAGGAAGGGAATGGATATGGTGGCGCATGCAGAAATGAAGAATTTATCATTTATATATATTGATGAAAATGAAGAAGCGTTACAGCATATTTCTCTTTCTGTTCAAAAAGGAGAATTTATAGTACTTGCTGGCGGTTCAGGTTCTGGGAAGACAACTTTATTAAAACATTTTAAAAAGGAGTTACTTCCAATTGGCACGCGTTCTGGACATACATATTATGATGGTGCTTTATTAGAAGAAGTACCAGATTTATTATCTGCCCAAGAAATTGGTATGGTATTTCAAAATCCAGAAAATCAGATCGTAATGGATACCGTTATTCAAGAATTAGCATTCTCTTTAGAAAATATCGGATTACCATCGCATATTATTCAACAAAGAATAGCGGAACTCATTAGCTTTTTAGGATTTCAAGATTTGTTACATCAATCTGTTCATACTTTATCTGGTGGTCAAAAACAACTTGTAAATTTAGCTGCGGTGTTAGTCATGCAGCCGAAACTATTATTACTGGATGAACCGACAGCACAACTAGATCCGATTGCTGCGAAAGAGTTTTTAGGATTATTAAAACGTATTAATGAAGAACTTGGAATTACGATTATTTTAAGTGAACATCGTTTAGATGAAGTTATACCGCTCGCAACACGCGTTGTTTGTATGGATAATGGCAGAATCATTTATGATGGTACTTCTAAAAGTGTGATAGTGAACATGTGGGAAGTAGAAAAGTTTCGTCCATTCATTCCGCAAATTCCAAGATTGTTTTTAGAGTGGAATGTGAAAGAGATTCCATTTACAGTGCGAGAAGCACAAATGAAAATGAATGATTTTTCAGCGATATCATATAGGAATGGGCAAGTAGAACAATGTGAAAAGCGAGATGTAATTTTAAGTGCAGAACATATATCTTTTCAATATGAAAAAAATAGTCCACTTATTTTACGAGATTTAACAGTGAACATCGAAAAGGGAAAATGGACAGCTCTAGTTGGGAAAAACGGAACAGGGAAGTCTACACTGTTAACGATTTTAGCAGGATTGCAAAAAGCTAGAAGAGGTAAGGTAAAGTGGAATGGGAAAGTGGTACATAAAATTGATTCGAAAGAACGATTTAAAAGTATAGGGTACATATCGCAACATCCGTACTATCATTTTACTTTTGATACAGTATGGGAAGAGGTTTATGAGCGTGCGCGTGAATTATATGGTGAAGAGGGAAAAACAATAGCAGAAGAAATGTTGAAAAAGTTCTGGTTAGATTCACTTAAAGAGCGCCATCCACATGATTGTAGCGGCGGAGAGCAACAATTACTCGCATTATGTACAACGTTATTATCAAAGCCAACTTTATTATTACTTGATGAGCCGACAAAGGGACTAGATCCATGGAAAAAGGAAAGAGTAGGAGAGCTATTTAAACAGTTGCAAAAAGAAGGTACAACAATTGTAATGGCAACGCATGATATTGAGTTTGCAGCGAAATACGTTGATCAGTGCATGATGTTATTTGACGGGAAAGTCATTATGAATGATGCACCGAAAGAGTTCTTTAGTGGTAACTTCTTTTATACAACATCTATTAATCGATTCATCCGTAGAGAGTTGCCACTTGCATTAACGTGGGAGGATGTGTACGAAGCGTGTCCAAACGATATGTTGCATTCATAATATTTATTTTTGCTGTTGTAATATGTACACTACTCTTTACGACTTTTATTATGGACGGGTATTACATGGTAAGTAGTTTGTTTTTATTAGCTGTCATTATGTTACCTTTCTATGTTCGTTTTGAAAGGAAGGCGTTTGTTTCACGTGAAATTGTTATCGTTGCTGTGTTAGCGGCGATTGCAGCGGTTAGCCGGGTACCATTTTCTATTTTACCAAGTGTACAACCGACTTCTTTTGTCATTATCGTTTCTGCAATTGTTTTTGGGAGTGAAACTGGCTTTATGATTGGGGCAACGGCGGCTATTGTATCTAATATTTTTTTAGGACAAGGTCCGTGGACGCCGTGGCAAATGTTCTCTTGGGGCATGATCGGGTTTATAGCAGGACTATTACGTAATACATTTTTAATGAAAAAACTGTGGGGAAGACTGTTGTACGGATTTGCCGTTGGATTTCTATTTGGCTGGATTATGAATTTTTGGGGTCTTCTTGGTTTTATACAGGAAGCAACGTGGGAAACAGTTATTGCTTACTATGTCGCAAGTTTTTACTTTGATCTGAGTCACGCGATATCGAATGTTGTTTTCCTTCTGCTATTTAGTACGTCATGGATTACGATCCTCACAAGATTTAAAAAGAAATACGGTATATTAGATGAGCATAACGTGACATAGAAAAGCATACTCATATAAGGTAGGGTCGCGACTTACATATTCGTTTGCCTCTTTCATGCTTCTTACATATTGTAAGGAGCATTTTTTATTGTCAAAAAATAGATTCAATATATGTCCGTTATTATATGAATTTATTTGTATAATAGTAGGTGAGAACTATTTTCAAGAGGGAGGTGTATAGTTAATGAAGTTAGTTATTCCGAAGCAACATGGAGCATGGGCGATGCTTGTCATACCATTTCTATTAAGTGTATTACTTGGTAAACCTACTTTTTATCATATCCCATTGTTTTTAGCCTGGTTCTTTATCTATCTAGCTACTTATCCATTTCTCATGTACATAAGGCAAAGACGAAAAAAAGAATTTCTACACGCTGCAATTATTTATTTTATCATTGCATTTGTATTTGGGATGATTTCTTTATTATATGAATGGCGAATTCTTTTATTCGCAGTATTAATGATTCCATTGTTTATTGTAAATATGTATTACGCTCGTCAAAAAAATGAACGAGCATTACTAAATGATGTTTGTGCGATTATATTGTTTTGTATAGGTGGTTTAATCAGTTATTATTTCTCCGTGAAATTCATAGATAAAACAGCATTATTCATTGCGCTTATTTCATTTCTATATTTTTTAGGAAGTACGTTTTATGTAAAAACGATGATTCGTGAAAAAAATAATCCGAAGTATCGTTTTATATCTTGGGGATACCATATTGTATTAACGGTAATTGTATTTGCTATAAATCCATGGTGTTCACTCATATTTGTACCAAGTGTAATTCGGGCCATTATGTTGTATGGCAAAAAGATTTCTATATTAAAAGTAGGGATTTTAGAAATTGTTAATTCTGTATATTTTTTAATAATAACGGTAATAATGATGAAGTATGCCATTTGAAAAAAACTTCCCATCTTTTGATGGGAAGTTTTCATTCTTGTTCTAAAATGTGAACGGTGTAATCGCAACGTTGAAGAGCTTGCTCTACAGCGTAAAGGGATTGTTCAATACGTGCGCGATTAAAATCTTCTTCAACAGTTTGTAATGCATCTTCTAAACAATGTTTCGCTTCTTGTAAGGAATGAAAAGAATCTTGTACGTATCCACGAGCATTCTTTTTCAAAGTAGTAGCCTCCTTTTGTACATCTTTTTGTAGTATGAACAATAAAGAAGAAAATATAATTTTTTATATTTATTTGACAATTATAATAAAATTACGTATAGTTAAATTTAAAGTGAATATTTTCTTATCCAGAGAGGTGGAGGGACTGGCCCGATGAAACCCAGCAACCGCGATGCAGGTGCTAATTCCAGCAGAACATATTTGTTCTGGGAGATAAGACGAAGATATACGTAACTTCTTCTTATCGGAGAGGTTTTTTTGTTGCAAAAAAACCGATTACGAAAACATATAATAAGAAGAAAGGGGTTGCGAAGTACTGTGACACTCGAAAAATACGTAAAACTGCGTAGTACAGTTTATGAATATATGATAGAGCAAGATAAGCCAATATCATTGTTAGATATTCAAGAACATATCGTTTCGCATCATGAAGGAAAATTCACTAAAAAAATGTTACATCAATTTTATTTATCAAGACTATTAGATGAACTCAAACTGGATGGGAAAATTACTTTAGCTGATGATGAATATCGCTATGCTGAAAAAGGGGTATTTTATAAGGCGGGAAAAGGGAGCTGAGCTCTCTTTTTTTTGAAGTATGTAGAGTAAAAGACTGCTAAAGCAGCCTGATACAAGGGAATGGTGTTGAGTGTGTAGTGTCAAAGATTGAATGTGCCTGAAAGAGGCACTTCATATCGGCTGCAAATGAAAAGAGACACCTCCGCCGAATAGGTGTCAGTCGTTTTGTCACGTAGACTCGCTACTTGACAGTTATTAGAATAACATGCAGGATTTTGGAAGTCAAAAGGGAATTAGAGGAAGAGGTGTTGTGATGTATGCATACTTATTAAAAGATATAATGAAATGGATTCCAAAGTACATTATAGATAGAGGATATGAATATTATGAAGAGGGACATGTAGAAGATGTTGAAATACACGACAAGAAAGTATTTGCTTTCGTTACTGGAAATGCAGGGAATTATGAAGTGATTATTGATCTTGAAGATTTTGCAGAAAGTAGCTGCGAGTGTCCTTATGAAAATTATTGTAAACATATGGCGGCAGTTGTGTATGAAATTCAAGGTACTGGTGAGAGTACAGTTAAAGAGCAATTGAAAGGTTTAGAAAAAGAAGAGCTACTAACAGTATTAAATCGTTTGTTACAAAGTTCGAAAAATGTGCAAATTGTAGAGAAGATGTTAAAGAAGGGGAAACTTTAACTAAAGAGGGAGTTGTTTTGTAGTGAACGTACTAATTATATACGCTCATCCTAATCCTTCAAGCTTTAATGGGGCAATTTTAGAGCATGTGCAAAAAGGACTTGAGGAAACAAATCATTCTGTTACGCTACTTGATTTATATAAAGAACAATTTGATCCAGTGCTTGTATTTAATGGAGAGAAGAAAAGACGTGATTTACTAAATGAAGAAGAGACGAAGCGATATAGAGAATTAGTGCAGAAAGCGGATAGTCTTCTTTTCATATATCCGATATGGTGGTGGAGCATGCCTGCTATTTTAAAAGGATTTATCGATCGTATTTTTATAGCTGGATTTGCTTATAAATATGAAGGAGCTTTACCGAAAGGGTTATTGAAAGGAAAGAAGGCGTGGGTTATTAATACGTTAGACTCACCGTTATGGTACGTGTCCCTATTATATCGATCAGCGGATTGGATTATGATGAAAAGAGGGGTTTTACGTTTTTGTGGTATTCGCGATATAAAACGTTCTACTTTTCAATCTGTGAAAACGAGTAAAGTAACGAAGCGTGAAAAATGGCTGTTACAAATAGAAGAAGCGGCTCGTACATTATGAATGAAATCGATCGTATTATAAAGTGTTGCAATTATGATGACGAACTTTTGCGTACGTATATTAATTGTTTAGTCCAATTGAAGAAATACAGCGAAACGTTTCAACAAATTCAAATACAATTAAGAAATGATTATTTAATAAGAGGGATTTGTGAAAGAGAAGTTGATGAGGTGATAAAGGGAAGTAAAGAATATGAAACATATTTTCTTCCTAAAGTATTGCAGTGGAATTTCCTTAAGAACAATCCTCATATGATTGAAAAAGTATGTGAAGATTTGTTTACATATGAAGCATTAAATCATGCAGAGGTAGAGTGGAGAAAGGTAATAAGCTGTATAGATAATGAATGATTTATTATATAAAAAAGCTAGTATAAAACTAGCTTTTCGTTTAAATAAATAAGAAACATAGACTAATGATAAATCCTGCATATAGTAAGTTAACAACACAAAATCCCATAATATCACGCGCGCTTAAACCAGCTATCGCTAATGCCGGTAATGCCCAGAAAGGTTGAATTAAATTTGTCCAAGCATCGCCCCATGCAATTGCCATCGCTGTTTTCGCGGCAGGTACACCAAGTTCAGCGCCAGCTGGAATCATAATTGGTGCTTGCACTGCCCATTGACCGCCTCCAGATGGAACGAAAATATTTACAATGCCAGCACTTAAAAATGTAAAGAGCGGGAATGTGGTTTCATTTGAAATACTAATAAAGAAAGTAGAAATAGCTCCTCCAAGCGAAAGACCTTCACTATTTACTCCAATCATCATCCCCATAATTCCAGCATAGAACGGAAACTGAAGTAAAATACCTGAAGCACTCTTAGTTGAGTCAGAGAAAGCGCGAATATATTGAATCGGAGTACGGTGGAAAATAAGACCGGCAATTAATAACATAAAAATAACGATATCAAGTGTAAGGTTAAAGCCTTTCGTACTAAAATAGTTAAAAATATAAATAAGACCTAATAATCCGATGCAAAGTGTAATAATCATACTATTTTCCATTTTTTCAGCGAACGTATTGTTCCCTACTTCTTGAGCGGCAGCTTCTTCATGGAATACGCTAGGATCTACAGTAATTGTATGCTTTTCATCTGGATGCATGGCCCGGTTAATGAGAGGCATCGTAACGAGAAAAATAATAACTGGCACGAGTGCGTATGGTGAGAATAACGTTTCTGTTATTGGAATCGCTTCTTTAATACTTCCAGCTGTCGTTTTAATTAACGTTTCGCCGCCAGTTGCTAACGTAAGAGGGATAGAAGCAGAAAGGCCTGCATGCCAAATGAGAAATCCAGAGTAGGAAGAAGCAATTGCTAACCTATAATCTAATCCTTCTAACTGTCTGGCCACTTCTTTTGCATATAAAACCGATACAACAATACCAAATCCCCAGTTTATGTATGCTCCTAGTAAACTTACGATTGAAATAGCAATAATACCTTGTCCATTTGTTTTCGGTAATTTCGCTGCTCTCGTTAATCCTTTTTTAATAAGAGGAGCGTTTGCTAATGCAGATCCTGTCACGAGTACAAGAGCCATTTGCATAGAAAAAGCGAGAAGTCCCCAAATTCCATTACCCCAGTGATTAATCATTTCTACAGGTGTTTGGCTCGTTGCAAACATACCGAAGAAGATAACGAAAACAGTTAATAAACATGATAAAATAAACGGTTCTGGCAAGAAACGCTGCACAAGGGCAACACATCCAGTTGTAAATGAACGAAACAAAATAGATCAACCTCCTTATGTATGTTTATTACAATGTTCGAGGTTGTTTGGGGGATAACCTTTAATTTGCGGAAAATTCAGACATTCAAGATGATTGTAATTTATTGATAGATTGATATTATTAATAAATGGATAGGCTTATACTAAGTTGGATAGATTAAAAAAGTGAACCTCCGATTGTTAGACTGTGTCTAATAAACGGAGATGCACTTTTTTTATTTACCTTATTGAACTAAAGCATCTGTTAGCATAATAGCAAATGATTAAAATCCACTATTTCTCCCAAAGCTCAATCAATCGCCCTTCAGGATCTTTAATCCAAATAAACTTTCCAAATTCACTAATCTCTTCTTTCTTTTCAAGAGGTACGCCAATTTGTTCAAGATGCTGAATAGTCTCGTTTAGATTATGTACTTGGAAATTTAACATCACTTGTTGTTCTGTAGGAAAATAACTATCATTCTCGGCAAAGAAAGAAAAGATAGTCTCAGTTCCTAATTCGGGTTTAATCACAGTCCCGTTCCAATTTTCTATTTCAATCTTCAACACTTCACTGTACCATTTTTTTATAACATCAAGATTTATAGTTCTCCAAAATATTCCTCCGAAACCTTTTATCATCGTATTTAACTCCTATCTATCTTTAAATTTTTAATGACATAAGTTCAACCTTCAATAAAACGCAGTGCACAACGGGAATGGTGATCGGTAAGATCTTTTGCAAATTGTTGATTCGGAAATCCTCTGTGAAGCAATCTCAACCCGCCTGAAGTTAAGGATATATGATGATGGAATCGATAGAATAACATCCTGTTGGGGTCGAGAGTATCATTCTTTAAATATCGATAATAATCCCCAAATCGGAACTGCAAAAAACTGTGCTCATGCTCAATATCAAAGAACTCGGCTCCTTCGATATCAATCAAATAAGGTTCTAGTTTGTCATTAATTAATACATGATCAGGGCCGAGTTCCCCATGTATAAATCCATAACGACTTCTTGGTTCAATTTTTGATTCAAGCTCGTACAATGTATCGAGTAGATTGCTATGACTAGCCCTGATGCTGTCAATATGTTGGTATGCGTAATCTAAATCTCTTTTTGCATTCTTTATTTGCAAGTGATGACATTTTTCCGTGTTGATCCCACTTTGATTCGCTTTCCCATGAGTAAGTCTCTCGTTGGCATGCATGTCTGCCAGCATATCTCCTATCCGCTGAAACACTTTATCTTTAACATATGAATCGGAATGTTGAAAATAAACTTCTGCCTTTTGTCCATTTACATATTCAACGAGAGCATAATCATAAGGATAACGGTTTCTTTCCTTATTCAGATCATATAGAAGGGGGGGTTGAATTCCTTGTTGAATTAAATACTTGTTATTTAATTCAAATAAATCACTACTATAGGAGTGCTCATGTATATCTCGGTTTGCTATTTCTTCTTGAAAATAATTCATAGTAAGATCCCAAACATACAGAACGCAGGAAAATCCATTGCTGCAGTCAATCTTATAGACTACCTTTTGTGCACCGCCATGCATTTTCGTTACACTAGAAACCAAATAATTGGTACCAAAGACTTTTTGCATATACTCCTGTAAATCAGATTGATCAAGGTGACAAGTGATTCTCAATGAATAACACCCCTTTTCTTAGGTTTTGCTGTCAATCAAACTATATAAAAAATCTAACCAAAAGTATAGACTGTTTATTTATAATTTGTTATGATGTTAGATTGTGTCTGGAAAAATAGTCATATAAAAACCCGTTGGAGCTTCAATGTTTTTTTGATGAAATCATTCTTACTTCTCAAATACCTCGCCACACAAAAACTTAAAATGTATTACAATGAATCTATACGATTTTTAATCCTTCTTCTTTTCACTAACTTTACCATTATTTTCAATTGAGTATTACTGCCCCGTCAGTTTAAGTAAAAAACCTTCACAATCTCAATGATATATTCAAACTCGAATAATCTAATTTCCTGAAAACGTTCCTCAACAATCTCGCCCTTTAGTGGAGTAACTTTATTGCTACTCAGCAGTTTCTTAATACGTCTTTCAGTTCAGATTTTCTTTTCACTATAAAAACCTCTCTTTAGATAAACAGATCCAAAGGGACAAAACATCGCGTCTTTTAAATAAACACCGTGACTTTATTTAAAAGCGATATTAAACATATTCTTCAAATCCTGGAAGCATATGTTTGCCGCAAATGAAAAGAACCATAAGCTTGCCAAACGGCAAAATTATAATTTTGATAGCTGTCGTCATTTTTTATTCATATATTGGAATTGATTTTCATAATGCGGAAAAATAGGGGGGTTTATATGTCAAAGTGGCAATCTAAAGAACAATTGGTTCAATTATTAAGCAATCTTGTTGAAATTCCTAGTATAACAGGTTCAGAAGCTGAAGTTATATTGCCAGACTTTGTTGTAGAACAATTATCTGACTTACAGTATTTCAAACAAAATCCGCATCATTTACAAAAAAATCCGACGGGGGATGGACGATATTTTGTTACAGCTCTAGTAAAGAAAAGTGATAGTACGAAAAATACTGTAATTCTTGTTAGTCACTTTGATGTTGTAGATGTACAAGATTATGGAGTGTGGAAAGAAGATGCATTTAACCCTAAAAAATTAACATCTATGTTTTATTCTCATAAAGATGAGCTACCAGATCATGTACGTGAAGATATTGAACAAGGAGATTGGCTATTTGGTAGAGGAACGATGGACATGAAATGTGGTCTAGCTTTACAAATGGCGATGGTTGAGCAAGCTTGTGAAGGAAGATTTGATGGGAATGTTCTTTTGTTGGCTGTTCCAGATGAAGAAGTGAACTCTGTAGGGATGAGAGCTGCTGTTCCAAGATTATTAGACCTAGCAAAAGAACATGACTTAGAGTATAAAACGGTCCTAAATTCAGAGCCTATGTTTTCAAGACATCCTGGTGACCCAAATAAGTATATTTATACTGGTTCTATTGGGAAGGTGTTACCTGGTTTCCTTTGCTATGGAAAAGAGACACATGTAGGCGAACCTTTTGCAGGATTAAATGGGAGCTATATGGCTGCATTATTAACAGCTGAATTAGAGTTGAATACGGACCTTTGCGATATTGTAGATGGTGAAGCAAGTCCTCCACCAACTAACTTGCTTCAAAGAGATTTAAAGGAGGATTATTCTGTACAAATTCCTCATCGTGCAGTCACGTTATTTAACTTGTTTTTACTAGAAAAAACGATGACAGATGTAGTTTCATTGTTACGCCAAAAAGTAACGAAAGTAGCAGAGAAAATTGAAGAATCGTATGAGGAGCGAGCGTATCATTTTTCTAAGTATAATCCGTTCATACCGCCTAATCTTAAAGTAAATGTATTAACGTATGAAGAGCTTATCGCTTATGCAATTGAACAACATGGAAGAGAAAAAATAGATGAAATTCAATCCGATATTATAAAAAATAGAGAAGATAAAGATGATCGTGCAGTAACTATTGATTTAGTAGACAAATTAGCTATCTTATGTAAAGAAAAGGCTCCAATGATTGTACTTTTCTTTGCGCCGCCATACTATCCAGCTGTGAGTTCACGCAACAATCCTTTAATTAGAGAGGTAGTTGTAGAAATGGAAAAGTATGCCCACTATAATCATAGCATTACATTTGAAAATCAAAATTATTTTGGGGGAATTTCAGATTTAAGCTATGTTGGCTTACAAAACCCATTGGATTCAATGAGTTCTCTTGTCGACAATATGCCATTATGGGATAAAGGTTATTCGATTCCACTTCAGGAATTAGAAGAGTTTGACGTTCCAGTATTAAATATGGGACCAGTAGGAAAAGATGCACATCAATGGACGGAGCGTCTGGACGTAAATTACGCATTTGAAACGTTATTAGATATGTTACCTATATGTATTGAAAAACTACTTGTTTCTAATAAAGTTACACAGTCATAGTATTTGCATAAGAGCGAGAAAAGGACCGTAGTGATACGGTCTTTTTTTCGTAATGAATAGTTTGAAACCTTAGATTTATGAAATTGTGATGTAAGAATTCTCCTTAAAATAGATTCGCAATAAACTATTTAGAGAGAGTAGATATGGCTTGTACACTTTTTGTAACGGTATTTGCTGAGTTTTTGTATAATATAATTATGTGAAGTTAACATAACTTATTGTATCAATAATATATATTTGCGTAGAATATCCATTTTAAGATTTTGAAGTACCCCCCTAAATGAAAAATTTATTTCGCTAAAGTTAGTTACTTAGTGAAGTCTGCTCATTTTTTTCGTATTAGGGAAGAATGTACTTTTTAACTTGATGGGTATGGGGTAGTACCCCTTGTAGCAAAACCGGAGTGGAAATGATGAGTATAAATAGTTTTGTGAGATTGATAAAGGACGAATTATTAAAAGAGGTAAGCATAAGAAGTGAGGATGAATTCGAGCCTATAGTAGTTAAAGATATTCCTAGACTTTGGAAGTGTTTAGGGACAGGTAATTATGCCGCAGTATTTATGCACAAAGAATACAAAGATTGGGTAGTGAAAGTTTACGCGCGAGAAGGAGAAGGAATTGAAAAAGAGTCAGAAGTATACCGAAGAATCGGAAATCATCCTTCTTATTCGAATCTTATATATAAAGGAGAAAATTTCATAGTATTGAAACGTTTAAAAGAAATTACCTTATACGATGCTATTCATAAGGGGATTAAAATTCCTAAGCAGGTAATCCTTGATATCAATGAAGCTATAGAGTATGCAAGGGAGCAAGGATTAACTCCTTGTGATGTTCACGGAAAAAATGTGATGATGGAAAATGGAAGGGGATATGTAGTCGATGTATCTGATTTCTTAAAAACAAAAGAAGATAGTAAGTGGAGAGACTTAGAAAAGGCATATTTTACATTTTACTTGCCTTTCATTTATAAATTGCCTTTCCCTGTTAAAATACCGTATTTCATGTTAAACATTGTTCGACGTTCATATAGAAAATATAAGAAGCTTAAAAAGAAATTCAAATTGTAAAAGGACCACATACTTATCTTTAGGTTAGATAAGTGAACCACTAGTAAACAAAAGGACCGTACATTTTAGATATGTCTAATATGTACGGTCCTAATTTTATAACTTCATGAAGTAATTTATTTATAAAATGATTGTAACAATAGAATATACCTATTTCAGTACATTTCATTTTAAACATATTGATGTACTATAGTTCTAAACAAATCACAATAATGGATTAGAAGGGGAATAAACTATGTACACAGACGCAATTGAATATTAAAATTTCAATCTAATTTACCTTTGCATAGATGCAGGTATCAGTTAGTTTTTTACCGTCAGCTGAAAGATCTTCATTACGTAATATCCCTTCAAGCTCAAAACCTAGTTTTTCAGGGATCGTACGACTTTTAGTGTTAGTAGATTCACAGCGTATTTCAATCCTTCTAAATTTGAGTAACTGAAATCCAAGGTTTGTTAACTCACTTACTACCTCTGTCATATATCCATTGCCACTAAATTGCGTATTAATCCAGTATCCAATTTCACATTTAGAAATTTTCCAATTAATTCCGTGAAGGCTAGCAGTTCCAATAAAATCATTAGTATCCTTATGATAGATAAGATAGCGAAAGCTTTCTCTTTTCAAAAAATCTATATGGGCATTTCTCAGGAGAATTTCCGTTTCTTCAACAGTAGGAATTGACTGAAATAAAAGCAACCATTGTTTTAACTCATTAATTGAATCCTTAATAGCTTGGTGTACGACATTCCCGTCACCAGCTTGAAGTGGTGCTCGAAGAATTAGTCTGTCTGTTTCTATTTGTAACGGAACATCTAATAAAATAGAATTCATATCATTTCTCCTCTCGAAAACTTTAAATTATGACAGAATGAAACGTATATAATAAAAAAACTTTCACCCAAAAGAAATAATTCTTGAGGACGAGAGTTGCAATTTCATGGCACGTTATTATGATAAATAAATTAAAAAACACCCTATCTCACTAACAGGAGATCCCGTCACAGCATTACTATAAGTTATTACAGAACCGTGCGAAGCTCTTAGTCTTTCTTCATTAAGAACTTGATATGTAGCAATACAGTAAAGTTTATCTCCCATAAAGGGACCTCCCAAAAATTAGTAAACAATAAATATATATTCAATTAATCACTTAGAAATCCCTTTTCACATATTGAAAACCAAACTGCCAGTTGGTACAAAAAATGGCTACCGAAGCAGCCTTAGGTTGTTTAACTCATGCATGCGTTAGTTGAATAAGGAATTATTATTTTTTTATCTATTGGCTTACAATTTTTATCTTTTGCATTTCTTAGCTTGATGGTGATGGGGGGGTACCCCTACTAGAAAAATTGTCTCCGCGTGAACGTGAAGAACTTGAAAAATTTAAAGAAAGCACAAGATGCTTTTGATAAACATGAAATCGGGAAAGCTATGAATAATGTTCAAAAGGCAAAAAGTGATGAAAATAAAGAATTAACAAAGCAATGCATTGCAAGGTGAGATTCAACAAGAATTTTTAGCTACATTTAATAAGCTGAACATGAATGATATTACTGGCGATGTAAAAGAAGCCCGTAAATCTTTAGATGATCTTATGGATTGGATACAACAATCTGACTTATTAAAATCTCAAAAGGATTTTGTTGATACGTTACCTGAAAAAGAAGCGAGTATCTCTAAACTAGAGGAAAGTAAAAAATAAAGAAAAGAGGTTACCTAAAAGTAACTATCCAGCGACTTTTGGGACAACCTCTTCTTTTCGTTGTAGATTTTCAAGAAAATTTAGAATAAAATAAAAATATAACCATCTACCTATTATTTACTAATGAAAAGAAAAGGGGTAGCGAAATGCAACTGAAGTATGGGAAGCACATTAATATATTATCTATTGTTCTAACTTTGTTCTCTTTTTCCGTAATTGTAAGTTTCTCTACCTGGTTGAGTGGATATTCAATTCCCAACCTTTCTACAATGCTTAAGGTAACAATGTGGAGTGCATTTATTCTTGGAATTATAGGGTTTAGACAAGAGAAAAGCGCACTAGCGATTATAATTATGGGAATATGTGCCTTTGCTCTAGTCGTTCTATATACTTATGCGGTTATAAGTTTTCTTGAGCATTAAACACAAAAAAAGAAACGAACATTTTGTTCGTTTCTTTTTTTGGGGGATGATTATTATAAAATAGCCTCTTCTAATGATTGAGTGCTGAATCCAAGAATTGATTTTTGAGTGTTATTCTCATGATCTTTTACAATGATATATGGAACGCCCTGTACGTTAAAGAATTCAAACTCTTCTTTTCCTTCTGGGGTATTAGAGGGGTACCACCCACATTTTTTACTGAAAAAGAAATTGTATTTATAAAGCGAAAAAAACGCTATTCTTTTTGTAACAATATACAGAAACGCCATCCTTTCCTATGATTCTACAGAAAGAATAGCGTATTTTTTCATTTTAGGGGGCATTTCTTTTTATTAGTTTGATAGCGAGGTGACGATACCCCTTTATTGTTTTTCAGACTTCGCTTGTTCTAAAATGTATGCTTCTTCTTGTTCCGGTGTCGCTAATTCGTATGCTTTACCAGTGCTGCTATTGTCCCATTCCCATAATAAATTATGCTCCTCAACCGATTGAGAGAAATCGCCTTCATACCAACGAACCAAAATCTTAAGGTACTGTTCTTTATGTTGTAAGGTTCCACTATTACTTTCATCAATCGCTTGACGTACTTTTTCGATGTTTTCTGGAGTCATTTTGATAAATCCTTGCTTTTCGTGGGATAATACTTTTTGATGAGTCATTTTGTGCATTGCATTGATTATATGACGATCAGAGTTGAGGTCAAGTATTACCTTTTCCCCTTTAATTCTCTCAGTCTGCTTTTCCTTAACGTCTGAACCTGCATACGTACCGACTTTGTAGCCAGTAAAAATACCAACTGCTATAGCAATAACTAAGGTTGATGTGATTTTAATCCACTTTTTCAAACCTCTTACCCCCCTTTTATTGAAGTGTACCATAAAAGAAGAACTGTATGCCCATATCTATCTGTGAGGTCTACATAACGTATCATTATCAATAGTCAACGATGTATAAAATTTTCGTTATGGGGGTAGTTAAAAATATTAGCTTGATAGCGATGTGGCGGTACCCCTTAATGGGCATCTTTTTCATATTCAGCAATAAATTTCATAGTATACTAATATTTAGGTATTTATATTGGGAGGATTAAAATGATGAAGAAATCAGTATTAGCAGTTGGTTTATCGGTTGCAATGTTAGCGGCTTGCGGCGAAAAAGAAGTGGTTCAAAAAGAGAAGCCAAAAGCACAACAAACAACTGCGAAAACAGAACAACCAAAAGATGAGCAAACACGAATGATGAAAAGTTTTGAACGTAGAACCAAAGAAATTAAAGAATATTTCGGCGGTACTGTTACAGCGGGTGAATTAAAAAAAGAAAATAACTTGTATGTCTTATATGTTTTCGTTGACAAAACAGCATTGTCAAATGCAGACGAAGGCCTACGGGAAAATTTCGGCTACAGAACGAGAACAAAGTTAAAAGATGCCGTTGCGCAGAGTGGCTTGCAAGAATACGGCAAAACAACCATAAGATACTTCACATCAGACAATAAAACAGAAATTGAATTTGAATAAGTATTCCTGCGGGAGTGCTTTTTTATTTTATTTGCAGGAAATTATCACCATTTGTCGAATTATATAAGCTGAAGGGTGATAAAAATGAGACATAGAAATCTTTTTATGCTGGCAATGAATACGTAAAAACAAAAACATTCACTTATAACGGTTAATAGGAGGAATTATCATGAAAAAATTAGCTACAATTGCATTAACAGTAGCTTTAGCTTTAGGCGGTTTGACGGTTATGAACATTAACACACCTGAAGCACAAGCAAGTGAAGATTGTCATTACATCTGTGGTCCTAGCGAAACGGTGAATGGTGTTACAGTTCAAGTTCACGCTACGGAATACACTTTTGGTGGAAACGTAATTGCAAGAATTACAAATAACCGAGCTGAGGACATTCATTATAATGTCAGCATCGAAAAGAAATATGGAGACAACTGGGGAGAATATGATACTTTCTTCCATTGGCAAAATCAATGGGTTCCAGCTGGAGCAAATGATGAAATTTCAACTTTCACAGGATATGGAGAAAACATTTACGACAATGGAACATACCGTTATAAAGTTGAAATTGTAAGTGCTGACGGTTCTGTAGATACAATTTACACAGCAGCAATGACGGTAACAGGGCGATAGCTCATGACTGAGCTTCATTATTTATGATTGTATTATCAATAATATCATTGATAATTGCGTTGATATTATTATTAAAATAAGCTCTTCGGAGCTTATTTTTTTATATAAAAATTGAATATTAATATTCTATTATTGAGTTTTATCCTCTGTTCATAAACATAAGATTTTCTGGACAGATGTCTCTTAACGGACAGAAAACGCTTAAAATATGTCCGGATTGTGTCTAAACGTACAATTTTCCCGAAATGGTATGGTGAGACCACATCCATCAACTTAAGAAAAGTAAACACCCCAAAAACAAAAAAATGAGCTGACTTCTCAAAAAAACTAACTGTAGAGAAAGAAAATTTTCATTTAGGGGGTACTTCAAAACCTTAGCTTGATGGGCTTTTTTCTTTTTTCTAAAGATCCAGTGTAAGTTCTTTAAATATTTTCATACCAGATAAACCCTATTGGGTTTTAATTTTTTGGATTACGCTACATGCTTGTGAGGCATAGAAAGGTTATATACGACGCCTAAGATATCAAAGACGGTTTCTTCTCATACCTATGGGATTTTCGTCCGTTTTTCTGTAAGAGATCAAACAGACGAAACAATATCTTTGTTAATTCTTTGGTGTCTTTTTGTAGAGATTCATAAATAAGTAGAAAATAATCTTTTATGATATAAATCGTTTTATATTCGCTTAATTCTCGTTTTCTCTTGATGAGAATTAATTGGCAGATTTGAGACACAGAAGCTATTTTGAACGTAAGGGATTTGTAAGGAATAGGTAAGGAAAAAGAGATTTTCATTGTGTATGATGAAAATATAAAGAAGCATGAAAGGAGGAACAGATATAACTTATATATGAAAAACAAACCAGTTAATAAGAGCGTTTCATGGAAAAGAAATAAATTCTGAGGTTAACATACATGCAAAAAGAGGGATTTACCGTTTATTAGGACAGAATGGAGCTTGTAAAAATAATCATTATGAAGATGATTACGAATTCAATGTTGACTTTTTGTCATCGGTAGAGATGATAGCTGTGTGGTGAGTATGAAATATCAAGCAACCACCTATACAATATGAATAGAGGAGAGGAATGCCTTATGAAAACACGTAGTCAAATTACATTTGCAAGTCTGGCTCTTTTAATAGCTGGAAGTTCCCTGTTATATACAACGCCAGCCTCAATTGTAAAAGCAGAGCCCACTCAAAATGTATCTAGTTCGTTACAAACAAGCACTCAACGAGATCGTACTTCCGTCAAGCAAGCAATGCGGGATACATTGCAACTTGGATACCCGGGGATACTTGCTAAAACTTCTGAGGGTGGAAAAACGTGGAGTTATGCCGCTGGGATAGCGGATCTGAGAACCAAGAAACCAATGAAAACAGATTTTCGCTTTCGCATTGGCAGTGTGACGAAGACGTTCACAGCAACGGTTGTACTTCAATTAGTCGGAGAGAACCGCTTGAATCTAGACGACTACATCGAAAAATGGTTGCCTGGTGTCATTCAAGGAAACGGATATGATGGTAACCAGATTACTATCCGGCAGATATTGAACCATACAAGTGGTATCGCTGAATACTCAAGGTCAAAAGACGCTAACTTTACGGATACAAAAAAATCGTATACGGCTGAAGAGTTAGTGAAGATGGGGATTTCTCTGCCCCCAGACTTTGCCCCAGGAAAGGGCTGGTCTTATTCAAACACAGGATATGTATTACTAGGTATTCTTATTGAAAAAGTAACCGGAAACAGCTATGCGGAAGAGATTGAAAGTCGGATTATTGAACCGCTTGAATTGTCGAATACATTCCTACCTGGCAATTCAAGCGTTATTCCAGGCACCAAGCATGCCCGTGGATATGTCCAACCAGACGGAGTAAGTGAGCTAAAAGACGTTACTTATTATAACCCAAGTGCAGGTAGCTCAGCTGGAGATATGATTTCTACTGCTGACGACTTAAATAAATTCTTCTCTTACTTGCTCGGGGGTAAATTACTGAAAGAACAGCAACTAAAACAAATGCTTACTACAGTTCCTACAGGAAAAGAAGGAATCGATGGATATGGTCTTGGAATCTATGAAACTAAGCTTCCAAACGATGTCTCGATATGGGGACACACAGGTGGCATTCTAGGGTTTACTACTCTTGTTGGAGGTAAACTTGGAGGCAAGCATACGTTGGTCGTCAATTGGAATAGTTTGGGTAGAGCTGACAGTCCTAATCCTTTTAAAAATATTTTACTTGCTGAATTTGGTAAGTAGGTAAAAAGGAAAAACGGATAAATTTTGTCATATTTTTTATAGTTAAACAAATAAGTGATGAATTCGATTACTTATCTAAGGAGGCAATTCTCTCATGAAAAATAAACTATCTGGGGTGTTAGCCGCTACATTAGCGCTAACGATGATCCTACCAACAGGGGCGATAGCATCTTCAAGCAGTAAGACTCCGGTTGTAGCTAACCAAGAAGTTGCTAACCAAGAACTGGAGAAGATTGCGGCAGAGAAGGCTGCGCTACTCACGAAGTCCTATGGGACGACTAGCGTGCAGTATGCGCTAATTGATAATGGTAAACTTATTTTGTCGGGTCAGACAGGCAAGAACGATATGGAAGGAAAACAGCGGCTGAACAAAGATACTCTATATGGGATTGGTTCAGTCAGTAAAATGTATGCAACAGCGGCTGTAATGAAATTGGTCGACGAAGGAAAAGTCGATTTGGATGCTCCTGTTGTCCACTATGTTCCTGATTTCAAGATGAAAGACGAGCGGTACAAACGCATTACGCCACGTATGCTGTTAAACCACTCCTCCGGCTTGCAAGGTTCCACGTTAAGTAATGCATTTTTATTTAACGATAATGATACCTATGCTCATGATGTCTTGATGCGGCAATTGTCCAACCAAAGCTTGAAGGCGGATCCTGGCGCGTTCTCGGTATACTGCAACGACGGCTTTACGCTGGCCGAGATTTTGGTGGAAAGAGTCAGCGGTATGAGCTTTACCGAATTTATACATCAACGGTTTACAGAACCCTTACAGCTGAATCATACGAAAACGCCGCAGGACAAATGGGAAGACGATAAGCGGGCTGGACTCTATTTTCCGGCGTACCAAGGGAAGCTTCCCATTGAATCGGTGAATGTGATTGGTTCGGGAGGGATCTCTTCCACGGCAGAAGATATGGTACGATTCTCACAATTATTTATGGGACAGGGAAAAGGGATCCTCTCTGATAAGGCAGTCAAGGCGATGGAGCAAGAGGAATATAAAAAAGGAATGTGGCCGGGGGATGGAGGTAATATTTTCAACTATGGTCTTGGCTGGGATAGTGTGAAACTATACCCATTCAGTGAATATGGGATAAAAAGCATGGCTAAGGGCGGCGATACAACACTGCAACATGCTATACTGGTCGTGCTTCCGGAACAGAAGATGGCAGTGGCTGTGTTGTCATCCGGCGGCCAAAGCTCTACAAATCAACTACTGGCAACTGAATTACTGCTCGCCGCGCTTAAAGAGAAGGGCACAATTAAGGACATCAAGCCAAACAAATCCTTTGGCAAGCCGGTCAAGGCCAAGATGCCTCAAGACGTGACGAAGAAAGCGGGCTTTTACGGCAATAGCGAAAGTCATTTCAAAATAGAAATTACGAAGAATGGAGAACTGTTCTTACCATCTAATCGAGAAGAAAAATATGTATATACTGCGAATGGAAGCTTTATTAATGAGAAGGGTACTTCCAAGCTCAACTTCGTCACTGAGAAGAATGGAAGCACTTATTTGAAGGTGAGCACATATAAATCGACGCCAGGCTTAGGGCAAAATGTGATGACTCACTATTTAGCCGAGAAACTAGAAGACAACGTGCTATCGAAGAAAACCGCTGCCGCATGGGCGAAGCGGGAAGGCGTCAAGTTCTATCTCGTGAACGAGAAATTTAGTTCTATTGAATATCTCGTTCAACCGAAACTTATTACCACACAAATTACTCGCAAGGAAGGCCTGGAGGGCTATTGGGACGGCAGAAAAATTACAGGTCCGAACACCGCGGCGCATCAGCTCCAGATCCCCGTGATGAATGGCCGTGATACGACGGAAACTCATTTCTATACAGAAGGCGGCAGTGAATATATGGAGATGGCCGGATTGTTATATGTAAGTGGATCCAACGTAAAACCGCTTGATGCAGGCCAATCATCCAAAGTTACGCTACAAGCAAATGGGCATGCGAAATGGTTTACGATCCCACAAGCGACAGCAGGGAAAACGATGAGCGTGACGTTGTCATCGAAGAGTTCATTCGCGGTGTATGATGAGAAGGGAGTATGCGTCAATTTTACCGTTGTGAGCGGCAATAACAAAGTAAAATTGCCGAAAAACGGATCGGTTGTATTTGCTGGCGCGCCGAACTCGGAATTTGCAATCACGTTGAACTAGCTACAATTCAAGATGGACTTCAACAAAACCAGTACGACACAGAAAAGGTGTTTTGCTGGTTTTGTTTGTATTTACGCATTATCTTTACGAAGAGGCTTTCCACGAATAATATCACGCCCAAACTCTGCAAGAACAGCTATCATACCAACTTTTTAGCTGTTAAGAAACTTTGCAACAGAACCAGACATGTACTCCTTCATCACTAAAAACAGCCAGTTTTGATTTTAAATTTTTTTATTTATTGACTATGAAGTAACCACATAGTTTATAGTATGAACATTATTCCTTATAGGAGGCAATATAATTAGATGGATAGCTATAAGTTAACTAAAAGTGATGTAATTAAGATTTTTAATACTACGAAAGAAACACTTCGATTCTATGAAGAAAAAGGATTAGTTCAGCCAAAGGTAGGTAAAAATAACTATAGATTGTATGGAAATGAAGACCTACAAAGAATTAGCCAAATCTTCTTTTGTAAAGATATGGGTTTTTCAATTGAAGAAATTGATTTAGTAATAAATAAGAGAAATATAATAAACAATATGAATATCTTACAGAACAAAAAAAATGAAATTGAAACTGAAATTCATCGATTTATGGAAGTGCAAAAGAAAATTACTAGGCTCCTGGATCTCCTTCAAAATAGAAGCAGAAATTTCAATAAAATTCAGAGTGTCTATTTTGAAGAAAGAAAATATTATCACATCAAAGGAGAAAATTTTAATAGTGTAAAATCCTTTTTTGATAAATTCCGTTCTATTTTTAAGCAAGGTGAATTTTTTCAAGAACAATTTATAACAATGTGTCCAATTAAGAATTTCTTCAATGATGATTTGGGACTTTCAGTTTATTATCCTGTTTTGAATGATACAGAGATGGAGCATGTTGATATTCTTAGTATACCTGCAGGTAATTATCTTTGTGTTGATTACGTATGTACAGAAGGGCATATGGATGAAGCACGACGTCAAATATATACAAACATTAAAGACTATATAAAGAGAAATGGTTTACAGTTTAGATCATGTAATGTAATTGAATCAGATTTACACGGATTGAATCTGTTTTACCCAGAAGGACAGATAATTATGAATATGCAAATTCCTGTTGAAGAAAAATCGAAACACCAAGAGAAATGAGCATTTATTTATGCAACACAATTTACAAGAAAATTGGAAAAATCGGCTCTTTTATCAAAATGTGTTTAGTATGATTTTTTTAAAAAGTGCTGGTAGTCCACTTACTATAAAATCATAGAATCTCTTTAAATTAATACAAACTAAAGCCAATTTGCTTAGCGTGGGTTTTATGTCAATTGGTTGGCGGGGCCCCTACTATAATTGGGGTCTGTGTACATGCCCATCAAATTAAGCTATTTTAATACTCCATTGCCATCAAGCTAAGACTTTAAAGTACTCTTTAAATGGAAATTTTGTGTTTTTTATAGCACCGAAGTTCATTTTTATCATTTTGGGGAAGACTGTGTTTCTTAACTTGATAGCGATGGGGTCACCCCACACATCTATCAAATTAGGCATTTTATAACACACCAAAAACGAAAAAATGTGCATCTCCAGATGAAAATGTACATTTTTTTGTTTTTGGATACATGTTTCTCTTATCTTAATAGTGATGTGGTGAGAAACATTAATTGTAATCAGCATTTTGATAATCGTTATCTAATCTCAGCACTCTTCCATGTGAACGATATTTTATGTGAAAGGTATTATGATTATTACTTGTACTGAGGCTCTTCATGTTCAATTTGCTGAAGACGAGGATTTAAAGATTCAATAATTTCTTGAGTTTGTTGTGCTGCACCTGTATATAATTGTTTTGCTTGCTTGTTATCAGTATCAAGAACAAATCCTTCTAGGCATGCTTGAGCACTCTTTAATCCAGCGATAGTTTGTTTAAGTTTAGTACTTACTGTCATGTAGTAATCCTCCTTGTAAATGTACTTCAAAATATAGGATGCCTATTTTGTTATCATAGTACGATTTCTAATTTTAGGGTTATCAGGAATGATAACCCTAAATTAGAGTTATGTGAATGAGAAATTTTACAGTTAATTATTCAAAGGAGGATTTTTTAGCTAATAGATGCATGGAATAGTTTTGCCCCAATAACAAAAACTAGCAGAAATAAAACAATAATATATAAAGGAGATTAAATATGCTGAAAAAGATAGGGGAATTTTCCGAGTACTCCTCTTTTTATTTATCGGTGGATGTTTTGTTTTGCTTGTTTGGGGTGAAATTGACAGAACAATAGCCGAAAAAAGTGGGAGATTTGGTCAGCAGCCTAGTCAATACCCTATTCGTCAAAGTGATATTACTATGTATACAGACGGGAAACAGTTAAACAATCAATTATTCTCAGATATAGAGAAAGCAAAGCAGTACGTACATATTAACTTTTTCTCTATTGCTGATGATAAAGTAAGTCATCAGTTTCTACAGTTATTGCGGCAAAAAAGTCAGGAAGGTGTAGAAGTATACTATGCATTGGATAGGTTAGGTGGAATTTTACTAAAGAAAAAGGAAAGAGAATTATTGGTTAAAAAAGGAGTTCATTTTACGTATTACAATAAACCTGATTTTCCTTATCTTTTTTCTTCTTTGGATCATCGGAATCATCGTCGTATTTCAGTTATTGATGGAAAGATTGGGTACATTGGCGGATTTAACATTGGAAAGAAGTATTTTTTTGGGGGAAGGAAAAAATTGGTTATTGGAGAGATTAGCATCTTCAAATACGAGGAGAAGGAGTTCAAGATCTAGAACGCCAGTTTGTATTAGACTGGAAGAAAAACTCAGAGAAGCCGATTCCGATACACAATGCGGTAAAGGAAAAGGGAGCAACCTCGCAACGATTTACTGCATATTATAGCGGAGAAAAACTTGGGCAAGATTATGCAATGCTGTTTCAACAAGCAAAAGAATCCATCATTATATTAACACCTTATTTTATACCAAAAGACAAAACTATTTGGAAAGCATTAGTAGATGCAAGAAAGAGGGGAGTCCGTGTCAAAATTCTGTTCTCACCTCATTCGGATGCACTGTTAGTTAAAGAAGCAGCGTATCCATATATCCGAAAAGCATTAAAACAGGGAATAGAAGTATATGGTTATAAAAAGGGAGTGTTACACGGTAAAGTATTTTTGATTGACGAAAAAGTATTGATGGTTGGGACCGTGAATTTTGATTCGCGCTCGTTTCATTTAAATGAAGAAATGAACTGTTATATCCAAGACCCTGTCTATATTTCGAAAATAAAGCCAGTCATTACTGCAGACTTACAAAATTCAAAGAGGGTAACATCCTCTGACGTCAATCAATTATCTATAAAAGAAAAAATGAAAGAAAAGGTTGCAAAAATGTTTGAGTATTATTTGTAAAAACAAAGAATTTTTATATTAAGGAATAGTAAAATGATAGGGGTCTCGCCACATGCCTATCAAGTTAAGATTTTGAAGTTCCTCTTAAACGAAAATTTTGTGTTTTTTATAGATACAAAGTTCATTTTTATCGTTTTTGGGCAATCTGTTCTGTTAGGTTGATGGATATTTAATGAATTTCGACTTAAAAACAATTGATTTTAACAACGTTAGGAGTGTTTCATGCAGCACAATGTCATTTGTGTTGTATTGCAAGAAGAAAAATTACATTAAAAAAGAGCCAGAATTCATCCTGTTAAGAGTAAATCGACTTTTAATATTTAAAAGGATGGAAAAAAGAAACACAGAGGTGAAAAACCTCTGTGTTTCTTTTTGATTAATATATTTACTGAACTTTCCGGTACAGATACTCCTTCATCCTATTATAGAAGCTATTTTGAACGTAAGTAATTTGTAAGAAATAGGTAAGAAAAAAGAGATTTTCATTGTGTATGATAAAAATATAAAGAGGCGTGAAAGGCGGAACAGATATGACTTATATATGAACAACAAACCAGTAACAAGAGTGTTTCAAGGAAAAGAAGTAATTTTTGGGGTTAACATATATGTGGGAAAAGAGGGGTTTACCTAGGACAGAATGGAGCTTGTAAAAATAATCATTATGAAGATGATTACGAATTCAATGTTGACTTTTTGTCATCGGTAGAGATGATAGCTGTGTGGTGAGTATGAAATATCAAGCAACCACCTATACAATATGAATAGAGGAGAGGAGAGGAATGCCTTATGAAAACACGTAGTCAAATTACATTTGCAAGTCTGGCTCTTTTAATAGCTGGAAGTTCCCTGTTATACACAACGCCAACCTCAATTGTAAAAGCAGAGCCCACTCAAAATGTATCTAGTTCGTTACAAACAAATACTCAACGAGATCGTAATTCCGTCAAGCAAGCAATGCGGGATACATTGCAACTTGGATACCCGGGGATACTTGCTAAAACTTCTGAGGGTGGAAAAACTTGGGGTTATGCCGCTGGGGTAGCGGATCTGAGCAGCAAGCAACCAATGAAAACAGATTTTCGCTTTCGCCTTGGCAGTGTGACGAAGACGTTCATCGCAACGGTTTTACTTCAATTAGCTGGAGAGAACCGCCTGAATCTAGACGACTCCATCGAAAAATGGTTGCCTGGTGTCATTCAAGGAAATGGATATGATGCTAAACAGATTACTATCCGTCAGATGTTGAATCATACAAGTGGTATCGCTGAATACTCAAGGTCAAAAGAAGCTGATTTTACGCATACAAAAAGATTGTATACCGCTGAAGAGCTAGTGAAGATTGGACTTTCGATGCCCCCAGACTTTGCCCCAGGAAAGGGCTGGTCTTATTCAAACACAGGATACGTATTACTGGGTATCCTTATTGAAAAAGTAACCGGAAACAGTTATGCGGAAGAGATTGAAAATCGGATTATTGAACCGCTTGAATTGTCGAATACATTTCTACCTGGCAATTCAAGCGTTATTCCAGGCACTAAGCATGCCCGTGGATATGTCCAACCAGACGGAGCAAGTGAGCTAAAAGACGTTACTTATTTTAATCCAAGTATAGGTAGCTCGGCTGGAGATATGATTTCTACTGCTGACGACTTAAACAAATTCTTTTCTTACTTGCTCGGTGGAAAATTAATGAAAGAACAGCAACTAAAACAAATGCTTACTACAGTTCCTACAGGAAGAGCTGAAATCGGGAGATACGGTCTTGGAATCTATGAAACTAAGCTTCCAAACGGTGTCCCGATATGGGGACACACAGGTGGTATTCCAGGATTTAGTACTTTTGCTGGAGGTATACTTGGAGGTAAGCATACGTTGGCCGTCAGTTTGAACAGTATGGGTAGAGCTAACAGTCCTGATCCTTTTAAAAATATTTTACTTGCTGAATTTGGTAAGTAGGTAAAAAAGGAAAAACGGATAAATTTTGAGGTTTTTGGAACTTTGACGGTAATCCAGCGCTATTAAGCTAATAAAATAAAATCCTCCCTAAAATAAAAAAATACGCTATTCTTTCTGTAGAATCATAGGAAAGGATGGCGTGTTTTCATTTTGAGCAAGATTTTGCTTTTCCAGCCTGAGAGAAATGTGGTGGGAACATATACAGAATGAATTTAAAATATAATGGGGAGGGAATTTATGAATATAATAAAAGATTGTAATTTTTATCTGGTTAAAGTTATCTCAAATGAAGAAATAGGACCCAATCATGAGTCCTATTTCTTCATTTGCAGGTATTGGTGGTTATATACTATGATTCTGTGTCTCTGTATTTATCAATAAACTTTTAGACATAACAGTTCTGCAATGTCACCTTATCCTTAAAAACCTTCAATTAATCCTTTTTTAATCCCTTTTACGACTGCTCCAACTCTTGAATCTACACCCAGTTTTCTAATAATTGAAGAAATGTGATATTCTACAGTTCTTTTACTGATTGAAAGGTCCGTACTAATCTCATAATTTGTTTTATCTTTTGAGATTAAGAGTAATATTCTTTGTTCAGCAGAAGTTAGTGCTTCAATATTATTTCCCATAATCTGATTCTTAGAAAATAGTATATATCCCATGTGACTTTGACGAATTGCGTTAGCTAGGTCAAATGCTGATCTTTCTTTCGTAATGTATGCACTTGCTCCAGCTTCAAAGGCCGCATTATAATATTCTTCATGATCATATCCTGATAGAATTACAACCTTTACATCCGGAAATTTTGACAATAAATCTTTTGTAAGTTCAATACCATTATACTGCTTCATCCTGATGTCTGTAACAATTACATCAGGACGGGTATCTTCCACAGTTTTAATTAATATGGAAGGATCGTGAACGGTATTAATCACCTCAATATCTTCCTCAGATTCTAGTAGTCTTTGGATGCCTAGCATAACCAACAAATGGTCATCCACTAGTAGTGTATGTATACTCATTATTTTCCTCCCAATTTACTGGTATGGTAAATGTGACTAATGTTCCATGTTCTTTTTCAGAAGATATTCTCAAATTTCCGTTCAACTCGGAAATTTGACGCTGGATGGTCATTAGACCAAGGTGGTTGCTTGTACTAAATTCAGAAAAACTGTTCGGAACACAAAAGCCTATGCCGTCATCTTCTACAGTACAAACATAGCAGCCTCTTTCTTCTATGATATGTATTTGAACATTATTCCCCTTGGAGTGCTTAATAGCATTATTCAGTAGCTCTTTTATAATACGATAAATCTGTATTTCGAGATTTTTCGAGAGAATTTTTAATTTGCAATTAAATTGTATATGAATGAGAATGCGATAATTTAATTCGAACTCGCGTTTTAGTGTGTGTAAACTTGCTTCTAAACCTAAATCTTCTACGATAATAGGGTGAAGATTATGACACATTTTTCTAATGCTATAGATAATATCTTCAAGTTGCTCATCCATTGAATTTAATATGTCTATAGAAAAGTTTCTTTTGGTCTGAAGCATTCTTATTTCGTTTAATTGCAAAATAAGAATTTGAAGAATTTCATCATGTAAGAAAATCGAAAGCCTTTTCCTTTCATTCTCTAGAGATTGAATAATCTGATAGTTAAATTGTTTCCAGTTTTGAGCTTTTACCTTTGCTTTTCGAATTTCTTTTTTATTACTATTGAGGGTATTAACACTTAATAGTAAATTTGCCGAGTTTATTACAACCTCTTCAAGTTCATTAATTTCTTGAGGTTTAAATAATGTATAATCATTTTTTTCACCAATAATAATAGCTCCCTGCATGCCTTGGTAAATGAGTATTGGAAAACAAATTAAGTGGTATTTTTCAAACTGAATATGAATAGGAGTAGTACCTTCCTTTAGTAAGTAATTCTGTTCAAGTTGATTCAATTGGTTAAACAGCTCAAATTTATCCATATCCTGAAAAATACCTGTCTCATATAATGAATGATAAATACTATTTGAGTTCCATATTATGGAAACGCCGTTAATGTTAAACATCTGGTTAATAAGCTGTCCGACTAATTTTGCAAGCTCTTTAGCATGTTTTTCCTTCGAGAGTGTTTGAAAAAGCTCAATCTTATGTAAACCTGATTGTGCATCCTTTTTTATGTTTAAATACCTAAATAATGAGAGAATAAGTTTATATATATATACAGAGAGTACAACAGATAATACACTTAAGCCGCATAGTATAAATATTTCTTTTTGTGACAAATCTATGAATTGCTCAACCGAAAAATTTAAAAATAAGAAATTGAGCAAGTAAAAGAGTAAGTTTGTTAGCCATTTAGAAATTCTAATCTCAAATTCGATAACTTCTTGCTTTATTAATAAATAAGAAATAGTTAAAGGAAATATAATAATACTAGGTAAACAATATGTAAATGGAATTTTAGATTCCCCAAAAAGTAGACCGGGAATCAGATTAAGTAGAACAATAGGTAAAAAACTAAGAATAATACCAAAAATCAGAATATATAATTGACTTTTCACCTTAAGGTTATTTTCTCGTAAATGTAATGAAACAAGAAAAACACAGATGCTAATACTCAGAAATAGGTTAGTAATTAGTAAAACTTTAAATAAAAAGCTAAAATTATTGTTAGACATATATCCAAAACAACAAAAAATTATATAAATAATTGTCAATCCTGTTGAAATTACAAATGATACAAGGTTGAATATTTTTACATATTTTGGTTTGGTAGATACAGGGAAATTAGAGAAAAAACTTATTAAGAGATAAGAAAGTATAAAAATACTACTCACCTCTATAGCTTTAAAAATATTTATATCATAGCTAGATAATAAGGATGTTAAAATAGCTATCCCAAAGACTGATGTTAGAGAAAAGAATTTTTTTGCTACAATAGATTGTCTTTTTTTTAAAAAGCTAATTAATCCTATAGTAAAAAAAATAAGACTAATAACGCTGATCATATAAAAATGACTAATTAATAAAGAGTTAACGCTTTCTTTAAAATTACTAGAGTGAAAATAGTAAGTATTTATTAAAAGTATTAATAAATATAAAATGCTTAAAGGTATACAGAACCAAATATTACGCATAGGAGTGACCTCTGCCCATAACCATCATTTGAAAATAAGTCATTTCGTCTTTAGAAAGAACAAAATGCATTTCTAAGAGTGCAAATGCTTTTCTATAATATAGTTGAGATAGGATACGACAATAGTGAAGTGCTCCAGATTGTTCTATGTAATCCCGGACTAATGCCCGAACTTCAGGTGACGAAGATATTTGTTCATCCGTTAAATTTTCAAAAAAATTATCCTGTGTTTTGCAACTATATTCATAAGCTTTTAAAAAAGGAAGATAAGCCTTTAAGTCCTGAAGGTCATTTTTATTATCTGTCATGGCATCATTAGCATCATTTCTTAGCTGACCAGCTATCCCTATATAAGATGTAATTTCTTTTAAAATTCTATTTTCAGGATTAATAGTTCGAAAGATAATTTCTGTGAGTAGACCGGATTTCTTTTCAATAAGTTTCATATATTCTTCTTCACTTAAAATTATTTTTTTATCTATTGAAAAACAAAATTGGATATCTTTCCATTCTCCACAACACGAATGTATCAATTGTTGGAGAAGATCTCGTGTTGCAGTATCTTTTGTCTTATAAGTTAAGTATATCAGTCCTTGCATAAGTAAATATTGAGAAACTAACAAAAAACGAGGATATTCGTTTTTAAAATATAATGGATCTAATACGTCTCCATCACACAAATCATCTATTATATCCGCGGATAAAAAGATAAATTCAACCCCCATTGCCTTATCTAATTCTCTTTTTGTTATTGGTTGTCGTTTGGTCAAAAAAGAAAGAGCTAGATATAGCTCTCCCCACGAGAAGCCAGAATATTCAGGATTTAAAACCTTTCCTTTATGAGAAAGACATTTCTGAATAAGTAGAAGTATTTCAGATTCATCACTTTGATTACGGTAGGAGATATGGTAATCAATATGATTGATTAAACAATCTTTAAACCCACTGATTTCCACCATCAATTTTCACCCGGAAATCCTTTGCATACTCATCTAATACAATTCGCTCTTCAACTGATAGTGTCTCCAATGAAGGACATAATTCATAAGTTTCAAAGGTAAGTTTGTTTTTTTTCATCTCCATTAAAAATTCCCATATTGCTTTATTCATAAAAATAACCCTCTTTCCAAATATTCTGTATTTTAGTTCTATATAAAAAAATACAATAAAAATGGGATATTTTCAATATAGTCCTTAAATTTTTAATACTTAATTTACATATATTTTTTTTATTATGCGTGAATTTACAATATAAACTTGCGGAATATACGGATTCTACTAGGATATTTATCTGATAAATTAGACACATAAGACATAACGTCTTAATAAAAATTTTAGGGGGAAAAGAAAATGATTAACGAAAAAAACCTTTTTGATTTGGATGTTCAAGTAACAACAGCTTCAGGTGATGTAGATCCACAAATTACAAGTATTTCAGCTTGTACGCCTGGTTGTGGAAACACAGGTTCATTCAATAGCTTCTGTTGCTAATTGAATGCCAAAAAAGAGGGAACACAGATGTGTCCCTCTTTTTCTCCTATTATAATATTTGATTAGAACAGAAGGGAAGATTCCAAATGATTACAGAAAAAAGGAAGACTATTCATACATCAAATAAAACCGCATGTAATAATATATTTGAACCTCTACCATTTTTTATGATTAGATCCCCGTTTTTACCATTTAACGCACTATATCAAATTAAGGATCAAGAATTATTGATTGAAAAATTAAGGGAATATGCAGAAATGGATTACATTAAGGAAGCCATTGCCATTGCAAGTCCTTCATTGCTTGAATCTCTTAAATATATACATGGTGATTTAAGTAATAGGAAAACACAACAAGTAATATCTTCTGTATTACGATATATGTTAAGAATGACAACACGCCCAACACCTTTTGGAGCTTTTTCCGGGGTAGCATCCGGAGAGTTTAAAGAAAAATCTTTACTTGAAATGAGCCATTTTGAACAATTTAAGAAAAGAACTCGGCCTGATATGGAATGGTTATTGGGAGTGGTTTCATCACTTGAAAAAAATCCTTGTATTCTCCAATTTTTAATGGTTAGTAAAAATCATGCTACTTATCGTGTCGGAAACCGCCTATATTTACCTTTTTCAACTGAATGTGGACAACTTCGTAAGAAAGATATGGAGAAAAAAGAAAATATTTCAATTACATATAGTGAAGTTGTTAAGAAAGTTTTAGATTTAGCTGAAACACATATTACAGTGAAAGAGCTTCTCCAAAAGTTGAATAATGACTATCCAGGCACAGATATAAAGGTAATGGAAAACTTTATTCTCCAGTTGGTAGAGCAAGAATACCTTATAACTGAGCTAAGACCGCCACTTACATATGACTCCCCATTTGATTATGTGATTGACAAGTTAAAAGTAAGAGTTGGTGAAGATCAAATATGGGAAGATTTACTGAAGGTAAAAGATTTAATACTTGTTTATGACCAATTACAGCTTGGAAAGGGGCTTTCTATATACAACGATCTTATCCTATTAATGAAGGGGATTTATGAAGTTTCAACGCCTCTTCAAGTAGATTTCGCTTTAAATATGCATGATTTAGCTATAGGAAAAAACGTAGCAAATGATGTTAGTAAAGCAGCTCAAGTGTTATGGAGCATAGCCGATAGCGGAGTTGGATTTCCTCATCTCCAAAAATATCATATTGAATTTTTAGAAAAATACGGAACAACTAGGGAAGTTCCATTGGTAGAACTTTTAAGTGAGGAATTAGGGCTTGGAGCACCCGCGACATATAAAAATCCAAAAGGAAATAGGGATGGAGAAAATTTTACGCCGCCTTTAGATGAAGAACGTAATGTCCAATTATCATATATGCTTATTGAAGCTATTCATAATCAGCAAAAAGAAATTGAAATTACTGATGAAATAATTAGCAGAATTGGAATAGAAAAAGATACTCGATACGCTCCAGATTCATTTGAAGTATATGGAGAATTGTATGCTACTTCGCAAGAGGAATTAGACAATGGAAAGTATAATTTATGCCTAAGCCCAAATCCAGGATCTCATGCAGCAGGAAGCACATTTGGTCGATTTTTAGATATCTTAGATCCAAATGTTAGACGTGAAATTCAGCAACAAGAAGCGGAGATTGACCATCAATTTAATAATGATATCGTTATGGTAGAGGGAAGTTTTCTTCCGGCAACTGGCCGTTCAGCGAATGTGGCAATTGGAAAAACTACAAGAGAAGTAACTGTAACTCTTGGAACAAATGGAGATGAAGATACTTTGCAAATTCCAATTGATGATATTGTCGTTGGAGCATCATTAGAAAACTTTTATCTGAAATCTAAAAAATTTGGGAAAAGAATTAAAGTGGTAGCTGGTAATGTACTAAATTACCAAAGTGGCCCTAATATTTATCGCTTTATGAGAGAAGTTTCCCTAAATGATTTAGACCACTGGAGAACATTCAATTGGGGTAATATGACATCTTCACCTTATTATCCAAGGATTCGTTACAAAAATATCATTCTGTCTCCTGCAATTTGGAAGTTAAATAGAGAAACTATTGGTATGAAAAATAAACCTAAAAGTGATGATGAATTTTTAATCCTATTTGAAAAATGGAGAGTGAAATGGGCTGTTCCACGCTATGTATTTATGACGTATAGTGACAATAGGATTTTAATTGATCTTGAAAATATTCTTCATCTTCGAGAATTAAAGAATGAACTTTTTAAGCAGGGTAGATTACAGTTGAGAGAATCATTACATGACATCAATAAAAATTGCCTTAGCAGCCCGCTGGGTAGTCATGCAATGGAAGTTGTATTTCCGTTGAAAAAAATGAACGATGTCGCTAAAAGGAAGAGTTTAGGAGCTGTTGAAGACGGAAAAAAAGAGATGGTTAGTGAGAAAATGATTTATCGTTTGCCCGGAAGTGAATGGCTATATGTTAAGCTCTATGTTCCACAAGCAAGAGAGAATGAATTTATTTCAAAATATATGACATCATTTGCTAATAATATTGTACAAAATGGTTTGGCTCAATCATGGTTCTTCATGCGATATCGTGATCCAGATGCTCATATTCGTTTGCGATTTTATGGAGATCCCAAGAAGTTGAATGCATCTGTTCTTACTCATTTAAGGGATTGGGCAAATAATTTAATGAACTCTGGATTTATTCATAAAATGACGATTGATACGTATGAACGAGAAATAGAGCGATATGGTGGTCCGTATCTGATAGAATTGGCCGAGAATTTCTTCCATTACGATAGTAGGTCAGTAACAATGCTTCTTAATGTGATCGGACAACAAGCTGAACTGCCAGTACATGCACTGGCATCCTTAAACATAATTGAGATTATGGAGAATTTTGGTTTAACTTATGAACAACAATTGGAAACTATTGAAAGAAATACAGATAAATATGAATTCATGGATGAATTTAGACCAATGAGAAAATTATTAAATAACATTGGAAATCCTGAAGGTGATTGGAATAATTTACGTAATTACAATTCATCAATTGGACTAGAGATTTATAAAAGTCTATTAGTTCGGAGAGAATCATTAAAAGAATATTTTTCCAGTATTCAAAAATATAAAAATGAAGACAAGCTCTGGAATAAACAACAAACAATTATGGGAGCAATTATTCATATGCATTGTAATCGACTATTGGGAGCTAATCGGGAACTAGAAAAAAAAGCACTTGCCTTTACGCGGCATATCTTATCAAGCCAGCGATATTGGAGGAATCAGAATGAAACAGATACTCAATCACACACCTGAAGATGAGAAACTATCATTTTCAAATATTTTAAAGTCTTTTCATTATTGGCCTGGTTTATTTAAACTTTTATGGGAAACGCACAGAGGATATTTCTTCTGTGTGCTTACCTTAAATTTTGTAAATGGATTATTACCTGCAGCATTGATTTTGACAATCCAATACCTTGTTAATACAGTACAAAACATCTACCAGAATGGGTACAAGGATGATTATTTTACTCATGTTTTACCGTTTTTTATAGCCTTTGCACTAGTTACAATTTTAACGGGTGTTACAGGATCAGTTTTGGAAACATATAAACAGCTTTACCGAAATCTTCTTTCTAATAAAATCAATGTAAAATTAATAGAAAAAGCAAAAAGATTACCTTATTCCAGTTTCGAGAACCCAGAAATTTACAACAAACTTCAAAGGGCGCGCCAAGATTCCACATATAAACCATTTGCTATTTTTGAAGAACTTATGGGGATTATAAAAAGTGGAATAACTGTGATTTCTATTTCTGGTATCTTAATGATTTGGAACTGGCAGTTTACCCTAATTTTAATTCTATTACCACTAATCTCTTCCTGGTCAATCATGAAAATTGGAAAAGAAATTTTTTTAATTAGTCATAAGCGTGCCGAAGAAACAAGAAAACAATTTTACTACTACTATTTGCTAACGACAGACATCACAGTAAAAGAAGTGAAACTATTTGGATTGGGCAATTTACTTCTAAAAAATTATTCAAATATGTTCAATCGATTTTATCTGCAAGATAGACGTCTGCTTTTAAAAAAGATGAGGATTGACCTGTTTTTTCAATTAATCAGCGTGGCTTTTGTAATGTTTGTGCAGTTTATGGTGGTTATGGATGCTGTAACAGGGATTATTGCTATTGGAAGTCTTATCGCTTATTTTCAAGCTGTAAATACTACACAAAAAACATCTAATGAATTAATGTATATGATTTTTAATATGCACCAAAACAATCTTTATATGACTCAACTATTCTCATTTTTGGACGTTCCTGAAGAAAGGGATGTTTCAAATAATGGAGACAATACTTATTTAGATAGCATCTCTTTTGAGGAAAAAGGTATTCGATTTATAAATGTCTCTTTTAAGTATCCTGGTCAAAAAGAGTATACATTAAAAAAAGTGAATTTTCACATAAAACCAGGTGAAACATTGGCTCTTGTCGGATCTAATGGTTCGGGTAAATCTACGATTGTAAAGTTAATTACAAAACTTTATACGGACTTTGAAGGGATTATTCTATTAGATGGAAAACCCATTCATCAATACAGTACAAACGAATGGCAGGATAAGATTAGTGCTATTTTCCAAGACTTTGTTAGATATGAACTAGATGTTAAAGATAATATTGGCTATGGTGACTATAAAAAAGCCGATCAAGTAATGGCTATACAAGCTGCTGCTAAAAAATCTGGAGCATTAAAGATGATTAATAGTTTGCCTAACCAAATGGATACACAACTTGGGAAAACTTTTGCGAACGGAATTCAGTTATCTGGAGGGCAATGGCAAAGAATCGCCATTTCAAGAGCATACATGAGGGATGCGAGCCTATATATTCTAGATGAACCTACTGCCGCATTAGATCCAGAAGCAGAAGAAGAGGTTTTTAGAGATTTTAAAGAAATTACAAAGAATTGTATGGGGCTCTTTATATCCCATCGGTATTCAACTGTAAGGCATGCTACAAAAATTATGGTCCTCGATAAAGGTAGAGTCGTGGAACTAGGTACTCATAATGAACTATTAAAGATAAAAGGAATATACGCAAGACTATTTGAGTTACAAGCTAAAAATTTTATAGATTATTCCAAAATTCAAGTGAATGTTTAATTAGAGAGGAGAAAAATATGCAATTAACTACAGAAAAAAAGTCATTTTGGTTACAGGGAATTAGTATTGAAAAAAGAAATAAAGCATTAAAGTTAGTTCGTGATATAGCAGAGCAATTAAAGGATCCGATGTATGTAGAAAAAATTGTTATGGAGCCTGATAATATACCAAATGGAGGAACACTTCATCCATGGGACCCCATTACTTTATCCCATGGTTATCCAGGTACTATAATGTTATTTGCAGAATTAGATCGACAGTTTCCAAAAGAGGGATGGGATCTTATTGCACATAGTCACTTGGTAGAAATACAAAAGGCAATAGAAAAACAAGGTGTGAATAGTATTTCTATGTTTGGCGGTGTTTCTGGTATTGCGTATGCGACATCGTATGCTTCGCGTAACTATGAAAGATATCATATATTTTTACAAAAGTTAAATGAATTTGTACTTTCGCAGTTACATCTTGTATTGAACTACGGGAAAGAAGAATGTGGTGTTCATCCATTTATGTACGATACAATCCAAGGTGCTACTGGAGTAGGGCGTTATTTACTGCAAAATATTCAACTTGAATCAAATTTGGAAGCACTCAAACAAATTCTCAATTGTTTTATTAATATGTCTAATGACATTGAGGTGAATGGAGAAGTTCTACCTGGTTGGTACGTACCGTACACCAATCAGTTTTTGGAAACAGATAAGATACTATTTCCGGATGGGAATTTCAATTGCGGCCATGCTCATGGAATGCCTGGCCCACTTTCCTTGATGGCGTTGGCTATCGAACAAGGAATTGAAGTTCCTGGACAAAAGCAAGCGATTCGTAAAATGATAGATTGGCTAATAAAATGGCAAGATGAAGGTTCGTGGCCTGCGAGGCTTAGTTTTAAAGAAGTGGTCAATGACCAATCATACCACGTGTATCCGAAGCGAAAAGGCTGGTGCTATGGAAATCCAGGAGTAGCAAGAGCTCTCTATCTGGCTGGGAGATCCTTGAAGGATCAGAAGGCCATGAAAATTGCATTAAGTTCTTATCAAGATACACTTTTGCAAAGTGAGGAAGAATGGGATTTATCTTCTCCAACATTTTGTCATGGAAGAGCGGGATTATTACAAATGTCTATTAGGATGGCAAAAGATGAAGATGGGGAAATATCGATGCAATCCATTACAAAATTAATAGATTATGTAATGGATGCATATGATCCTCAAGCACCATTTGGCTTTAAAGACTTACAATCCAATGAGCAGACTTCAAACGAGCTAAACAAGGTAGGACTATTGGAAGGTGTAAGTGGTGTACTTTTAACATTATTAAGTCTAAGCGCAGTAGAGGAACCATGGTGGGACGGAGTATTTCTAATTTCCTAATCAAGAATTGAGAGGATGTTACAGTATGAACCAAATGAATCAATTGCTTAATTCTAAGAAAATATTAGTAGGAGTAAGCGGCTCTATTGCAGTAGCTGGAATTTTTCAATATTTAGCTATATTGAAAGCGAATTTTAGTGAAGTAAAGGTTATCATGACAAAAAGTGCAATAAAACTTATCCCTGCAGAAACCGTGAAATTATATTGTAATGAGGTATTTATCGATGAGGAACTTACCCTAAGTGGTAAACCAGGTCATGTGGAATTGGCTAGATGGGCAGACTTACTAATGGTATTACCAGCTACAGGAAATACTATTTCAAAAGTAGCTCATGGTTTAGCTGATGATTTATTAAGTACAGTCATTCTTGCTCATGATAAACCAGTTCTCTTTTTTCCTAATATGAACAAATTAATGTGGGAGAAAAAAGTAGTTCAGAATAATGTTAAACTTTTAAAAGAATATGATCATATAGTGATTCCGCCTTTGAAAACAACAGCTTTTGAAATTGCGACTATGTCTTTGAAACCGAACTATGTTTTACCTAATAATCAAGAAGTATTGCATATACTCTTTAAGGAATTTGAGAAAAGAAAGTCAGTAACTGTACATGAAACGGTTGAAATGCACTAAAACTCACATTTTTGTGAGTTTTTTTCTTTTCTTTATTCTTTTCTTTATTTTTTTTCTTTTCTTTATTTTTTTTTAATATTTGTCTTCTATATTAGTCCATAAGGAGGGATTTTATATGAATAATGAAATAGTTTTAGAAGCAAATCACTTAACAAAAACTGTAGGTGGCAAGACAATAGTAAATGATTTTTCAACTAAAATATATAAAGGAGATATTTGTGGTTTTCTGGGGCCGAATGGGGCAGGAAAAACAACTGTTATGCGTATGTTTACAGGATTAATTCGCCCGACAAAAGGAGTCATAAAAATAAGTGGTCAAGATGTAAATCAAAATAGACAACAGGCTTTGATGAATATGGGCGCAATTATCGAATCACCAATATTCTTCCCGTATATGACGGGTAGAAAAATGCTACAAAATTTAGCGAGATTATACCCTGCTCTTTCTCGAAAAGAACAATTGGAACAAGTAGAAGCAATACTATCTATTGTAAGGTTAACTGACGATGCAGATGTGAAAATTAAAAATTATTCATTAGGAATGAGACAGCGACTCGGGATTGCACAAGCTCTTCTAGGTGATCCAGATGTTATTTTATTAGATGAGCCAGCCAATGGTCTGGATCCTATGGGCATGAGAGAGCTAAGGGAATTAATTCTTGAACTTCGTGAAAAGAAAAATTTAACCTTTTTTATTTCAAGCCATTTACTAGATGAAATTCAGCAAATGTGTGACCGCCTTGTCATAATTAGAAATGGAAAGCTTATCACCCAAGGAAGGAAAGAAGAGTTAATTACAGATCCAACAAAAAGGTTGGAAGATGTGTTTGTGGAGATGATGACATCATGAGGGGGCTTTTTATTTCTGAATTTGAAAGGCTTTGGACGCAAAAAATAACTTGGATAATCTTGTTTTTCTTACCTTTAATGGTAGTTGCGTCAGTTAAATATTATCTAAACTGGAATCAACATACTTCTCCTGGAAGACCAGATTACGTTACTGCTTTAAATTTTCCTATAATAAGTATTTCTGAGCATCTTGTGGTTTCGTTTAATATTATCGCTATAATACTGATTTCTACTGTTATAGCGCATGAAGTAGAAAATGGACAATTAAGAATGATTTTGATTCGTCCATTTTCTACCTCACAACTTTTTGTAGCTAAGCTTGCTACTATATTAACTACCATGTTCCTATATTTAACTTTGTTTTGGATTTTTAATTCCATAGCAGGCTATTTATTCTTTCCAAAAGTAGATACATTAATAACATTTATAGATGAAACCAAGGTTTCTATTGCAGGGGCGATACTATATAACTTAAAGTATTTCTTTGCATGTTTCATTACTATGATTTGTATTGTTTCTGTATTTACATTAATAGGGGCGTTAAGTAGAAGTACGATGATCACTCTTGGATCAGGGGTGGCCTTTATTTTCTTTGCTATTGCAATTCCACAGATTTTAGAATTCTCTAGCCAAACGATAATTAGCGCTAATACTGTACTACATCTTATGTACATGTCAATCGTTAAAATTCAGCATACAGGTATAGCATTTCTACTTTCATCAAGTAATAGTATAAACATTTACATTGTTATAGTGGAAGCGATTTATATTTTCTTATTTGGAATGTTCGCATACTTGTCATTTGTGAAAAGAGATTATTTTATTTGAAAACTAGGAGGGAGTTCAATTGAAAGCATTAGTTATAAGTGAATGGGAACGACTATGGAATCAGAAAAAAAGTAAATGGATGTTGGGGATTTTTACTGTTATTGTTTTTCTTCAAGCTTGGTTTTTGAAGTACTATGGGGTTGGGATTTATAATGATGGGCAACAAGTGCCACTAAATTCTTGGAATTTTTCATGGTTTTTATTAAAGGAATCTTCTTTCTTAATTACTTTGATTTTCATGCCTGTATGTTTCTTGAATAGCTTAAATGTAGAATACAACTCAGGAGCATATCGTCTATTTTTAATTAGGCCTTTTCAACGATTAACCTTTCTTATGTCAAAATGGTTTTCTCTTTCTGTAATGGTATTACTCTACTTATTTGTTGTTCTTTTTATTGGCATAGTACTTGGGTTGGTGTTTTTTAAAGCAGATGATGCTTTTACTTTCTACGGTCAACAAAAGACCTCTATAGAAGCAATATTCTATACGGTACAAGTATATGGATTGTTTTTTATTATTCAAATGTGTGGTTTAGCTATTGCTAGTTTAATAAGTATCATAATTTCAAATGCAGTTATTAGCTTTTTCCTTCTGATTGGAATTTACATCGGCTGCTTGTACATAAGTCAGTTATCGTTCTTTTTATTATCCGTTCAAAGTATCTTCCATGCTCTCAGCACAGGAAGTAACAGTTTATACGTCCTGATTCTAGGTATCATGATTATTAGTGTTAGCGTTTGTATAAGCATTTGGAATAAAAAAGAATTTACATGTTAATAAAAGGATAGAAGGGAGGTTTACCATGATTATGTTAGAAGCTAAAGGAATTGAGAAAGTTTATAAAACTAATTTTCAAGAATATCCAGTTTTAAATAATGTCAACTTAACTGTTCATGAAGGAGATTTTGTAGGGATTATGGGACCTTCAGGGAGTGGAAAGTCTACACTTTTAAATGTGCTTTCCTCTCTTGATTTTCCTTCAAATGGAGAAATTACAATTAAGGGACAGAATTTAACTAATATGAATAGTGATCAATTAAGCAATTATCGTCGCGAAAATATTGGTTTTATTTTTCAAAATTACAATTTGTTAGATCACTTAACAATTGAAGAAAATATTCTTCTACCCGCAGCTTTAAGAATGGGGAGCAAAAAGGGTGTTAGGGATAAACTCGAAACATTAGTGAATGAACTAAATATTGAACCGCTTTTGCCAAAGTATCCCTATGAAATCTCTGGGGGACAACAGCAAAGAGCTGCTATTATTCGTTCGTTAATTAACGATCCTTATCTGTTATTTGCTGATGAACCGACGGGAAATCTAGATTCAAAATCTGCTTATGATGTATTGAATATACTAAAAACATTGAATGAAACACATAAATCAACAATCTTAATGGTAACTCACGACTCTGTAGCTGCTAGTTTTTGCAACAGGGTCATATTTTTGAAAGATGGCAAGATTGTTCATGAGATGCAACGTTCCCATGAAGAAAAGCAATTCAGTTTCAATCAACGTATACTACTCTATATCTCTAAGGAAGTGGGGGAGAATGATGTCAATATTTTCACTCGCACTTAAAAATATAACTCGCAATCTTTCACTGTATATAGTGTATCTTGTAAGTTGTATTCTATCAGTTACAATTTTTTATATGTACGCAGCATTTCTTTCATATCCAAAAGTTTCTGGAATAGAGCAACTGTTAATTGCGTGTGAATTCATCATCTTGCTATTTTCATGCTTTTTCATTTCATATTCTTATGACCATTTTCTTACTGAACGGAAAAAGGAAATTGGTATTTGGAAAACATTCGGAGCTTCAAAAAAACAATTATTTATTATCATAGTTTTAGAAAATTCGATAATTGGAGCAATTTCTATCTTAATTGGGATTATGATTGGTATAGTACTATCCAAAAGCTTTTTTGATTTCATCGGGAAATCTCTCTTCTTAAGCGAGTCATTTTCCTATTTCTTCTCTCCAATTGCTACCTTTTTTACAGTTATTTTGTTTGGAGTTCTGTTCTTTTTTGTTTCATTGCGTAGTTATTATAAAATCGGACGCATTTCTGTTTTGGAATTATTTCAAGAGACAAGAAAACCAAAGGATTTACCTAGGTTTTCAAAGAAGAAATTCATTATTTCCCTGTTAATTTTGGTTATTTCTTATGTTTTTATCCTTAATGCATCTTTACCCGTACTATTATTCTCTTTTCTACCTGTAGCTGCTCTTTTATTATTAGGAACGTACCTTTTTTGTTCGCACGGATTAGTAGGAACTGTATCCTATTTAATCAATAAAGAAAAAAAGCATTTAAATGGCATTCGAATGCTAATATTTATAAGTCTAAGGAAAAAACTTTATTATAATGCTAAAATTATCTTCCTTGTTTCAATACTCTTATCAATGATAATGATATTAATCAGCTCCATATATTTATATTCAGAGTTGAATGATCAAAGAATGCGAAATAGCCACCCACAGCCAGCTATATTTATTGTTGATAAAAAACAAGAGAATACACTAGAATCTGCTTTAGAGAAAAACTTCAAAGGAGAGGTTGAGGGATTTCATAAGAAAAAATGGGAAGGTATATTACTGAATTCATCAAAGGGAGAAGGTAAAACCTTTATACTACAAACAGATTCATTCTTTATAAAGGACTGGACAGAAACAAAAAAAGATAACCTGTTATTTAGTAAAAAAAATGAGAATATCGATAAGTTGCATATCCAAACAAATAACGGTAATACAGAATTGATAGTAAAAAATATGGTCGAAAAACAGGCGATTAACTCGGTATCTCGGATAGATAATGTAGCTTTTGTACCAGCAGATACTTTTAATGAATTAGAGAAGGGATCATTACCTACTCAACATGTTTCATTTTACACATTAGATTTCAAGGAAAATAATAAGGGTTATAGTGCACTAAAAAAATTATTTGAGACACTCCCTTTAGAGATAAAGGAACAGTCCAGTGTTCGTCTTCTACATTATGAAAATACAGTTCAATTAACTTCAGTTTTATGGATAATAGCATTATTTATCGGTTTTATCTTGTTAATTGCTTTATCCAGTCTTCTTTGGTTTAAGTTATATGAAGATATATCTAATGATAGAAAAATATTTCACTCTTTAAGAAAAATCGGTTTGAATTTCAATGAAATAAAAAAAACATTAAGGGTTCAAATTGCTATAATTTTCTTTGTACCAATTATTCTGGGGGGGATAAATCTATTTATAGCAATCTACGCCTTGCAAAATATATTGGGAGGAATTAAAATTTACTCAATAATATTAATATTTTTTATTTTCTTAGTCTTCCAATTAATATTTTTCTTCATTTCAAACCACTATTACTATAAAAAAGTTGTTCATGAAAAGAATATTAATTAACAAGAAAATATATTTTACAAAATAATAAGATTTTTAATCTAAACTAGAAAGGAGTGTTTTTTTTTGAATGGAACGATTCTTGTTGTAGATGATGAGTCAGAAATTGTAGATGTACTCTCTGATATATTCTCTGATCGTGATTATAAAGTTCTCAAGGCCTACAATGGAGAACAAGCGCTAGATCATTTAAAAACACAAGTTGATTTAGTCATTTTAGATATTATGATGCCTAAAATGGACGGTTTTGAATTTTGTAAGGTCGTTCGTGAACAAATAAAATGCCCGATTCTATTTTTGAGTGCTAAACATTCAGAAATAGATAAAGTAAAAGGCTTTACTTTAGGTGGAGATGACTATATTACAAAACCATTCCAAGTTAAGGAGCTAATTGCACGTGTTGAGGCCCACTTGAGGCGTGAGAAAAGAGAACGTGTAAACTTGCAAAATCAACGTTTCTTAGGAAACTTGACCATTAACTATTCACAGCATGATGTTTTCATTGATGGAGTAAAAATAGATGTAACGAGTAAAGAGTTTAAAATATTAGAGCTTTTAACGGTAAATCTAGGACAAATCTTTTCTAAGGAACAAATTTATGAAAAAATTTGGGGGCTGGATGCAGTTGGGGATCTCAATACAATAATAGTACATATTAATAACTTAAGAGCTAAGTTAAGTTTAGGTATGTCAACTTACCATATTAAAACCGTATGGGGAGTTGGCTATAAGTTGGAGAAATGTTAATGTTAAAAAAATTATCGTTGAAAAACCAATTTATTCTAACATTTGCAGCTGTAATATTTTTAAGTATTGTCAGTACGGTTTGTACGTTAATTTTAATATACTCTTTTCTTTTTATTTATAATGAAAAATCTGTTTTACCTGCCAACCATTATGAAAAACAAGTGCCCAGCATTGAAAAATTTGTAGAAATGAATGGGGATAAAATAGTAGATTTATCCTATCAAAAAAAACTAGAGAAAGTGATTCCAATGCAAGGAATTACTTATCAAGTTATGAATACGAATGGAAATAGATTATATGGTACATTGAGCGATGAATTATTGAAAAATGATAAAGAAGTGTATCATAAAATAAATACATCTACTCAAAATGGTAAACTAATTACAAAATACATTCCAATTATAAGTAATGGTAAACTAGTTGGTGTGCTTGCTGTACGATACATATTAGCTGCATCTATTGATTATTACATAGAATATGTATTTATTATTGCTTTTCTTGTTCCTTTTATATTTTTAACGCTTTATTCTTATTTATTAGCTAAGCGTTTAGGAAAACAGTTGAATAAACCTATCAAAGAGGTAATAATGGCCTCACAAAAAATTAAAAACAAGGATTTAGACTTTGAAATAAAATATGAAAGTGAAAATGAAATAGGTATATTAATTGATTCTTTCAATAGTATGAAGGAAGAATTAAAAAATTCATTGTATGTTCAATGGAAATTAGAACAGGAACGTCGGGATATGGTTGCTTCCATTGCACATGATTTGCGAACACCGTTAACTATTATTTTGTCTCATGTAGAAGTATTAATGGAACCCATGCCAAATAATCAAAAACGGATTCATCACTACTTGCAAACAATTAAGAATAATACAGAAAGAGTATTGCATTTAACAGAAGAAATGAGGAGAGTCTCTGAAGTGGACAACCCTGATTTCACTCTTATGATTTGTAATATAGCTCCAGCTGAAATGATTCCAGAAATGCTTGAAGAGTTTAAGGAATTGGCAGAAAATGAAGATATACAATTAACCTATACTTTACTTATTAAATCAGAAGAAAAAAATCTTAAGTTTGCACTTGATCCGAATCGTTTGCATCAAATTCTTACGAATATTATTTCTAATAGCATTCGTTTTACTCCAAAAAAAGGAAGAATTGATGTGCAAGTGGAGGTGAAAAAAGACGTTATGTCTTTTTCTATCTCGGATTCTGGAGTTGGATTTAATACAAAAGATATTCCGTTTTTATTTAGTAAATTCTACCAAGGTGACCTTTCAAGGTCAAATCAACTACATCATGGACTTGGTTTGTATATCGTGGAAAAATTGGTTAAAAAACACGGTGGAGAAATTCATGCTGAAAATAATGAGATTCAAGGGGCATGCATTTCATTCACGATACATTCTCTTTTTAGTAACGAAAAAAGGAACTATGAATTGTCATAGTTCCTTTTCATTATTTAATAGCATTATATACGTCCAGCTGTCCGTTCCCCCAAGAGGCTTTATCAGGTGCTATATCTTTCTTTATTCCGTTTTTGTAAAGGTGTGAAATTGATCTTTTCGGTTGATTTTTAAAATTATAGTGATTGATAATTAGAGCTAGTGTAGCGGATACTTTCGGAACTGCCATTGATGTACCAGCGGCAAATAAGTATCTTCCAGTATTAAAAGTTGTCAGTACTTCCTCTTGTCGGAAAAGACCAGTATTCCACCATACCTCTTCGCCATATTGTTGCCATAAACGATAATCTCCTCCTGGAGCAGATATGTCAATGACCCCTTCTCCGTAATTAGAGAATACAGAACGTTGTCCGGTTGGACCGGTTGATGATACTGTTACTACACCTGGTAATTCCCCAGGTGCTTCTATTCCTACACCAGTAAATATTTTCCCCTCTTTTTCATATTTTTGTTTAAGAAAGTTATTTAGCTCCTGTTTATTAGCCACGTTTACAGAATCATTTCCTGCAGAAGCTACTACTACACTACCATGCTGATTGGCATATTCTATAGCACGTTTGTAACCTTCTACTTCTGCCCATCCATTGTCTACAAGTTTTCCATTTTCATAGACTTTTCCATTTACATAATAGGAACCAAGACTAAGGTTGATAACATCTACATCATCCTTAGCTGCTTCGATGATGGCATTAATGACCCAGGCTGCATCAGCTGATTTATTTCCAAATACACGATATGCTCTGATTCCCGTATCAGGAGCAACGCCTTTTAATTCCCCATTTGCAGCAATAGATCCTGAAACGAGAGTTCCATGGCCATTGATATCATTTATATTATTAATATCACCTGTCTCTTCAGGTTCAGTACCTCTCAATCCTCCCTTTGGAACGAAGTTTTTAGATCCAGGAATAAGATTTTTTACTAAGTCAGGATGATCCACATCGACTCCCGAATCAATAATTCCAACAACCACATTATGAGAGCCAGTTTCTTTTTTATAACTTTCTCCATTATGAGTAATTTCCTTCATGTCCCATTGCATATCCCATAAGGGAGGTAGGTTTGTATCTAATGTTTTTGTTGAAAGAGTTGATAAATTAGGCATTTTTATGGAATGAGGAACCTCTGGTTTTTCGACTTGCAAAGAAGGATTAACTGATTCAAATAAGGGAGATTGATTTTTAGAAATTTGTGTATCTCCTTTGAATTGAATGAGTCCTATCTCCGGGACAGTATAAGTAATTTCTCCATTCTCCTTTTTTATCTCAGTGATGCCTTGCTCAAATTTTGATGGGTCTTTTAATAAAACGGTGTAATATTGCTTAGGTTTTTCCTGAGCATGTCCTACATTAGAAAGTAAAAAACACGTTAACGCGGTTGAAATGACAGTGATTGCTTGTTTTTTCATAATTATCCCCTTACTTTTATAAATTGGAGGTAGAATTTGAAGATGAACCGCAGAACAAGGCCCTATTGCCCACTTTATAATTCCACTTAGATCCTATAAATAAGGTAACAAATCATTCGGAATTTCAAATCTGTATATACCGTACATATAAGTGGTATTTAGCGCAATATTACTTTCTTTGGAGTTACTTTAAAAACAGAAGCATAATTCTTTTGGTGGAGAAGCCATCAATTTTTTGTTCTAATGAGTGAATGAAATTAAAAAAGTATCCTAAAGTAAATAGGGGGTATCTGTATTTAGGTCTTTATTCAGTAGGGAACTTATTGTTTTTGTATTTGAAGGTTATAAATATGTATAGCAATAGCAATAAAAATGAAATGTGAATTTAAATATTTAGGAGAGTGTATGATGGGATATCTAAGAGTTTTCACCTTAAGGGATGGTCGTGAAAAAGCAATAATAGTAGAGCCATGGCGTTTATTTAAAGAAGAAATGAATGTTTTAGGAATCAAAGATTCGGATGCGTTCTAAATTCATCTAATCGAGTATAAAAAAGAAAAGCAATTTACTAGACAGAATATGAGACAGAAATGAATCGTGTTATGTATAAATATCATAATTACGCACATGTTATATACGAATAAAATGGAGGTGTAATTATGAATATTCAAAGACACGAAAACAATAATAATGAAATTCATATTTCCGCTGCTGCAAGTGCAATCGAGCAGATGAAATGTGAATTTGCTCGTGAACTAGGGATTACACTTGGTCCAGAAACATCTGCGCGTGCTAATGGTTCTGTTGGTGGAGAAATTACTAAGCAAATTGTTCAAATGGGTGAGGAACAATTAATGGGACAATATAGATTGCATCAACATACCATATAAGCAATTAAAAAATATCCTTTCTTTAAACGAAAGGTATTTCTCCTATATTTTTACATTAATTTCAAAAATATAGAATCTATACAAAAAAATGAAGGATCATATTAGTTTATAACGCATTATAGGTATCTAAATGTCTTGAATTCGTTTTGAGGTAAAATGAATGGTTTGAAAGGTTTTAAAACATGAATTGTCTTTCCCTGTAGTTAAAGTGTATGATTTCACTTATTTTGAACAAATTCCCCCTTTAATTATTTGCATGTTATTCTTTATATAGACAACCTAATGTTTGTATAATATATTTCTACTTATCTGTTAATTATTACATCTTTTCATTATATATGGGGTGAGGAGGGAAGGGGTACACATGCATATGAAGCTCTAGACACATTCGTAATTTCGCAAAGTTGATTTACAGTCATATTTCCTTCTTTATATAGCTTTACTGCATAATTCATTCCTGCGTGATTTTCATGATACTTCTTTAAACGACCTTTAAACTTTCCTTCTTTTTTTGCAAACTCAATCCCTTCACGTTGTCGCATACGAATAAGATCTCGCTCTAATTGGTTAACACCAGCCATTACAGTAATTAAGAACTGGCTGTATCGATTATCTTCTGATAAATCTAGCTATGTATCCTTTAGTGATTTTAAGCTCGCTTTTTTACCTCGTATAAACTCAATTAATTTAAACAAATCCTGTGTGTTACGAGTGATCCGAGTTAAGTTTGTAACATAAATAATGTCACCTTCCTGTAAATCCTCTAACATTTTTTGAAGTTGCTCGCGATCCTTTGTTGCTCCAGAAACTTTTTCTTCAAAAATAATATCCATTCCAATTTCGTTCAGTTGCTGAAATTGCCTTGAAGGGTTCTGGCTAGTCGAACTGACATGTATATAACCGATTTTCCGCAAAACATCACCCCCTTTTTGAGATTAAGTCTTATGAGACGCTCTTAACTAAGATTTTATAAGTCTACTATAATTGTATCAATAGAGTACACTCTATTGGGATGGATTTAAAATATATACGATTCAAAGACCAGTTTAAATATGGAGTGCTTCTAATTTGAAAAAGTAAAAAAACAACGTGGAGTCGCTAATAGATTAGGATTTGCCATACAAATTGCTTACTTACGTTTTCCAGGAAGACCATTATCTGAGAATGGAAAATATGATTAATGCTACTCTTATTAACAATGCAAAGGGAACCTGCTACATTCTCATATGCAATATTACATATAAGAATGTATTGATAATAATGTAAGCGCTTACTATAATAAAAACATAAAGATAAATCACATCTTAGCAACAACAAAAAAGGAGGAAATAATATGGAAATCGCAATGGCAGTTTTGAAATTTGTAGGTGGCGTAATCCCGTTAATTCAAGAACTTTTGAAAGCATTTATGTAGGTTTATTAGTTAGCTATCATTTATCAATCATTATCATATCTTACTAAAAAAAGAACGGGGTGATTTTTCTGAATATTAAGAAAAACACTAAAAGAAGAAAGTTCCTTGCGTGTTTATTAGTTAGTCTATGCACTATTAATTATTCATCTATTTCCTTCGCAGAAACACAAGTAGGTAATGCAACTGATGTAACCAAAAATGCTAGTGGCATTGATACTGGTATAGCAAATCTTAAATATAATAATCAAGAGGTTTTAGCTGTAAATGGTGATAAGGTAGAGAGTTTTGTTCCGAAAGAAAGTATCAATTCAAATGGTAAATTTGTAGTAGTGGAACGCGAGAAAAAATCACTTACAACTTCACCAGTCGATATTTCGATTATTGATTCTGTGGTGAATCGTACGTATCCAGGAGCGGTACAACTTGCAAATAAAGCTTTTGCAGACAATCAACCTAGTTTATTAGTGGCTAAGAGAAAGCCTTTGAATATTAGTATAGACTTACCTGGCATGAGAAAAGAAAATACAATTACTGTCCAGAATCCGACATATGGTAATGTGGCTGGAGCAGTGGATGATTTAGTATCTACTTGGAATGAAAAGTATTCTAAAACACATACGTTACCTGCAAGAATGCAGTATACAGAATCTATGGTTTATAGTAAATCACAAATCGCAAGTGCCCTTAACGTTAACGCTAAATATCTTGATAACAGTCTAAACATTGATTTTAATGCGGTTGCAAATGGAGAGAAAAAAGTGATGGTAGCGGCATATAAGCAAATATTTTATACCGTAAGTGCTGAACTACCTAACAATCCATCCGATCTTTTTGATAATAGTGTTACTTTTGGTGAGTTAACTCGTAAAGGTGTAAGTAATTCGGCTCCACCTGTTATGGTCTCAAATGTAGCTTATGGTAGAACTGTTTATGTAAAATTAGAAACAACATCTAAGAGCAAAGATGTACAAGCTGCTTTTAAAGCCTTACTTAAGAATAACAGCGTCGAAACGAATGGACAGTACAAAGATATTTTTGAAGAAAGTACCTTTACTGCTGTAGTATTAGGCGGAGATGCGAAAGAGCATAACAAGGTTGTTACTAAAGATTTCAATGAAATCCGAAATATCATTAAAGATAATGCTGAATTAAGTCTTAAAAATCCAGCATACCCAATTTCATATACAAGTACTTTTTTAAAAGATAATGCAACTGCTGCTGTTCATAACAATACAGATTATATCGAGACGACAACTACAGAATATTCAAGTGCTAAAATGACACTGGATCATTACGGTGCTTACGTTGCGCAATTTGATGTATCTTGGGATGAATTCACATTTGATCAAAATGGTAAAGAAGTACTAACACATAAAACATGGGATGGTAGCGGCAAAGACAAAACGGCTCATTACTCTACAGTTATCCCTCTTCCACCAAATTCAAAAAATATAAAAATCGTAGCAAGAGAATGTACTGGTCTTGCATGGGAATGGTGGAGAACAATTATTAATGAACAAAATGTTCCATTAACAAATGAAATAAAGGTTTCAATTGGAGGAACAACATTATACCCAACTGCTAATATTAATCATAATTAAAGGCAACGTATACGTCCGAAGCGCCATTTTTACAGGGCGCTTTTTTACTTAGTTGAAAGTATATCGGCGTTTTTCAAATATATCATAATCAATTCGCGAATCTTATAATCATATTTTTAATGGCTGCATGAATGTTTTCAATGATTTCATTCCTTATTATTAAATCTCCATAAATTTAAATTAGCCTATCTTTATTAATTCATTATGTATCAGCATTTGGATTTTTTATAAAGAAAAGGCACTATCCTCAAAGTACCTCTTCCTACTTAATCCACAATGGGATAGCAACACATCGCCATCCTTTCTGTATATTTCTACAAAAAGAATAACGTTCTCTGTGAATTATAGATATAAATTTAGCTTAGGTTGATAGTGATTTATGATGCCTCCATATACATAAATACATTTTGTCGAAATTATTAAAAAGGGGAATTTTTCTATTTGAAGAACTAATAATTGATTGTCAATATGTATTAGAAATCTCAATCTAAACTAAAGGAGAACAAAATGGGACAAAACAATAAAGGCTTTTCTGAAACAGGATTGCGCAAAATGCGCAATGTACTGGCGCAGCATGTCGATTCTGGAAAGATTCCTGGGCTCGTCGCCTTAGTCAGCCGAAACGGGGAGACACACGTCGAAGCGCTTGGAACAATGAGGCATGATGGTGGCGCACCAATGCGTCGGGACACGATCTTTCGATTGGCGTCCACTAGCAAGCCGATCGCAGTTTCACCAGTAATGGTTCTGCTCGACGAGTGCAAACTGCATTTAGACGACCCAGTAGACAAATGGCTGCCCGAACTCGCTGACCGGCAGGTGTTGAAACAGCCCGATGGTCCACTGGAAGAGACCGTCCCAGCACGGCGTCCTATCACTGTACGAGACCTGTTGACCTCCACATTCGGTCTCGGAGTGGATCTCACGTTGATGGGTTCTCCGATCATGAACGCGTTCTTCGAGAGTGGGATATTCGACACGCCAGGGCAGGATATGCCCGATCCAGATGAGTTTATGTGTCGCCTAGGTGCACTTCCGCTAAGCTACCAGCCCGGAGAGCGGTGGCAGTATCATATCAGTATTGAAGTGCTCGGCATTCTTGTTGCCAGGGTCACGGGTCAGACATTCGAGTCGTTCCTGCGCGAACGCATATTCGATCCACTGGGAATGAAGGACACTGGTTTCTACGTGCCTGAGCTCAAGATTGACCGGCTTCCACCTGCCTTCAACCCCGATCCGCAGACAGGTGAGTTCATCGTGTGGGATGAGGGTGCAGGCGGACGTTACAGCAAACCTCCAGCATTTCAAGCAGGCGGTGGTGGGCTGCTCGCAACCATCGACGATTATCACGCGTATTTGCAGATGCTGTTGAACAAAGGGATGCACGGAACCAAACGGATTCTGTCTAGGCCCGCAGTCCAGCTGATGACCACCAACCGTCTTACTCCTGAACAACAAGTATACCGAGACGATTTGGCCAAAAACAACGTCCATTTGTCGTTTGGACAAGGGATACAAGGTGGCTGGGGCTTTGGGATGGGGGTGCGTACCTATCTTGGAGACTACGCGTCTATCGGTCAATTCGGCTGGGATGGCGGAACGGGCACTACAGCTTACGCTGATCCAGACAAACAGTTTATTGGAATTCTGTTCACCCAGGTTGGGATGTCAACTCCGGCCCCATCGCATCTTATCCAAGACTTCTGGACCACGGTCTACCAAGCAATCGAAGACTGAAACCGAACTTAGGTATTGTTTAAAGGAAAACTCCAAGACAAATTATACGCATGATGGTCACCATCAACACCATGGTTAAAAGCTATGGCAGGACGGGAAGTGTTGGAAGTACTACGAGAACAGTTTGGCATTATTAATAAGAGCCCAATAAAAAATCCTCTTGGATGCAAGAGGATTTTTTATTGGGAATAGTAAGGATGAGGGGAGGTGCATTACATATGGGAAAAGGTAGAAGTAATAATGCTGGTAAAAAGCAACCGAATTTCGATGATTCATCTAATTTCGCTAAACAAAGCCAACCGACAGAAAAGAAGAAATAAGAAAAGGATCTCTCTTTATCAAGAGAGATCCTTTTTTAAATATATTGACGTTTCAGCACAACATATCGATTGCTTAACCAAATAGTCATAAATACAAGGCTTAAACTCCTGCGAATGGAAGCCAATTTAATATTATTGTCCTGCTTTTTCTAATGGGTGGAATGATTGCTCAAATTGTAGCCTTGAGGAACCCTCAGCGAGTTCTAAGTATAACTTTGATTGCATCAAGTATTTTTGGCTCTGAAGACAACAAACGGAATTTGCCTCCGATCGATGAGAAGATACTCACTTACCATGCTAATGGGGCCAAACTAAATTGGTCGGATGAAGAATCTGTTGCAAATTACTTGGTTACAGGATCAGTGTTACTCTGTGGTTCAAAGCATAAGTTCGATGAGAAGAGGGCTTATAAGCAGGTAGAAAAAGAAATAAAACGAGCAAATAACCTACTCAGTATGTTTAATCACTCACTTCTTAAAGGCGATGATTCTTATGAGGGGAAGTTAAAAGAAATTAATATACCTACTTTGGTTATCCACGGTACAGAAGATACGCCGTTGAATCTAAAATACGAATACGCTTGAAAACAGAAGTGTATGGAGAAGAAATTGGCATAGATGTGGCCAATTTTTTGCTTAGTAGTTCGGCGTAATTGGAGGAATAGCTTCTGTGATAATTGGCGAATCAGATTTATCTGTATATTTATTTGCTGGCCGTCTTTCAAGTTGTATTGGAGCTGCTATTGCTTTAGGATTTGGAACAAAATATCAAAATATAGAATTACGGATAAAAAAGACTAGTTAAAAATCAGAATTTAGTGTTGATAATGGTTGGAAGCGGAACATGGTTATTTATTAGGGGGCACTATACATGCCCATCATGCTAAGGTCTTGAAGTACCCCCTAAACGGAATTTTTACTTTTCTACAGTTATTTATGTGAATTCAACTCGTTTTTTTCGTTTTGGGGGTGATTGATTTCTTAGGTTGATAGCGGTGTGGCGGTACCTCATTTAGAAGACTAGTATATACTGCTAGTCTTTTTTTTGAAGTAAAAAGGCCACCTATTCCCTAGGAGGCCCTTTTATTTTATATAACTACAAGAACTTGCAACGATGGTGTTTTACAATAATGTCGCTAAGATTGCAAGTAAGCATGATCCAGATCTTGCTACATTATTACGCCGCCTTGCCAAAGATGAGACCCTTCATTATGCTTTTTATCGAGACGTCATTTGAACACATTTGGAATTGGAACTTAACTATTGCTATCATATTGCCAATATAATTAGAAATTTTAAAATGCCAGGTGCTGTCATGCCTGATTTTGAAAATAGAATGGCTGTGATTGCAAAAGAAGCGAATTATGGACCATTACATCCAGTACTTGATGTAGTGGTTGATTATTGGGGTTTAAAAGACTTACGACCAATTGCACCTCTAGCTGAAAAAGCAAGAATTGAGATTATGGAGTACCACACAAGATTGAAAAAAATACGGGAGCGATTTGGTCGTTTTCAAGGGAAAACTGATCTATGTTAATGAGTAGAGATTTCAGAATATAAGTGGGGAAATTCCCCTTCCCTTTATGGGGAATCTGACACACTCCCTATTGTTTTGGGGGTGTTTTTTACTTAATTTAATTTTTACCAAAAAAGTAGTTGACTACAAAAATGATTTTATGATATTATAAAATATTTGATAAAAAACAACATATATGTTAAGGTTAAGAAGGTTACCATATATGGAGGTGGATTATATGTTTCAAATTGGCGATAACATTGTTTATCCAATGCACGGAGCAGGTATAATTGAAGCCATAGAAGAAAAAGAATTCTCAGGAAAAAAGCAACAGTATTATGTTATAAAAATGTCAATCAGTAATATGCAAGTCATGATTCCTATGGGGAAAATATTAAGTTCGAGTATACGCCCAGTTACTGATATACTTGCATTAAAACACATTATACACATTTTTCAGCATGGAGAATCAGATAGATTATTACCGTGGAAACAAAGGTATAAAGTGAACACGGACAAAATAAAAACGGGTGAAATACAAGAAGGTGCCGAAGTTGTACGTGATTTAATACGTATGAAGAAAGAAAAAGCACTGAATACAAGCGAAAAAAAAATGTTGGATAACGCACATGAATTTTTGATTAGTGAACTAGGATTAATTAAAGGGATCACTGAAAATCAAATAAAAAGTTTCTGTTAAGATTCATTATAGATAATGTATTACATACCCCGAAAATATCCTGAATTTTTCGGGAATATGATTATTATTAAAAGTAAATCATTTCAAAGACATTCAACTTCTTCAACTCACTTTTTGAGTAGAAACCTCTTTTGTTATTACTTCAATCTAATCCATTTTTATTTTTAAATTTCTTTTACGAGCGTTCGAAGTTTCATCAAATAACGCGATCAAATAGTCACTTGATTTTTGAAATCCTGATTCACACTGGCACGGACAAGGATCCGTAAGGATGAAAGAGAGGTAGGGCTTTCATTGTTTTAGGTAATATATTATCTAAGTCATTATTTCTAGAAGAAAAAACAATCGATCTCACCGCTATCTCTTTAAGAGTTCCTTACATCTACTGAGACAGTGAATAGGTAATTGTTTATCTCTTCTTTACGTAAAATTGATAAACGAACTGGTAACACCATATGGTCAACTACAAAAAATGGTTTCCAGACCAGGAAACCATTTTTAATTTCATTTACATAACAATAATAAATTAAGCAGTAAGAAGGAGGGCACACATGAAAAAAATGTTAACAAAAGAATTAAGTAATGAATTAAAGAAGCGGGAAGGGGTCATTTCTATTACAGTTGAGCCTTATGAAAAAATCGAAGTTGGTGGAATTCGTGTAGATGGACCAGCTGTTATTCTAATTAATCAAGAATAGTTGAATGCATGAAGAAAAGGATCAGCCTTTAAAAGAAGGGAGGATCCTTTTTGTTTGCTACTTTTATCTGATGTGTTGGAGTTAAAACGGAAGGAGAGGGTCGGGATTATCATGGTGGAAAGCTTAATATTGGTAGGATTTCTTTTTACGTTATATAAATTAGTTGATAAAAAAACAAGCTAATTATTTAAAAAGATATATTGTTTCCCTTTTAAGGGCGAGATTTATTTGATAGTGAAATGGATAATGTAAAGGAGGAATTTAGATGGATGCAAGGAAAGAACGCATAAAATACGAGAAGATGTCAAAGAACTATGAACATATTTATTTAGTTTCGTTGCTCCTACTAATTGTACTTGTTTGTAGTAGTGTGGTTATCATAGGAGCTACAGGGGGAACATATGGAGTGTTTTTGTTGTTAGCAATTTTACTTAACGCACGTATTACGAAAGAATCTCAAAAAAAGTATGAGCACTATTCTAATAAAGGGCGTATTTAAAATGATACATAGCCTGAAAGGAACAACCTAGATGTACATGCAAAGTATCCCTATATCATTACCTATTAACTAGTAAAAAAGAATCGTATATAAATAATTTTTTAGTAATTTAGGAATAGAAAACGTAACTTATTAAAATGTTATTTCCGTTCATATAATGAATTATCCTTCTAGCATATTTATAGGATTTATATCATATAGTGAGAGAAAGAATGTAAGTTAGAAAGGAGTCTTATAGAATGAGTTGTTTGGAGGGAAATGACTTTAGTGAACAAAATATGGTAAGTGTACCTAATCCCTTAATTTGATTTATAATAGATTGGCGTCATAGACGACCAAATAAAAACACAGGGTTTTATCTCTGTGTTTCTTCAAATTTTCGTTTTTGAATATATGCTTGCGCATGAATAATTTCTTCCTGAAGCTCTTTTAATTCTTTCATGGATTCTGATTCAATAACCATGTAAGTAGTAACTAAACTGATCATCATATCCATCTTCTCTACTATATTTTGAATGACCTGTTCAGATTGCTCTTTTTTAGGGTGTTGTATTGCCTTTAATACATTTTCCATATAATTGTTTTTTCTTTGCTGGATATCATAAATAAACTGTTTTGTGTTTGAGTTCATTTGTTGTTCCTCCGTTTTGGATATACTTCTATTCTATCATATTTGAATAGAAAATATTGGATTCCCCTAAATTCACACCTGTCTCGTACATCTCCTCAAACAAACTTAGCTTGATGGCCATGGGGTACCGCCACATCGCTATCAAGCTAAGATTATACAACGTCAATTATAGTAGAGGTTGTTTCTTTTTTCTAAAGGCTACGTGTAGGGAACTTAAAGATTTGCATACGAAATAAACCCTAACGGGTTTCATTTTTTTGAATTAAGCCGCTTGATTATCAGACATGGCACAATTGTAAACGACACCTAATATATCAAAGACTGTATTCTTCTCATATCGATGAGATTTTCGCCCGTTTTTCTGTAGGAGGATAAACAGGAAAAGCAGGATCACTTGAGTTGGAAGCTTTTGATACAATCCGATATAGGCTTCGTGAATTTCATGGGTTTGCCCTGGTTGTAGCTGGAATGGATTTGGAAATTGTTACAGAAAAAAGACCCGCCATTCTTACAAATCTGGAAAATCGAAAATGGCTGTTTATGAAACTTTCTATATTTATACTTAAAGTTGGTGCTACTTCTTTATTGCATTAGATAGTAATGTAATTTATAATACGTTTAAATGATTAAATTCTTAAACGGAAGGTAATGTTAGCGAAATGAACTGTAATGATAAAGTAATGCATATTTTAGAAAATTTAAGACCATGTTTTCAAGGGTTGGGAGATCCAACTCGTCAGCAAATTGTATCACTTTTAATTGATAAAGATAGCTTGAATGTGACGCAAATTGCGGAGAATATTCCCATGTCAAGACCTACTGTATCTCATCATTTGAAAATATTGAAACAATCAGGGTTACTTCAAGTTCAGAAAAAAGGCACTGAAATGTATTATTGTCTTGAATTTAATGAAACAATAAATCTTTTAAAAGAACTTGTTTCTTTAGTTGAAGATGAATGTAAGAACTAGGTACTCATTTATAGTTTAGGGACACCTTTTGTCCCTTTTTTTAGCGATAATATGTTAAAAGGTTTAAGTTTTTAATCATTTAAACTTATAATCTCATACTAATTAAAATGGAGGTTTCAGATGAATAAAAAAACAGTATTAATTGTTGGTGGGTATGGAGTTGTTGGTGGTCAAATTGCTCGAATTTTACATGATCGACATCCTGATTTGGAAATTAGATTAGGAGGAAGAACCTTAGGGAAAGCGTTACCTTTTGAATCAGAGAGAGTAAAAATAGTCAAGGTAGACAACACAACAGATGATCCCTTAAGAAATTTGGATGATAATTTCACATTAGTTGTTAATGCGGTTAATGATCCTCAAGATAGACTACTCCTATCTGCAGTTCGAAAAAAAATTCCATTGGTTGACATTACTCGTTGGACTGAACGTTTTAAGAGTTCTATTGATCGATTAAAAAATGTTGAGGTGCAATCCCCTGTTGTATTAGCTTCAGGGTGGATGGGGGGGACAGCAGCCCTTTTTTCTAAAATTTATTCAAAAGATCTTCAAGAGGTTACGGTTGATATCAACGCACTATATTCTCTTCAAGACAAAGCAGGACCAAATTCAACAGCGTATATGGACCGGTTAACTATTCCGTTTGAAGTCAAAGATCGAGAGGGAATGCGACAGGCTTATCCAATGACTAATCCAATCAAAGTCCGCTTTCCCAACGGTTATATAACCAAATGTTATCGTTTGGATACTCCCGATCACGTAACCCTGCCAGAATCAATTCATGCTGTTTCGACTAACTTTCGTATTGCTTTTGATAGTAAAATCTCTACATATGGACTGGTTTCTCTGGTGAATACAGGGATTTGGAAAATGATTAGCGGAGAAAAATTTACCAATTTACGGAAAAATATTCTCTATAAACCCGGAAGGGGAAGTGCACATAACATAGTTATTCACCTTAAAGGTTATGATGCTACTGGTGTATTGCATAGACGATGTGTGAACATATCAGATCCGTTAGGACAGACACATCTTACTGCTTTAGGAGCAGCTGTCCAAGCAGAGAATATTCTACAAACATCTGATATTGTGGTTCTGGATTCTAAAATTTACTTTCCAGAAAATCTATTAGATTTGGGTGTGAATGCATGTGCAATTTTAGACTTTTATAGAGAATATGGAGTTAATATTACGACAGAAAATATATAAAAGGTACCGTTCTATTCGTGGTAGTAGGGGTCACATATGGCTATCAAGCTAAGAAATACAAATATATCCAAAAAGAGAGAATATGCATCTTCATGAGAAAATGTACATTCTCTCTTTTTGCGGTGTTATAAAATTCTTAAGTTGATGGACATGGGGTAGCACCACACATCCATCAACTTAAGGATTTAGACTATTCTTAAACTAAAAAGCACGTTACTATTCTCTTATGTTAATGAGAAAGGGTGACGTGCTTTTTATGAATATGCATCAAAAACAAGAGCTGTCTTTATTTGCCGAAGAGTTATATCGATATATGTCTCCCGCTACACTTAATCAATTAGCTATAGAAGCAGGTGGAATGAAACGAAAACGTAAGTGCCATGGGCACCATTTTTTATCTTTGTGTGTATGGTTAAATCAACAAATCGCTACAACCTCTCTTACTCAACTTTGTAGTCAATTAGAAACTTCAACAGGAATTTTATTAAGTCCTGAGGGACTGAATCGACGATTTAACTCGGCTTCTGTAGCTTTCTTTCGAAATGTATTTACTACACTTCTACAAGCTAAAATTGGAGGATCATCTACAATTTCTCATTCTCTTTCTGCTTACTTTGAGCGGATTCGCATCCTTGATTCTACAACCTTTCAAGTTCCAGATCGATTCGCAGCTACTTATCCTGGTGCCGGAGGCTGTAGTCATACAGCTGGTGTGAAAATTCAATTAGAGTATGACTTGTTGAGTGGAGAGTTTTCTGATGTGAAAATTGAACCAGGAAAACGAAGTGATCAGGCATATGGGGCGACTCGAATGGACATGACACAAAAGAATGAACTATATATTCGTGACTTAGGGTATTTTCGTTTACAAGACTTTAAATTGATCCAAGATAAGGAAGGGTATTATTTATCGCGTCTTAAATTACCAACTAAAATATATAGAAAAGAATTCGAAACAGTGGTATTTAAAACAAAACCTGCTCAATTGAGACCGGTATATATACAAATTCATTTGGAAGACATCATGAACCAATTACAACCTGGCCAAGTGTATGAATTACATGATGTATATGTAGGGAGCAAAGACAAACTACCCACTCGCATTGTGGTTTATAGATGTACAGAGGAGCAAAAACAGAAACGTCTACATGATCGAGCTATTCGTGAAAAGAAAAAAGGGATTACATATACAGAGCGTACGAAACTTTTACAAGGAATTACGGTATATATGACAAACATTCCTACGGAATGGGTACCGAAAGAGAAAATCTATGATTTATATTCACTGCGTTGGCAAATTGAGCTGTTATTTAAAATATGGAAATCTTGGTTTCGAATTCATCGTTGTAAATCTATTAAACAAGAGCGATTAGAATGCCACCTTTATGGACAACTCATTAGTATCCTATTATGTTCTTCTACTATGTTTAAAATGAGAGAACTCCTGTTACGTAAGAAACAGAAAGAACTAAGTGAATATAAAGCGATGTACATAATTAAAGATTATTTCTTACTTTTTCATCAAGCATTACATAAAAACACCCAAGAATTATCAAAGATTCTCCTTCGTCTGTTTAACCTCCTACAGCGAAACGGACGAAAATCTCACAGATATGAGAAAAAAACAGTCTTTGATATTTTAGGTGTTGTGTATGAGTATACCACTTCTGCCCATCAGGTAGCATAGCGAAAAATTTGAAACCCGTCAGGGTTTATTTGATGTGCCTACTTTTATAACATCTATAAAAGATAATAAAAAACTACGTGGAAAGACCGCATTTTGTATAAAAATATACGTTAAGTTGATGGATGTGGGGTAGCACCACATATCCATCAAGTTAAAAAACTAATTATCCCCCAAAACGAAAAAAACGAGCTGAATTCACATAAATAATTGTAGAGAGATAAAATTCCGTTTTGGGGGTACTTTAAGATTTTAAGTTGATGGGCATGGGGTAGCACCAACCAAACACAAATTTCGTACGCTACGACAGCGTAACGATTTTATGCTACCAGTAAAAAACTGATTAGTGAGAGCTCATAATCTGCGGGGGAGGGACACCCCCGCGAATTTAAGTTTCACTTTATAAAAAAAGTAAGGATCGACCGGTACCGCTCGTTATTGGACTATTACTTTTCCATCCATTCCTTTCAAGTAGTGGAACCGACATATTAGTTCATATGTACCGGGAGTTTCAGGTTTTACGGTAATTGTTATTTCTTTTCCTGACGGGACTTCGGCGTCAATTCCGAGTTTTTTCACTGTGAAGGTATGTTCTCTATTTCCTTTGTTTTTCAATAGCAACGTCGTCGTTTTCCCAACCGGAACAGTGATGATACTCGGATTAAAGTAATCATCATTCAATTCAACCTCAATAGGCTGTCTCACAACGTCGGATTCGGCAAATACACGGAGCGAACCTAAAGTAGTCATAACTACAATCATCGCAAGTGAAATGATTAATCCAGTTAATAGCTTTTTCACAGACATTCGTAATCCCTCCTTTCCTAAGCACTAGTGTTTTCAAATTACTAAAATATTATCAATATAAATGGGGTTTAGGCGTGGCTTAAATAGTAATTCTTTCGGCAACTCCTACTAATCAAGTACTAACTGGAATAGGATTTGGGTAAATAAAAAAAGCCTCCACTACTGTGGAAGCTTCTCCAAATGATGTGCAATATCAATATACATATCGGAATAAACCGAATGGATTTCATTACTAGGCGCAGCGTTAGAAGAGAAGTGGACGATTACCATACTTGCTTTCGGGTCGATGTAAAGGGTTTGTCCGTAACTGCCTAACACTTCGAAAGCACCTTGTTCATTGTGCGGAATCCACCATTGATTATGATAAGAAATGGAAGCACCACGACCAATTGCGAGCTCACCTTCTTGTACATTTTTCACACTTTCTGTAATAGAAGAAGGGACGATTTGTTTTCCGTCATATTGACCATTATTTAATAGTAATTGTCCGAACCTCGCCATATCTCTAGCAGTTGCATTTAAACCAGCGCTTGCTTGTTCTACTTTTGTTTCATCTGTAACGTAATACGCGTTTTCTTCCATACCAATTTGAGACCAAATTCGTTCGCTTACATTTTCAGCTAACGATTTCCCTGTAATCGTTCGGATAATCCAAGCGAGTGTTTCAGTTGATCCGTTATTGTAAGAAAAAGCTGAACCAGGTGGTGCAGTTTCTTCTGCTTCTAGTAACATATCATAAATTTTCATAGGCCCCTCGTAATTTTTACCTCGGGGTAAAATATTACTAGCTAAATATAGTTGTGCATCTTGATTTTCTAGTCCTAGCTGCATATATCCGTGAGTAGGGTATTCAGCGGAAACTTGCATGTCCATTAATTGCTGAAGTGTTGCTTTTCCAAACGGTGTATTTTTTAATTCTTTTATGTAAGTGTCAGCTGTTTTCTCTACATCAATAAGATTTTCTTCAGCGAGAGATTGTATGATTGCACCAGTAAACACCTTTGCTAATGATGCCATTCCATGAGGTTCACTCTCGTTATATCCATTGAAATATCGTTCATAAACAAGTTGACCATTATGTACAACGACAAAAGCATCTGTTTTGTTTTCGTCTAAAAGTTTTTTTAGAGGAGTCGTATTTCCAAATCTACGCTCCACAGCAAAATCGTCTAAGTTTTGTAACGCGGTAGGGAAGGGAGCAACTTGGTCAGGGATGTTTTTTACTTCATTTATTAAAGTGAATTCTTTCATATGTGTATACGACCAGCGTAAGTAAGGATCGTCCAACCAGTTTTCTTTTGTGACATTTGCTTTAGTGGGGGTCGTTTTATTATTTTTAAAAAAAGTAAACCCAAGCCCTGTAACTACGAATAGTAATACTAGTAACAGTAATAGCAGGGGAGATTTCTTTACATTCATATAGGTACCTCCTTTAGTTTCTATTATAAGTATACGCTCGTCTTAAAATAAATACAAAATAAGGAAAGTAAACGGGTAAGTTTACTTTCCTTATGAACGTTAAGCAGATATTTGTCCGTCTGTACTTTGTTTCTTGAATTTTTGTTTTCGTCCGTGTAATCCATAATATAGAAGTAAAGTGAACGCAACGATAATAGCTGCGATAAAATACATATTATGATAACTTGATTTGGCAGCGACTATACCTAAAATGAAAGAACCGAAGCCAATGCCACTATCAAAGAACGAGTAGTAAGTAGCTGTCGCAGAACCACGTCGATGGTTTGGAGCGGCAGAAATTGCAATCGTTTGGAAACTTGGAATTAATGTTCCGTATCCTAAACCGATTAACATACCTGCGCCAAGGAACCAAAATGAAGTTTGCGCTTGGCTTAAAATGAACATCCCAATTGTGAAAATAATAATAGCGGGATAAATAAGTACATTTTCACCGAAACGATCAAATATTTTCCCTGTAAATGGACGAGAAATGACCACAACAAGTGCGTATAAAATAAAGAAGTAACTTGCAATTTCGCTTAAACCGAGTTCTTTCGCATAAATAGGAATAAAGGATAAAATGCCACTATAAGAAAAGGCTAAAACAAATCCTGTTAGAGCGATTGGAATAGAAGATGGTTCAATTAAGTCTTTCCATTTCATTTTTTCTCGTTTTTGTTTGTTTACTGGTGCTTCATGCGGAATATTGACTAGTAATCCTAATAAAAATGCGAGTAATGAAAATACTGAACAAACGATAAATAGTACAGTAAATGAAAAATGAGAAATAATTGTTAAACCTAAAAAAGGACCAATTACCATCGGTAGACTCATAAATACGCCGTAATAAGCAAGTGCTTCGCCGCGTCTATGAGCTGGTGCTACATCAGTTACAATTGTTCCAGTTGCTGTTGTTGCCATTCCGAATCCAATACCATGTAAGAAGCGAAGGGCAAGTAATAAAAATAAACTTTGCGTACCGAAATACATAACAGTAGCGGCTAAAAATAGTGAAAGTGAAATAAATAATATTTTCTTTCTTCCTAAATCATCGAGCCATTTTCCTGTGAATGGTCTACATAAAACAGATGAAATAAGAAAAACAGTTGCAACTAAACCAATTTCCTCAGGTTTTCCTTTTAGGCTGTCTATAACATAGACAGGCAGAGTAGTCATAAGCATGTAAAATGTTAAAAAGAGAAACAGACTACTAAAACAAGTTCCGAGGAAATCCTTCGTCCAAAGTTTTTCACTTTGCATCGTCATCCCTCCATATTAATGATCTAAATTTTTGATAATTTGTTGTAACAATTGAAAAGCTTCATGTAAGTCTTCTTCTTTAATACCTTCTAGCGTCTTTTCTTCAAAGGAATCAACTTCTTCTTGCCATAGTGGAATCATTTTTAGTGCAGTATCAGATAATGAAATCAACTTTTCACGGCGATCTTTTCCTTCAGTACGAATAATCCAGCCCATCGTTTCCATACGTGTTAACGTACGAGTCATCGTTGGTGATTCAACATTTAAATACTGACATAATTCTGTTTGGGTACAAGATCCAGTTTGATTAATGCGGAAAATAACAGCCCATTGCGCACTAAATAATCCTGTTGGAGATACACGTTCATTAAATTTCTTCGTAAACTTACGAGAAGTTTGACTGACAATGTGGAAAAAATGTTGTTTTTCGTCCATGTATTTTGATCCTTTCAAATTAGTTACCTAGCTAACTATATACCTTTTTATTTTACTTGTCTAGTAATAGACATGTTGTTTTATGTGGAAATTTCGTATAGATTTTGTATTGAGAACGTACATTCTACATGGTATTCTTTAATTAAGTAAAGAATTTTCTTTCTATTAAAAGAATGGGGGAACTTGTGATGATTAAGCCTGCAACAATGGAGTTTGTTTCACTATCGAACGGAGAAACGATTGCGTATCAGGAAGTTGGAAGGCAAAATACAGAAATTCTTGTACTCATTCACGGGAACATGACATCGTCACAACACTGGGATTTAGTTATTGAAAAGTTGCAAGATCAATACCATATTTACGCTCTTGATTTAAGAGGATTTGGCCAATCAACATATAATCAATCGATAGATTCTTTACAAGACTTTGCAAGAGATGTAAAACTATTTATCGATCAATTAAAACTAGAAAAATTTTCATTAATGGGCTGGTCAATGGGCGGTGGTGTTGCGATGCAATTTACAGCGAATCATCCAACATTTGTCGAAAAGTTGATTTTAGTAGAATCAGTGGGAATGAAGGGATATCCAATTTTTAAAAAAGATATTAACGGGCAACCGATCGTATCAAGTTTAGTAAAGACGAAAGAAGAAATCGCGCAAGATCCCGTACAAATTGCTCCAGTGCTAGATGCGATAAAAAATATGAATAAATTATATTACCGTACAGTATGGAATCTATTAATATATACACATAATCAACCTGAACCGGATCGTTATGAAAAGTATTTAGATGATATGTTAACGCAACGTAATTTCGTAGATGTGAATTATGCGCTCATTACATTTAATATTTCGGATGAACATAACGGGGTTGTAGAGGGGAATAAGCAAATTCATCATATTAAAGCTCCAACACTCGTCATACAAGGTGACAGAGATTACGTCGTACCGCAAGTAGTCGGTGAGGAATTAGCAAAACATTTGCCAAATGCAGAGTTGAAGATATTAGAAGATTGCGGACACTCACCGTTTATAGATTGTTTAGATGTGTTTATAAAACATGTAGAGGATTGGTTAGACAATAAATAATTCCCCAAATATAAAACTTGCATATACTATAGCATTTGTATGTATAAGGGGAGAGAGTCAATGCATAATCCATTTTTAATATATCATTCTCCATATAATGATCATCAATATATAAAAATGATTATAAATCCGATGTATATGGAAGTTTCATCAGCTGTAGTTCCTTTGCAAGTGCAGCAATCAATGGTCCATACACATCCGATTTTATTTGGGCCTTCATTTTATGAAAATCCATATTTTAAGCATTTTCATTACAATGTGAAAGCGCAAGTATGGGAAGGATAAGAAGCTAAAAGGTTCATTCTTTTAGTTTCTTTTTTATTATGAATATTCGTACACGCATTTGAAGAAACAGTTTATAATGAAAAGTGGAAAGCGTGAAAAGGAGAGGGAAAGGGATGTCGATGCGTTTTACTTTTTGGATTATGGTTGGAATTGTAGCAATCTCAGGTTTGTCACAAGGGATGCTTTTACCTGCCATTGCAATGATTTTTGAACAAGAAGGGGTTAGTTCAAGTATTAACGGTATTCATGCGACGGCATTATATATTGGGATATTAGTTATTTCACCGTTTCTTGAAAAACCGATGCAAAAGTTTGGAATGAAGCCAATTATCGTTATTGGTGGGTTTCTCGTTATTATTTCATTATTCTTTTTTACACAAACTTTTTCATTTTGGGTATGGTTCGTTCTTAGATTTCTAGTTGGAGTCGGAGATCATATGCTTCATGTCGGAACACAAACATGGATTACGACAACATCAGACCCGAGTAAAATAGGTAGACAAGTATCGATATACGGTGTATTCTTCGGAATTGGTTTCGCAGTTGGCCCGTATTTAGCAAGCACTGTTCAGTACGGTCTTGCAACACCATTTATCGTATCTACTATACTTTGCTTAATAGGATGGCTTTTACTACTACCAACGAAAAATGCATTTCCAGCACAAGATGAGGCAAAAACTGAAAGTGAATCATCCTTTTCTCGTTATAAACAAGTCGTTGGATTAGCTTGGATTGCGCTAATTGGTCCGCTCGCATACGGCGTACTTGAAGCGATGTTAAATAGTAACTTACCAGTATACGCGCTTCGTAAAGGATGGTCTGTATCGGAAGTTTCCTTCTTATTACCAGCATTCGCAGTTGGAGGTATTATTACACAAATCCCGCTCGGTATATTAAGTGATAAATACGGAAGAGACCGTATTTTAACGTGGACGTTCAGTGTAAGTACGGGCATTTTCCTACTTGCAGCAGTATTTGATCAATATTACTGGATCGTCTTTGCATGTATGCTTATAGCAGGTATGGTCATTGGCTCGTGCTTCTCACTAGGGCTTGGATTTATGACAGATTTATTACCGAGACACTTACTACCAGCGGGTAATATATTATCCGGAATCGCCTTTAGTATAGGAAGTATTATGGGACCTGTATTAGGAGGCGTATTTATAGAAAAAATACAGTATACAAGCTTTTTTATTGCGGTTATGATTATAATGGGAATTCTCGCAATGGTATATATGGTCTACATGAAGAATCAATTCGCATCAAGAAAAATAGAAAGTAGGTTAGGGCATGACAAAACAACCTAATAAAAAGAAATTTGAAGTACTCGAAAACGAAACAATTACAGACTGCTTAGCGCGTATGGAACAAGAAGGATATGCACCGTCTCGTCGCATGGAAGAACCAATCTTTCATGAAGTGAAGAAAAACGGCAAAACAGAAGTTGAACCATGCGGTAGAAAAATTGTTTTTGAGGGGAAATTGAAGTAATCTCATAACAAATAGCCATCCAATTCATTTGAGTTGGATGGCTTGTTTTTTTACTGAACAATGAAAGGCTTAGCTAGAGATCTTTGTTAGTGAAGGTAGTATAGAGAGAAACTAACTACATGAAAATGTAAATTTAAGGATGATTAATGTATTGAATTTTAGGATTGGGACATCAGTTATAGAGCTGGATACCTATACATTTGAAGGAAAGAACAATTATACAAAAGTAGGATGTTTAAAAATATATTAATTTGTATAATAAAAACAAAACATATTTTAAAAAAATTAGAAAGGAGGGAGAAATATATAATGATACAAAGCATATATGAAACTCATTTACATGTCAGAAATTTAGAAAAGGCAATAGATTTCTATCAAAATAAGTTAGGTTTAGCATTAGCAAAAAGACTATCGAAAAGACGAGTTGCGTTCTTTTGGGTAGGAGAAAATAAAAAACAAATGCTCGGATTATGGGAAGTACATATAAATGAAGAATTTGAGACGAAACACTTCGCTTTTCGTGTAGATTTAGAGTTTTTATATGCTTCAAAATTATGGTTAGAGAAGCGTGGAATAGAGGTAGTAGGGAGTCAAGGGAAAGGAAATCGAGAACCAATTGTCCAAAGGTGGATGCCAGCTGCAAGCGTATATTTTCTAGATTGTGATGGAAATAAATTAGAGTTTATTTCTATGTTATATGATGATCCAGATGAACTAGAATATGCAACGTATTTAAGTGAATGGAATGCGGAGCACTAAGAAAAATAAAGTGGAACTTTAATCAGTAGTAGTTTTACAGCTTTGTATTATGTTAAATAGATAGAAACAAAATAAAATCCCTCAAGAAAAGGCACGTTCTTGAAGGATTTTTTTATGCTTTATATATTTTATATTGCTTGTAACGTATTAATGATGTTCACTTTTAGATATTTCAGCGCGTTGAATATAACCATCAGAGAAGCTGAAATAAAGAGAATAGCTTCCTCGATTATATATAAAGCCTTCACTAGTCATATCCTCTCCAATTCCATCTGGCTCACCAAACCACTCTTTTAATTCATCGATAGTGATATCCATTTTTACCCATATATATCTAGCGTCCGAAGGGTACATATCAATATTATAATCTCCATATACCGCTGTAGTAGGTGCATCACATTCTGTACATGGTGCTTGCTTCCAAACATCAGGCACTCCAAATTCTTTTTTTACCTCAGATATATCTTTACCCAGTACATCTAATTTAAATGGACCAAACGTCCCATCCTGTAAAGCTGTTGCTAACATTTGTTTCAGTTCTTCTTTTGTATTGATGTTGAAATTATAAGATCTGTTCTTTGCTATTGCATTATAGAAAAATTGTGCATACTGCTCACGTTTCACAAGCATGTTGCCATTAAAATTACCAGACTCGTCACCTTGGGATATCCGGTTACTACGTAGCGTATTTACAGATTCATAGGCCCAATGACCTTTTGGTACATCTTTAAAGTTCTCTTGTCCTTTTGAGTTTAATTGAAATGCCTTTTGCAATACTACTGCCATCTCATACCGATTTAATGCGTCATCTGGACGAAATGCACCTGTTCCATCACCTGTCATAATTCCAGCTTGCGCAATGGCTTTGATATCCTTTTCAAACATATGATTTGTAATATCACTAAACATATTTCCCTGTTTATCATCTGCTATTAAACCTAAATGTCGATTGACTAAAGAAGCAACCTGTCCTCTAGTAATGTTGTCCCCAAAACCAAATTTTCCATTTCCATATCCCTTATAAATCCCTGCTGCTGCTAAGTAATATTGGTATGTATTATGAGAAGGCTTGTAAACATTGTATATGGCATGATGAAATATAAAACGGCATATGAATTGCCGATAGTAGAAGAAAAAGAAGTAGTTTAATAAGGTTTACATGGTTTGCTTTTTTATTGTGAGGGTTTAAGATTACAACATAGGGTACGGGTAAAGGTAGTAATACAAACCCAAACAAAATTAAACTAACTTCAGAACGAGAAAAATACTATCGAATGAAAATAGATGAAGCCAAAGCGCGAGGAGATTATAAGGCAGCAGATGATATTAGATATGATCGTCATTGTGAAGAAACGAAACAACCTTTAGAGCGTAAAGATTGGGATGCTAGGACTGAAAATTTAAGAAAGAGCCAAGAGCGTGGAAGAGAAGAAGAAATAAAAGGGAGAAAAGCCTTGGGAGAACATCTTGATCGCCAATTAGAGGACAATAACGCTGGTGAGGTTGTTACATATACATCTAGTGAAGGGCATCTTACGCGTCCAGATAGTATTGGGCGTAATGATAAGGGTGAAATTGATTTAGTTCATGATCACAAACACAAAATGGGTGAAAAAGAGCAAACTATTCATAACGACAGGCAAATGCGAGCTGAAAGAGAAATGCTCGAAGATAAAAATGGAAGTCATATTGTGACAATATCAAGTGATAAACCCGATTTGAATGGGATTCCTCCTCATCCAAGACCAAGTGGGCCTTTAGCGAAAGAGAGTGACATTTTCTATACTGATCCAAATAGTGGTAAAGTGACACATAAGTGGGAAGCGCACCCAGATATCCCTGGTGGAGGTATATGGATAAAAATATAGATAAGTATGTAACTTTACTTTTTAGTATTAAGGGGGATTTAAATGAAACCTAATTATTTTACAATTGCAATGTATCCTACAGTATCGATTAATCAGGAAGAGATACTAGGTCGTCTTTTGGACGTGTTTGATTCGAATGAAAAATTTGCTCCTACTCATTGGGGTAACAGTGAGACCGTACGGGTAGAATATAATCGTGAGGAAATTCTTGAAAAGGTGATTTTGGAACGTAAAGTATCAGAAGTACACTTGTATCGTGATAAAGCAGTGCACTATAGAGGAAGCTTTAAAGTTAACTGGAGTCATAGGTCATATCTTGAGTTTGAGTTTCATAAATCAATACCTAAAAGTTTATGGTCTGCTTTTTTTGAGCTATCCGATCAAATCGCAGAAATTGTAAAACCACGTTTTGGAGTGTCGCAAATTTTTTGGAAAGCGTCTTATTCATGGAATACGGAACGTGAACGGTTACATATGTGGATGAATATGTCTGCCTTACCTATACCGGTAAGGTTTCTTCCTAACGGTCCTTTGGGGGTAGGCGTTAGAACATATTTGAGTGGTCATATTTTAGACATGTTTGATAAGGAATTATTACTAAATAGCCCAGCTGTCGTATCAGAGCTGGATTGGGGTGGGATTTGTATAGACCTTTTACAAAATCCATTAGAAGCCGATATAGATATGTTACTTGATAGTTGGTTACATGTAATGAAATACTTAGAACCAGCTCAAGTAATGGCCATGCCAAGTTTTCATGAAAGTCGAATGGTTGTAACTTATTCTCCAAATGTTGCTTGGAAGGAGTATCTGGAAAGTTAAATGAAAGGAATTTGTAATCATGGATGAGAAAAATAATGATAGAATAAGAGTCATGGAAATATTAAATCAATCTCAATACAATGATGAAATTATAGATGGGCTAGATATGAGCAATTTAGACCTTACTTTTTCTGATTTGTCAGAGGTGATGGCAGAGGGTATCATGGCAAAACAAGTCCATTTAAGAGCTTCTTCACTAGTGAGAGCATCTTTTTTTGATTGTGATTTTGAGTTTGCTGATTTCAGGAGCTGTAATTTAGAGGAAATACATATTGCAGATTGTAGATTTGGTGAAGCTAATTTCTCTAAAGCCAATATGAAATATGCAAAGGTAAATATAAGTAGTTGTTTTGAAACATGTTTTGATGAAGTTGATTTTTCATATGGAGAATTAGTTGGAACGATATTAAATCATGCTACTTTTCGCCATGCAAATTTATCAGGAATCAATGCGGAACAGGCTGACTGCACGGGAACAAATTTCAGCAATGCGAATCTTACAGAAGGTAACTTTGAAAAAGCATATTTAGAAGATGCTAATTTATCAGAAGTAAACGCTAGAAATGCAGATTTTACTGACGCAGATTTAACGGGAGCGAACCTTTTAAATGGGAATTTCACGGATGCGAATTTTACCGGTGCCAAGCTAGACAATGTAGTTTGGAAGGGAGCACAGGTAGAAGGAGCCAAGTTTGACGAAAATGTGAAGGAACAAATCTTAAAAATGATTTAAATATTATGGGAAGTATATACATTTGAGCACTCGAAAACCTATTATTGGTAGCGAGTGCTTTTTTCGTAGAGATTGATAAATAAGTGAAAATCAATATAGATTATTTTTAAGGATTGTTAGATAGATTAAGTCGTGAATATTATATAATTGAAATTAAACTAGCAAAAGATGTGAACCATCTCTCTTCAGTAAAGAGCAAGAAGTATTACTTAATGAAAGTGAAAGTATAAAAGAAGCCCATGATGCCTCAAAGGCGAGTATTCAGAGTAGGATCTCGAATTTGGAGAGTGGTGGGGTTAAGGGTACGGGTGAAGGGCCTGTAAAAGTAAACTATGGAGAACAATATGCTAGAGAAAAACGTAAAAAGATATTAAATCCAAATGTTGGGTATACAAGTAAAGAAGGATATACATATACAACAGATAGTCAAGGGCGTGTTGCAAGGATAGAGCCTTCAATTAGGTGATGTTAAGCGGAGTGGTAGGTGGGAATGACCGTTTGGATGATGATGATGGCGGACATTTAATTGCAACTATATTTAAAGGCTCTGGTAATATGGATAATTTAGTTCGAATGAGTAGTAACTTAAATAGAGAAGAATGGAAAAAACTAGAGAATGAATGGGCTAATGCTCTTAATGATGGTGATGAAGATAGATGGAGATTCAGGAATTTTGATAATGTACCAGGAGGAAAATTAGATGAATGATGTAAAATTAGGTAAGTTATACAATGAAATAGCAGAGGTTGTAATTGATACAATTCCAGAGAAGTGGTTTAAGGTTTGCCTGTATGGTGAGGTTGGGGAAGGTGCTCAAGAGTCATATTTTTATTACTACCCTGAAGAGAATAGTACTCCTATTTACAGTCATAGTATTTTTGAACTCTTTAATGTCCCAGAAGAAGAATATTTTAAGAAGTGGCATCGTTTGTTAGATTGTATTAAGAGAATGAAGAAAGAGTTTATTGATAATGATCAAGAAGCTTGGACAAATTTCACTATGATTTTTGATAATACAGGAAAATTTAATATTGACTTTAATTATGATGACCTTTCGGATGAAAATTCCCACGAGAGAATGATTATTTGGGAATATGAACATCTTGGTCTTATACCTAAAAGTAATTCAGGAAAAAAATACTTAGAAAAGCACCTTAAAAATCTTGAAGATACAAAAAATTGAGTGCAATACCATATATGATAAAAGCTTGTAGTGATTTAAGGTAAACATGCATAAGCATATATGAGAAGTGGGTAGAAAAAGAAATGGCTATTGTTGAGTACTTATTTGATAATGGTGTAATATTAGATGTTAGTGATCCAAATAGAAATTCACTATTCTCAGCAATTTATGATAGGCATCTTAATATTGTAAAGAATGGTATTGATATTACTGTAAAGTATACAGGGGATACTATGAAAGATATGGGAGCTTATGAATTTGCTACTGAAAGAGGACAAAAAAATTGCTGAATATTTAAAAATGTACACTTGAGGTCATATATTGAGGTAATAGAAAAGCGTGGAACCCCTACATATAATGAATGTTTCGGGTTTGTTCCTTTTCTTGGGTTAAGCGGATTATAAAGGTTGAAAACTTATGATCATATTAATTTAATTACCCAATTCATTTAAAAGGAGAAATGTATATGGACTATCAATCTGAGGTTAAGAGACTATATAGTTGTAGGTTTTTAAAAAATCAATCGGAATGTGAAGAGTTTGACAATGCACTAGAAAATTTAGCAGATTGTACTGATAAGGAGCTTATTCAAGAGTTGTGTATAGTATTTGAGGATGAAACACAAGAGGAAGAGGTTATGTTTGGTCTAGTTCATTTTATTGAAAGTTTTGAAATGGGAAAATATTTAACGGAGATGCCTAAAGCTTTATCAAAAATGGTTGAGAGTGCAAAAGAGTGGGCAATGCTATTAAATAAAAGAATTTTAAATGATGATTTGTATAGAAGTGAGTATGCTAAAGTGCTTGTAGGAATGAATTATGATATACAACTAAAAGTAATTGATTTACTTAATGAAATTATTACTAATAACCCGAAAAGATTTGAAATCACTGCCAATGAAGTTCTTAGTCAATTACAAGGAGTTCATAAAAATAAATGAGAATTGTAGAATTTATTGTATTATAGATAAAACTGAGAACACCCTAGCGAAGAGTTAGGGTGTTTGTGTTATATAGTTTCACCATATGCTTCCGAATTAGGGGCAGGAGTAATCAACGAATCTTTTGTAGCGTTTCCTATAATAGAATGTAGGTGTTTAACATTTAAATATAGGAAGAAAAACAATTAAGCTTTTATTTTATTTAAAATGGATACTCTATTAGTAGTGAATAGTAAATAATTTTGCTTTACTGTCTTAATTAAAATACGATCAGTTGTACCATATGCTGTTCCAATTCGGATTACGCTTTTTTCTTCAACACCAGCATATGTATTATCTTCAGTTACCTCAGTGATTTCACATAATGGAATATGAATTGTAGAGAATTGCCATGAAATAATTAGTTCATCTTTTGTTTTTTCAACATGAATACCTAACATATTACCAGAACCTTTCTATATTAAAATTTCACTCATACTATTTTATTATACAAATTTATAGATTGTATTTCTATTTTTTTACAAGGGTTATACGACTAACAACGAGAAAAATGTTTATAATTACTTTCATTCCTATTATAATGAATTCTACAATAGAAAACAGAACGTATATTTGGTATAATCGAAATATAATATATGAAACGATGTACATGAGTTTGAGATTTATGAAAAAAGGTAAGTAATACATAATAATAAATACGCTATAGGATTCAGTTCATGTTATACAAATCAATCGTTAGAAAGGAAAAGAAGTATGAATCAAATTTCATTCGAAGATTTATTTGAAGAAGAAAACAAACCAGAAAAGGTGGAGGTAGCTGAGATTCCCGTACCTTTATCGCCCTTACAAAAGGATATTTTAGAATTAATTAATTCTGAAGAAATACGTGCACTTGAGTTATGCGAACAATTAATACGAGCTGGTAAAATATCAGATGAAAGATTCACAACGAATAAGCCTAAAGCATATGGGCAAGTATGCTTACTATTAGAAGGGTTTGTTAAAGAAGAAAAGCTTATTTTTGTCAAAAGTGATGAGAAAAGAGATAGAGTATATAAATTGAAAGACGAAGATTCTAACGAATAAAATGTATAAAGTATAGTAATGAAATAAGGAAGTCCTCATATTTGTGTTGAAAGATTATTTTCACATAAGCGTGGGGATTTTTTTGAGGGAGGATGTATGAAAGATTGGGAGTATAACGAATTATTTCATACAATTCGGGAGGTGTATGAAGAGTTATTAGATGAAGAGAGAGGGTATCGATATGCTATAGCAAAACTAGCGGATGAATTTGATAATTTAGGAAAGATTGAAGATGTTATCGTTGATACTGCCATAGGAGAAATAGCAGTCGATCATCATATGGTTTTTGTTGGACGTATTAAAGGTATAACAAAGAGGCTAAGTATGTTTAACCTTCAAGAGGCAGAAGGTGAATTGACAGTAGAGGAAATAAAAGGTTTATCGATAAGAATAAATAATGTAATAGAAGGATTAAAAAATGTAAAGGTTGCTTATAAATCTTCGATTGAATAGTTCATGGAGACATAGTTAGACAAGAGAACAGAAATATAGGAGGTGATGTTATGGAGGGGAAAAGTATAAATAAAACAATAAGAAATGCTATTAAGCTTGGTGATATTAATGAAGTAAAACGTCTAATAGGTGATAATCTAGAATTTTTACATTCAATGACACCATTTGGTACGTGGTTACATGTTGCAGCAAAGAAAGGGCATATCGAAATTGTTCAGTATTTGATTAATAAAGGGATAGATATGAATGCTAGAGGCGGTACATTTGATGCTTCTGCATTAAATTTGTCCGCAGGAGCAGGACATTTGGAAATAGTAAAATATTTGGTAGACTCTGGTGCCGAATTGGATGTAAGTTTAGCAAAAAGAAATCCACTATTTGGAGCAATTTATGGCGGACATAAAGAAGTAGTTGAGTTACTAGTTGAAAAAGGAATAGATATTTCAATTAGATACACTGGAGAAAACTTTAAGAATATGAATGCTTATGAATATGCTGAAGAATTCGGACAAACAGAAATTGCTGCATACATAAAGCGTAAGATGGATAAGAGATAATAAAGATTGTAAAAGGGATAAGACTAAGAATAAAGAGATTAATAGGGGCAGTGATAAATGAAAATAGTTACATAACCTCGTTCCTAATAAAAAGGGGGGGGATTAAAATGAAACCGAATTATTTTACAATCGCAATGTAACCGACAGTAGTATTTAACGAAGAAGAGATATTAAATCGTCTTTTGGATGTATTTGAGTCAAATGAAAAATTTGCTCCTACTCATTGGGGGAACTGTGAAACAGTGAAGGTAGAATATAACCGTCAGGAATTTATAGAAAAAGTAATTTCGGAGCGTAGAGTATCTGAAGTTCACCTGTATCGTGATAAAACAGTGCACTAATAACTCTAAAATCAACCATTATGTATATTTTGGAGTTACTTGACGTTAACTCTACATCAGTAGAGTTAATAAATTATTTAAATAAAAAACTGTTAATAAAAAACTAGAATTAATGACGGGTTATATTCACTTAAGAATATAACCCTATTTATCAGAACTAGTAGAATATAAGGAGATTATCCCACGGGTTATTTGCAAATATTAGACGAGGAATGTTTGACGTTGTAAAAGAAAAAGTATTTACTCTTATATCATTATTGATGTTGTCCTCAATTTTCCTCATGTAGCACTTGAAAATCAGTAACAAGTGAAACGATTTTTCCTGCTTCATCGATTCCCCAATAGGAAGGATAAAATCCATCTCCATAACCTGAACGGAATATAATGATATTACTTCCTGTTTCATCACACACCACGCAATTTCCCCAATCTTCATCATGTTCTGTTAGTATGTCATCTATAAGATCATCATACAAACTAGTAAATTCTTCTCCTAGTTCTTGTTGTAACCTGTCTTCTATTTTTTCTAACTTACCAATTGCTTCAACATCTGCAAAGCACCCTAAGCCTGTATCAACTGGGTAACCAAAAATATATCCGTCTTCCAGTTCAATGACATTTTGTCCTGGTTTTGTTGCCATCTTCCATCCTACCGCTTTTGACTCCGACAATTTCAATTCAGCACCAGCAATGACTCCATCTTCCTTATGCCACCAAGCAACAATTGGATATGTACCTGGCTGAATTGTTTGTTCGAAGTGATTTTCATTAAAAATAAGAGGATCACAAGCAACAATTTTACCTGAAGTAACTTTCAACTGTTCTAGTGCTTCGGAACGCAGGGCCTCACTATCCGGTTTAGATAATTCACGTAATAACTTTGACATAATGTTTCTCTCCCTTTCCTTTTAAAATATTTGTTGGTGCTGCCTCCCATATATTTTTACATGAGTTACATTTGTGTTCTGTGGTATTTCTAGCGCCTTTGTATGTTCCTATAACTTCGATGTTATCGCCATGAACTTCTAAAACCTCTGCGGCATATCGTACCCGCGTTTTTCTAATAGTTCCGCAGCATATTCTTCATACGTTTTACGTTTTCGGATATATTGCTCCCCCGTACAAGTGTAGATAGAACAAACCTTTATTCATTGAAAAATATAACAAATGAATTTGACTTTAAAATTAGACCCAGTTTTGAGGATGTAAATAATAATCCACCCGTTGATTATATTATTTTAAGGGTAAAAATGCATTAATTAAAAATTCAATAAAAGAAGATCGAACTAGATAGTCTTTCTAGATTGATCTTCTTATTTTATATTCTCAAGGGATATTCCCCTTCACTGCAACTCATTGCAATATGTCTACTTCTGTGACATATTACACAATTGTACAGAGATAATGAAGTAATATGAAAAATAATATAAAGATTTTAATTTAATCCTATATATTTTTTATAAATTCTAAAAGTAAATCCCTTATTTTTGGTATGATTGACAGAGATTATTTAATTTCTTATGAATATTCTTGAAAAGGGAGTCATGCTGTATGAAATCAATAAGTGTAAATGGGAATATATATCATATTGAATCTATTCCTTTTGAAGATAAGAGTGAGCAGGATGAAGAGGGATACTACGAATATTTTTACAAAGGAGTCAATTTATCGTTTCACTCGGACAAAGAAATAATTAAAGCCCGAATTTATGACGAGGAAGAAATAATATATTTCTTAAAAAATCCATCTCTTGCTTTTGGTAAAGATTTTGAAGCTATAAAAGTATATATAATTAAAGAATATGATTTAAATAAATTTAAAATTCCAGGTGAAAAAAAAGCCTATATAGAATTATAGCTATAATTCTATATAGGCTTTACCATGATATATTAAATGCAAGAGATAGGTAGTTATATGATTCATGAAGCTGAACCAAAGGACAGTAATATAATTAAATATCTATATTAAAAATTGGTTGTTCCCAAAACGACAAAAATGAGCTAAATGATCATAAATAATTGTAAAGAGTTAAAAATTTTTGTTTAGAGGGAGTTCATAACTGTAGCTTAATGGATGTGGTGCTACCCACATCCATTAATTTAAGGATTTAGTGTTGGTTTAGAATGAAGTTTGGTTAAAAAATAATTCTAAACCCTGGATTTCATTGCATATAAAAAGCCACTGTTTTAAACAATGATTTAACAAAACGATGGATTCCTTTTACTTCAAGAACTGTTTTTATAAAAAAATTGATTATTTCCCACCCGTGTTTCTATACAATTGCGCCCGTTTGTGTAGTCAGGGGTTATTTGATATATTATTCTGTTACAATGAATTGAGAGTTATCAAGCTCATTATTTTTAAATTCAAACGTGACATAAACATTCGTTTTTGTTAAAAAACATAGACCAATTATAATAAAACAGGAAAACTCACAAAGTACTTATGCCTGTGGATGATGAAAGGAATGTATTCGAAATTGAGTAAATCAAGTGAAATAAGTAGATTTGAAAATAGATTCTCAGAAAATGTGATTGAAATAGCAGCTGTCACAGGGGCATTAGGAATCGGTGCATCAAAAGGCGGTGACAACATTTTGTGGACTGCGTCAATTGATTTGATTGCGTGGAAAGACTTACATAACAATGAAACGATTACAAACGAAGACATACGACTTGCATGGTTGGTTGATGATGCAGAATGGAGAAAATCAAAAGACATTTTGACAGCAAATACAGTTGTAACATTACAGGTGCGCAAGTCAGAAAATTCATTGATGCTTGTTAAGGTTTTGGAAACACCATATAAAGATGATGAGTTGGAAATCATCTTACAAGATGCAATGAAACCGCTTTTTTATCATGATGAGATGATGGGTGTGTTTGAACTTGATAAAAGAGTGAAAACTTTTGAAAAGAGAATATCTTGGGCTGGTGAAGAATGTCATTTATATTTTGATTGGAGTGAAAACAAACATATGATGAAGTCTGCACTGGAAACAGCACATGCACTTTTCAAAGAGCAAGATGAATGGAAAATGAAAATGTACGCTGCAAAAGAACTGGTAGAGTTAGCAAATGAATGGCTACAAGATGATGATGAAGCAGAAATCGACGAAATTACAAAAGAAATGTTCATTAATTCCATCACATTAAGCAGCTTAAGCGTTTATTCAGAAGGTGATTTTGAAATATTCTTTTTGGATGGAGATATATTTTGGGGACATTCTATCATTGTAAGCGGAAATATTCATGAGGGGCTCTCTTCGGCTGAGATTGCAGGATAAAGTGAAAATTCCATCAGTGGGGATTTTTCTTCATCCTTACTGATGGATTATTTGAACCACTCGGGCACTTACTGCCCAAAAGTAGCGTGATAAATTGTTATAATTTTTGATTATTAGGCGTTTTCTTCTCGTCTATCTTTTCTCTTATTAAGTGAGAACTCCAAACCTCTTTAATAATTAATGAAATTTAAGGTTTACATATACGGTGGCACTTGCATAGATGTTTTAAATAATCCCTTAGAATCTGATATGGATACGTTACTTGATAGTTGGCTATCTACAATGAAATATTTAGAACCAGCACAAGCGATGGCTATACCAAGTTTTGATGAGGATCGGAGGGGTGTATCCTTTTCTCCAAATGTTTCTGGGAAGGATTATCTGAAAAGTTAAAAGAAACGAGGTCGTAATTAGACTGGAATTTACATAAAAGCTCAGATGATGTAATTAGTTATTTCGGATAAACGTGATGTGGTTTGTTAGGAGGTGAAGTTAAATGAGAAATGACTTAACATGGCCAGTACCGGATGAGCCAGTTTCAGCAGAATATATAAACAATGTGGGAAAAGAGATAGGCTATATATTTCCATGTGACTATGTAGAATGTGCTACAAATAATAATGGTTCGGCTGTGTTACCTTATAAATTTGAAATAGGCACGATAACAAAGGTATTTGGAACTTTACTTACTTATGATGTGGATAGTAGTGAGTATATCGTTAAAGTATATAATCAGTATATTTCTACTCTACCAAATGCATTGGTGCCATTCGCATTTGATCCAGCAGGAAATTTAATTTGCTTTGATTATAAAAATCATGAAGAAGATCCAATTGTCGTCTTTTGGGAACATGAGGGGGCATGGGAAAAGGAAACATTGATGGAAAGTGAAGGGATTACGGCTGAGGAAGCAGAGGAAGTAGCGAGAGAAAATGTATTCTATATTGCTAATAATTTTACGGAGTTTTTAAATAAGTTACATGATTAATAATATTATTCATATGAAATGGTTCGTATAAATGTAAGCAGCAATAAAAGGCGGGAGAATGATGGAATTAGAGCATTTAAAAAAAGATATTTGGTATGGAGAAATTTCTAATCATACAATTGAAACTCTTAAGTCTAACTTAAGGGATAGTGCAACAGAGAAAGAATCCTTTATTTTAATTAGCGAATTGTTAAAGTTAGGTGATTTCTCTGTAAAGGGGTTACTAATTGAACTTATGAATAGTACTCGAAATGAGCTTGTTTTACATTTATGCACTAGACTATTTTGTTCAGTAGCTACTCACGATGATTTATTAGAAACGAATAATTTGAAATTCCTTTCAAGTGCTTCAGAGGATGGAGTTCATAATTTTGTAGTAAGTGCTGGTGAAACTCTTTCATATCATGTAGTACCATATCTTTTAGCGTTACTAGAAGAGTGGGAAGATACCTTTGTTGAAAAAGCTATAAGAAATGAACTTTCATGGATGCTTGGAATTGAGGACGAGTATTATGAAGTACCGTTAGAAGAATTTAATGAAGCTTATTCTGTTTTTATCGAAAATAACGATACGCAAGAATATTATTATCGTAATAGACTATCTTTTCCTGGAGATTTGGCAAAGGAGTTAGTTTCGGAAGTTATGAGTTCTTTAAGAGATAGAACTACTTATAATGTTGTTACTATACCTTCCATTTTATCAATTTGGAGTGGAATCAAATGTCCTATTCAATACGATACGATAATAACAAATGAAAAAAATAGAGAGTTGATGTCATATATTGATGTTCTAACAAAGAAAGAATGGAAGATTGGTAAAAAGTATTTTTATGGACATGTAGTCGTATAAGAAAACGATACATGTGATGAATATAAAACATTCTATGGCCCCCTGTTAAGGAGTGATTTTTACTATAACGGAAAGCTTTAATTGTTGTTTAGGGGTGAATAAAATTGGAGAATATGATGGATGTACTAAGTAAAAAATACGTATTAGAGCATGGAATAAATTTTGATGAGGAACTTTGGTTTACCTCATCCAGTGATGAAGTGCTAGATAAGCCAGAAGATAAGAATGGGAAACCTTTTACTGGTTTAGCATATGAGTTATATGAAAATGGCAACCTAGCGTATTATTGTTACTATAAAGATGGTTTTAAAGAAGGGGATTATGTTAAGTTTTATCAGAGCGGAAAAGTGAAAACTACGAATTTCATGATAAAAGGACAGACAAGAGGGATACGGAAAATTTGGTATGAATGCGAAGTACTCAAATATGAAGGAGAATTTAAGTTTGGTATTTGTTTACATTATACAGAATGGGATAAACATGGGGATGTAATTAGAAAAAAAGTTGCACCGACAAAAGAGGAATTAGCATTCATCAACCGATGCTCTAAACGAGAAGATAATCCATTGATATAAAAATTACAATATGTTATTTGATAACATATTGGGCAGTTTGTAAAATTATTTAAGAGTAAATAACCATGGGGTGATGGAACTTGGTGAGAAAAGTAGAATGGCAATTTGCTGATGAAGCTGTAAATGAAGATCTTGTAAGAGAGATTAGTAATAAAATAGGCTTTAAATTTCCAATTGATTATATAAAATGTGTAGCTGTAAATAATGGTGCCAATGTAGAGCCAGAATTATTTAATGTGAATAATCACGAAAGAATTTTTGGTACTTTATTATCTTTTAATGAAAATAGTGATGAATATATAGTTGATGTATATAGTGATTTTATTAATATATTACCTAAAGAATTATTTCCTTTTGCGTTTGACCCAGCAGGAAATTTAATTTGCTTTGATTATAAAAATCATGAAGAAGATCCAATTGTCGTCTTTTGGGAACATGAGGGGGCATGGGAAAAGGAAACATTGATGGAAAGCGAAGGGATTACGGTTAAGGAAGCAGAGGAAGTAGCGAGAGAAAATGTATTTTTTGTGGCTAATCATTTTACGGAGTTTTTAAATAAGTTACATGATTAGAAGAAGTTAAATCGTAAAAAGGAAATAGTAAAGAAGATAGTGGGATGAAAAATACATATAAGCAGTGGGCGATAAAAAGCATTAAAGGATAAAATAGATGAGAAATTGTTGTTGGCAGGGAAAATGTGTATTTTATATAGAGTAAAAGGCGGAGTATAATGAAAATATGGAAAATTAATTCACAGTATGATCAATTAGAGTGTGAGAATGAAGAAGGACAAGAAATTTTTAATAACTATTTTCAAGGTCAATCAGTAATTAATACGTGGAATCCATTGCAAATGAAACTTTTAAATGAGGGGGAACCATCAGATTTATTAAGTGAAATACCACTTGTTTTTACAAAAAAAGCGATAGAAGTAGTATTTGATTTAATTAAAAGGAAAGTTGAAATTCTTCCACTTGTTCATGAACGATATGAATGTTATGCAATAAATGTATTAAATGTATTAGATTGTATTGATTATGAGAATGCGGACCCTGATGATTTTGGTGGATTTGATAAATTTGCTTTTATTACAGAGAAAATTAGGGGGGAGCATATTTTTTGTGCATTGAATACAAAGCATAAATATGGGGATTTTCCGATTGTATCTGTACAAACTTTCGTATCAAACGAATTTAAAGAGAGAGTTGCAAAAAGTGAACTAAAAGGATTTGAGTTTGAATTAGTATGGGAATCTGATGAGAAAAATGATGAACAAAAAATAGAAAATAATCCAATGATACGTCCAACGTCAATAGAAGATTTTAAGTCACATATTCAGCTGCATTATGGAATGATTACGAATCATATAGAAGCAAATACAAAAATGATTACCGATGTAGAATTATATGATGTTGGACCAAATAAAATGGTTGATTGTCATACAGTAGTAACGTATCGAAATAGCTATTTCCGTATGCCAGCTCCATCGAGTGTAGATAGTGGTTATGCAGAGCTTGTCATGCATCTACCGAAGGATTGGGATGTATCAGTATCCGCTTTGGTGAGTTCGAAATACAGTTGGCCTTTACGTCTTTTACAAGAATTTGGAGAAATGACAAGGGAATATGGATTAGGGCAATGGCTTATATTTCCGAATCAATTAGATGAAGGCAAGGGAGATTACAATGCGTCAATTCATCCATATAGTAAAGAGACGGAATTTTCTGGTGTAATGATTGTGCCACCAATTCCACAGTGTTCAGGGGCATTCAAAATGGAATTTCGTGAAGATGGTAAAAGAATAGAGGGTGACTGGCCGGTATACTTCCATACATTATTACCATTATATAAAGAAGAAATCCATTGTTATTACACAGATGGACTTGATGTATTATTACAAAAATTAATGAAAAATGGCGTTGAAGCAGCATTTGACTTTAATCGAGAGAATACGTGTAAATAAGGCAGGATCGATTGAAGAGATTTGTAGTGGAAAAGTAATAAGAATCGCTATATAACTTTATTATTAGTATTAAGGTGGGATATGAAATCCAATTATTTTTCAATTATTAATAATTCAGTAGGAAATGAAATCCTATTAATCTATAGTAGAATTTATTCAAATAATGAAACGGTATGAGGAGAGTGAAGGGAGAGAATTTAGGTATATACAGATAGGATTTATCTCTTCGGAAGATAAGGCTATTATTTTTGATAATGAAACAGGAGAAGTATTAATAGAAAACTTTGAAACAGAAGAAAAGGAGTTTCTTTCTAATTCCCTAGTTGAGTTGATAAGTAATTTAAAAATGGAGCAGAGATAATAATATGATATGCAGGAGGATAAAATGATCTCACCACAAGATTTTTTAGTGAATTGGAATGAAGAAATATACGGTTTAATTCATTATAATGAAAAAATCATTCACTCGTTTTCCTTCTCGAAAGAAACGAAAGACTTCTTAATTAAAGCAGGTTTTCCCGAGTCTGCTCCTCCATTTCTTACATTTGAATCTGCAGATAACGGTGGCGGGATAAGGTTGAGCGAGATACAAAATGAATTAGGTACGATGTATGATAAGTTTATATACTTTGGATTTACTGATAGTGGAAATCCAATCTGTATTGATGAATCTAAATCACAACTCGTATATATAGATTATGACAATAAAAATAAAGTCGTTCTTATAAATAGTACGATAGAGAAGTTTGCAGAATCTTTACTTGTCTATGTGGAATTTATAAGAGAAGTAAAGGCTGCCAATGGAAGAAAGGCTTATATTGAAAAAAATATACCTAAAGGTTTGGTGGAGTGGATTTCTAGTGCACTTCGAAAAATTGATGCAGCTGCTTTAACGGAAGGATGTTTTTGGACAGAGGAACTAGGGAGTTTTAGTGAATAAGTGTAGATAATACTAGATGGTATTTTTAATGTTGAAAAAATAAAAATACATTTAGTAACCCAATTAAATCTTAAAAGATATAAACACATCAAGAAGGTGAAAAAATGATACTACCAGAGGAGTTTCGAGAGAAATGGGATGTTAATAAAGATGGCCCACTCATTACATTTCCTGAAAAAGAATTAATAAATAAAAACTTTTCAGCTGAAGTGAAACGATTTTTGTCTATAGGAGGCTTACCGGAAACACCGCCACCATATTTAGAATTTACTTCATCTCAGTCTTTCGTAAGGTCTATTATAAATGTATTTCAAATGCCAGAAGAGTTTCGAAAATATTGATATTTAGGAACAACAAGTTCTGGAGATCCAATTTGTATAATTGAAAAACAAGAAAAAATAGTATTTCTAAATAATAGTGATGCGTATAAAGAAGTGTTTATGAATTCTTCTATACAACAATTTGCAGCATGTTTATTAGTATATTCAAAAATGATTGATAAGGCAGTAGAGATAAATGGTGAGGATGCCTTCATCGATAATAATATACCAGAGTGTACAATAAGTTGGTTGAAGGAAGAATTGAAAAAAATTGATGATAATTGTATGGAAAAGGGTTCTTTTTGGTGTATGGAAATTGAGAGCTTATATGAATAATTGGAAGTGAAAAGGGGATGTTTCGGTATTTTTATAGTTGTAAAAAGTTATTCTAAAAGGGGTATGTTGGGTGAATCATAGACGCAAGAAAAAGAAACCGAAACAAATAAGAAAAGAAGCTGTTCGGATAAAACCGATAGTAGAAGAAGAAAAACCACTAAAGAAGAGTAGCAACAAGTTGGTCGATATTCTCCTAGGTATTCTTCTTTTTCCAATTCTTATATGGGCTGTCTTGGAAGGTTGTACAACACAAGTAAGCAAAGGGAAGACTTTCCTTATTATCGTTTTCTTTCTCTTAATTGCAATAGGGTTATCTATGATAGGAAACGAATAAGGGGGAAATTCAGATGTTTAAGAAGAGGGAGAAAAAAAACATTTACGTTAGACTTGTAAACACACAAGGGGGAATTATTCGAGAGTTTGATTGTACAGAAAAAGACTTGCGAAAAGTAAAAGAAAATGGTGCTGAAATTCGTGTGGTTGGAGATAACTCATATGAGATGGTAGCAACCGATGAACAACTAGAAAAATTAGCAAGAGTCGAAGCGGAAATCGAAGCAGAAATTAAGGCATGGGAAGACGCTTTAAATGAGAGTTTGGATGAACGCGAAGAAAGAGAAGCAAGACAAAAGGAATTGAAAGCAAAGAATAAATGGAGTACAAAGAAGAAGGTAATCGTATTTGGGCTGATATTCTTTGTATTTATCGGATTATCTATTATCGAGGGGTATCAGAATAGTAAACTAGTTGAAGAAGGTACATCATTACATGCAGAAATTGTAGGTAGGCATGTAGAGGAGGAATTCATATTTACACACCCAACATTAGTAGTTGAGGTAGACGGTAAAAAGCATAATGTATGGGTAAGTGAAGAGACATATAACGGAGCAGAGTGGTTAGGTAGACTAAAAGTCATTAAAACAAAAGATGGTAAAGTGGAGAAAGACCCTAGATATGAGGGTGAAGACTTAATCACGAGTTATTAAGAGACTATATACGATTCCTATAGGAGTAGAAGGAAATGGTTTACTCAGTAAATTTTGAAGGTGGAGATGAATTACTTTTAAATGGAGAATTAAAGGAGAGTTGGCCAACATTTTATGTGTTTTTGAAAGAGTATTTCAAATGTTAAGTGTTGATGGAAGTTAACAATAAGCAGGGACACCTTAGTAATAAGTGCGAGAGGAATGACGGATAAATGAGAGTGAATGATTCAGTTTTTGGAGAGATTGAATATAATTATGCTTGGGCTAAGTGTATGCCTATAACTTTTATAGGTAATGTAACTGAGATTGATTTGATGATAGATGGTGAAGAAGATGGGAGGTTTGATGAAGGGCAGTATGTAGCGTATCAATCATTAATAAAAAATTGGGAAGAGGTACAAATAAGTTTACTACAGTCTATATTAGATTATTACAAACAAAGGCGATGTGAATTAGGATATGATATTGGAGTGCGAGAAAATTATCCATTAGTTGAAACAACTGATCAAATACTAGAGATGATCGGTTTAGAGGGTATTGTTGTTCCGTATGCAGATATTACGGAAGGACGAGAGGTTGGAATTACATTTAATTGTACGTGGGATATAGAAAATGGTGTAGGAGTTCGTTTATTAAATGAAAAGGTAATGGAAGTAGGTTATCAGGATATTATTTTTTAATATAAGTTAAAAGTAAATGAGGGGATATATAACCTGAATGAAAAAGGTGTCAATATTTCTCGAATTGACACCCAGGTATGAATCTTTTTAACATCTTACATACTTACGTTTGAAACCCATTCTTCCTCTATCAAGTTCTTTCTGAATACTCTCTGTAGCATTAAGCAAACTGCTTTTTTTATTATCACGTTTGATTTCAACTATACCAACTTCTTTTGCAATTTCGACTGCTTTTTCGTGTAGTGGTACATATGAAATTGCTACCGTGTTTAGGAAATTATTCATAGCGGATTTTGTTCGTTCTGGCGAATGATGAATTGTATCTTTCACCATTTCAAGCATATTGGAAATTTTACTTTCGGAAAATTCATTGTCTTTGCGATTTCCTAAAAGCCAACAGTAGCAACTCCAGCCGGCAGACATTTTAAGCTCGTCCCCACTCGCAATCCATTGATCAGCAACGTCTTGTGCAATATTTGACTCCGATAAAGTTACTGCTACAACATAATCAGATAGCATATAAAAATAAGCCCCATCTATCCAACGGTTAAAATCCGATTCACTCATAGCTTTTGGGTCGGCAATAATGCCTGCAAAATACATAGCATCGTAGTTGCCTGTGGCATAAAGTTCTTCAGCTAATTCTTGATTTAATTTTATTTTTTTAGCGATTGGTTTCATGGCACCTGTAGCTACGCCAAAAACTGGTTCGTGCGCACCGTTAGATATGTATATTTTTTTCGTTCTTTCCTTACCTAGAGCCTCAAGTTCTTGCATAACTGTTTTAAAATCCATAGCTGTGCACTTCCTTCCTTCATGTAAAAGCCTTTTTAAGTCTTTCATATTTCTTATGTTAATACTAATTGTATTCAAGAGGTATGTCTACTTTCTAAAGGCATCGAAACTTGGTTTGATTTTTGAATACAATAAATTGTATTTTATTGTAAATGAAAACAGAGCTTATTGAGAAGGTGGTATAATATAGAAAAAAGTGGGCGGTAAAAATATGGATAAGATTCAATTTGCGAAAAGGATTAGAGAGTCTGTAAAAAGTGGTCAATTGGACACGTTAAGAGATTTGCTTGGCAAAAATCCAGAAATGTTATCGTATGTCACACCATTTGGTACGTGGTTACATGTAGCGGCGGCCTATGGGAATTTAGAAATAATAGAATATTTAATCCATTCAGGGATAGATATTCATGCAAAGTGTGGGTCTTTTTCTACAAATGCACTTGAAAGAGCAGCTACGAAAGGGCATTTACATATTGCAGAGTACTTTATTAAACATCAAGTTGAAATGGATACTAGTGAACCGGATCGAAATCCTCTGTTTGCTGCCATATATAGTGGGCATTTTGAGATTGTTAAATTGCTAATTATGAATGGGATAGATATAACGATAAAATATTCTGGTAATAATATGAAAGAAATGGACGCTTATATGTTTGCTGTTGAAAGAGGGGAGATGGAAATTGCAGAGTATGTAAAGCGTAAGTTGAATGAGAATATATATTCATAATGGAGGACGCTATTAATGGAAGTACATGGAATGGTTTCAATATGGTTGGGTAACATGAAAACGCAAGATCAATTGGATACATATATGGATATTACGTATGATGAAGAAGGAGACGCTATACCAGCAAGATTTTTTGTTGATTTTAATATAGATATGATTGATGTAGATGAGGATTTTATTGAAAAGGAAGTGTTAGAAGAAGCAAGTGAAGACATTTCTATGTTATTAACGGGATGTTCATATGATGATAAAATATTATCTCGAATTAACGAAGTAGTTAAATTAAATAAATCCTATAATTCTATCGTTTTAATTTATAATTTTCAGTATGACAATTCGGTTAGTAATTTTGAAGGCTTTGATTTTGTAACTGCAACAAGCTATCTATAATGGTAAGAAGGTCACTGTAAGGTAAGGAAGAATGAAAAGTATGTATAGTTTTTCCAATAAATATTTGGTATGATGGTGAATGGGAAAAATATACAAGTTGTTAGTGGCTCATAAAAGGGGGGAGCGAATTGAAAAGAACGCCTGAATTCGTATTAGGTTTAATTGGTGGCATTTTGGGAATTATTATTTCCATACTATTAATAGTTGTAGCGTTTAATAGTATGGAAGGTTTTGATTACGAACTTTTAGCTTATTACTCTATTATTTTAACGGTTCAAATAGGGTTGCTTATTTTATCGTGTTTAGTAAACAAGGTTAATAATAAAGTTTATGGAGTTTGTATGATTGCGATTCCTATAGTTATGTTATTTATGTCATTATTCTTTTTACTTATTCCGACAATTTTACAAATTATATCTGGTTCATTTGCATTTAGAACATTAAAGTTAGAATCGAATGTAGGATAAATATAATAGTTTGCGTCTGAATATTCGGTTTTTTTAATGTTTTTGTTTGCAGTTCAAATTAACATAAGGTACAAGTTGTACGCTTTAGGAGGAGAAATAAATGATTATTTGGTCTGGTTGGGGTTTTTTAGTCGCAATTATTGTAATTATTAATACTCTTTTGGGTAATGTTATCTTTGAATCTATAACAGGAGATACTACATATTTTCAAGACCATAGTTGGCCAATGGCGGTAATGTTTATTATATCAGGGGTTATGTCTTGGTATTTGGGTAAATATATTAATAAACCAGATGGGAAAGTTTATATAGATGCTGAAACTGGTGAAAAAGTTATGTTTAACAAAAAACACTCACTATTTTTTATAAAAATGGAATATTGGGGACCGATTCTAGGAGTTATTGCGATTGTAACTTTAATTACAAGATAAAAAAAGAGGCTGGGTATAGTAAGAATAATCGATTGAAGTAAAAGGGGAAATTAGTCATGAATGTAAAGAAACTACTAGGGGTAGCAGTTCCGGTCATGTTGTTATTTGGTTGTGGAGTGTCTGAGAAAACGAACACTTCTAAACAGGAGAAAACGGAAGAGTCTAAAGTAAAAGAATCGAAGTCTAATAGTAAGAAAGAAAAGGTTTCAAAGGAAGACTATCCGAATAAAGTGTATACATTAGGGGTAGAGTTTGATAAGTTGTTTGCGGAGCATAACAATATTACAAGAGAGGTTTTTGACGGTAAGAAAAAGAAATCAGATGTAGTAGATAGTGTGAAAGAATTAAATAAAATGTTAGATAAATTCGAGTCGATAGATCCCCCTGCAGAGTATGTAAATCAACAAAAGGATTTTGAAAAAGCAATTGGTTATTTTAGAGATTCTTTTTCTTTAATAAATGAAGTATTCACCCGAAAAGAAAAAAGAGAAAAAGGCGATAAAACTGATAAAGAGTTAATCGAAAAATCCGAAAAGTTAGTGAAAGAAGGAGATATTTACTGGCTTAAGGCATTCAAAGATCTTGAAGGGGATATTAAAATCAGTGACGGTACAGTATCTGTGAAAGATTTGAAAGAGTTAGATAAGAAAGCTGGAATTAATACGGATAACGTTATGAAGAATGTGAAAGATGGTACGGAATTAATCGGTAATTGGGGATTCAAAGGAGCAGACGGTTTCATTATGTCACTCATTCTAAAAGGTGATAAGACATTTGAAACGTATGGTAAAGGTGAGTATCCAAATAAAAAGAATTATATTGAAGGAACTTGGGAATATGATAAGGAAGCTTTTACAATCTATTTACATCTCAATAAACGTTTAGTAGACGGTGTAGAAGATACAATTCAAAAAAAGAAAATAACATATAAAGTTCAAGATTATGATGGGAAAAACTTGCGATTATTTAATGAGACGTCATTCAATACAATTAAGTATGTGAAGCAAAGTTAAAGTTATGTAGGGACTAGGTTTAAATGGCATAGTCCTTAATTAAAGTGTGATTATGTAAATAATAGGTTATCTTTGGTTCTGTCTACTTAGTATCATGTTATTGTTTAATAAGGTAATAAATGAAATTTAAACTTAAGCATGTGAGGTTGGTTACAAATGATAAAGAAATTTACTAGAGTAGTAGTAACTGCAGTTATGCCAATCGGTCTTATTGCGGGTTGTGGAACTGCTGAAAAAACTGAAGCAAAAGAGCCGAAAGCGGTACAAGCGGAGAAAAAGGATTATACGGATTACTCATATGGTAGCAAAGGTATATTAGTAAGCGGAAAAGCGAAAGAACGTCTACAATACGAGGTTGGGTATATGGATGATAACAAGTTAATTGGGATCGATGAAAATATTGAGGACTGTATTATTTTAGATAATAAAGATGAAGCAGGTTACATTTGGAAACAAATAGAGCACGGATCTATTATTGAAGTGCAATATGGTAAGGACCGCAAAGACATCGTAGGGGTACAATTAGTAGGAGATCGTAAGCCATACGAAATTAGTGATAAGTTTGATCGAAATACGATAAATGAGATTGTCGGACAAGTTAAAGGTAATTTGTAATAGATGTATTTCGCTAGTATATGATCTATTATCATGAAATGGCGAATCACATACATAAAAGTTTGGAATCAACGGCATTTTTTATATGAAAATGCCGTTGATTTATTTTAAAAAGTAAAGGGTATTCTATAGTCTTGTAGAAAAACACATATTAAAAAATATACTTATGAATTAGTCTTCTTTTAGTTGTGATGATCGTCGTAAGGTCATTGCCCAAAATAAAAGAGCACAAGCACTAACGGATGCACCTAATATACAAACTCCGTTCCATCCGTAGCTTGCATAAATGTTTGTGGAAAGAATTGCACCTGTTGCACTGCCGATAGAATAAAAAATCATGTAACTGGCAGTGAGGCGACTTCTCGCTTCTGGACGCACTGTGAAAAGTATACTTTGATTGGTGACATGTACAGCTTGCACAGCTAAATCTAAAAGGATAACACCGATAACTAGTAGGAATAGAGAATGGTTCATTAATTTAATTAGGAGCCATGAAAGTAATAATAAGGATAAGGCTATGCCAGTAGTTCTCTCTCCGAATCCGCGATCAGCAAGTTGTCCGGCTTTAGTGGCAGCTAATGCACCAGCAACTCCAGCAAGACCAAATGCTCCGATAGCTGTATGTGATAGATTATATGGTGCAACACTTAGAGGTAAAACTAATGAAGTCCATAAAATACTGAATGAAGTAAAAATAAGCAATGCTAATATTCCGCGAATACGTAAGATCCTTTCTTCTACAAATAATAAGAGAACAGAACGTAATAATTTACGATAGGTCATAGCTGTTTTTTTATGTTCAAGACTAGGTAAATTACGATATAACAAACCAATTACGAAGAGCATAAGTACAGCAGAGGTAAGATAAACGGAACGCCATCCCGCTAGATCTGTTAATGTTCCGGCAAATGTACGTGCAAGTAGAATTCCTATTACGACACCACTCGTGACGAAACCTACTATTCGCCCACGGTCTTTTGGGTTAGCTAAAATGGATGCGTATGCGACGAGTGTCTGCGTAACAGTCGCAAGAATTCCGACTAAGGCCATACCTATAAAAAGTACGGTACTTGAAGGAGCGACTCCGACCACAATTAAAGCGAAAACGGATAAAAGCATTTGAACAATGATAAGTCTTTTTTGGTTTAACAAATCACCAAGTGGAACTAATAAAAGTAATCCGAGTGCATAACAAACTTGAGTAATCGTAATAACGACACCAATAGTTGAATGGTTGATCTTAAACGCATTTGATAAAGAATCAAGTAGAGGATGAGCGAAGTATATATTCGCCACAGCCATCCCGCAAGCTATTGAAAATAATAGAGTTATATAGCGGGGCATGATTGTATTGATAGGTGATTGGAACTGATCATTATTCTGTGTAAGAGCAGCTGTCATTTTTTCTTTAGTATCCATAATATCATCTCCTTTTGTTATTAAAATAATGTACCGAACGGTATGTTATTTCGTAAGTCAAATATAATCAGGGATAAGTTGCTATGTCAAGTGAATTGTAAATTAAATTCAGTTTCTTTTGACATATCATTTATAATTTAATACGATATATAATATACTGATTAGTACATAAAAACGTGATTTATAATTTAGAAAACAGGTGAAAAAAGAGGAGGGATTAAATGGCTCGACTACGTGAATTTGATAAAGAAAAAGCTTTGGATGCTGCTATGCAACTTTTTTGGGAGAAAGGATACGCTGCTACTTCATTAAGTGATCTAACTGCTAAAATGGAAATACAAAGACCGAGTTTATATGCGGCATTTGGTGATAAAGAAGGGCTATTTGAAGCTGCATTACGGAGATACACGAATATACACGCAGCTAGCATTCGAACAAAACTTCAAAAAGAACAATCTGTAAAAGAGGCCATTCGTATATTTTTTGAAAATATGGTGGAAGAGGGATATAAAAAAGAATCAAATAAAGGCTGTTTTTGTATTAACACAATGGTGGAATTTGCTCCTCATAATGAAAAATTTGAAGTGCTGACTAGAGAACATCAAATGTATCTTTCAGTTATATTTCAAGAATTAATTACTAAAGGAATTCAGTCTGGAGAACTGCAAAGTGATGTGAATGCTAAAGCATTGGCACAAACGCTAGTTACTTCATTAATTGGATTAACGGTGTTAATGAAATCTCGCCCAGAACGTTCAGTTGTAGATAATTCGGTATGTATCATATTATCGTTACTAAAATAAATGTAACAGAATTGTATTTCAATCAACTATGTCGATTATAGACACTTTTATTTATAAGCTTTTAACTTTAAGCACTGAATTGTCTACGAAGGCAACAAGTGCTTTTTATTTTTGTGTAAATATGAGCAGGTGAATCATAATGGTTGTCTGCAATATATGAAGATTGTTGGAGACATTTGTAATTAGACATCAGATAAGAGGGGAATGAAAACACTATATAAGCCCCTTCGAAGTCCCTTATAAGCACCTACCAAGTAATAAATCACTAAGAAAAAACAAAACAAAAACAACTACAAGAACAAAACAAGCGCGAAAAAATAAAACCGGCGTAGTAGTAGTAAAAAAATTTGGAACTCGAATGCCAAAACCGTTACCTCATTCCTATATTTATATTGAAGGATTGGAATTTTCCTTTTTACTAGTAAAGGGCGGGAGGAAAACTGATGGCGGTGTACCGTAATGTGCAGGTGAACTTTTGGCAAGATGAATTCATATTAGATTTAACGCCAGAAGAGCGTTATTTTTACATATATTTGTTAACTGGTACGAAAACGAAGCAATGTGGTATTTACATATTACCGAAGCGTTTGGCAGAGCTTGAAACTGGTTACAGTATGGAGACTGTTGAGAAGTTATTGAACCGGTTTGTGGAATACGGGAAGATTTTATATGATGCGGAAACGAAAGAGTTATTCATTATAAATTGGTTACACTATAATCCTATTTTTAATACGAACATAGAGAAATGTGTATTACGTGAGCTGAAAATGGTGAAAAGTAAAGAGTTCCTACATAAGTTTTTACGTAAATGTCTTGAAGAAGAATGCAAGATTCCATTATTACTTCAGTATTTTGGTATGCCAGAGGAAGAGGTTGATAGTAATTCACAACAAGTAATTATTCAAGAGAAGGAAGAGGTAGAAAGAGTAGAGGATGCCACTCCGCATAGTGAAGTTTATAAATTTTACGAACAAAACATTAGTAGTCTATCTCCATATATCGCGAAGGAATTAAAGGAATGGATGCAAAGAGATTCAGGAGATAAAGTACTAGAGGCACTTAAAATTGCGTTTGAAAATAATAAGGGGACACTTGCTTATGTGAAGGGGATTTTGAGGAATTGGTGTAAGAAAGGACGAGTAAGCTTTAATAAAGGAAAGGAAATAGTGCGTAAGAGAGAAGTATTCAGTTTGTATGATCCATAGCATGAGCAAGTAATGATTTCTTCTTTTCTAAAAGGTTCTTTCATAATAGAAGCGAATAGATTGAGAGAGGAGGGATTGTATGGAAGTCGTCATAAAAAAGAAACGAAATAGGGGAAAAAGAATTTTTATTTGGTCTAGTAGTATCGTTCTTTTTTTGTTTATTTGCGCTATGATTTTTTTGAACATATATACGCTGAGATCTATGCCAAAGATAGATGGAACGATAAAGCTAGAGGATATACAACATGCTGTTACGGTGAAGCGGGATGGTAAAGGTGTACCGCATATTAAAGCAGAAAATGCGCATGATTTATATTTCTCGCAAGGGTATGTACAAGCGCAAGATCGTTTGTTCCAAATGGATTTAAGTAGAAGGCAAGCTTCTGGAATGTTAAGTGAAGTTGTTGGAGAAGCAGCTGTTGATCGAGATAAGTTGTTTCGAACGCTCGGTTTACGGCGAGCAGCAAAAGCGTCTGTTAGTCAATATGACGGAGAAGCGAAATATGCCCTGCAGTCATTTGCTGATGGAGTGAACGCTTTTATACGTGAGGCAAAAGAGGAAAAGAGATTGCCGGTTGAGTTTACTTTATTAGGCTATGAGCCTGCTGAATGGTCAATCGTGGATTCTTTGACGATTGGAAAGTATATGGCGTTTGATTTAGGAGGACATTGGCACGGACAGGCGTTTCGATATTGGGCGCTGAAAAATCTTTCGAAAGAGCAAGCAAATGAGTTATTTCCTACATATCCGAAAGATGCACCTAGATTGCTAGCTGAATTGAAAAATACAAATGTGGACGTAGCACAAAGTTTTTCAAAGACAGTTATTCCACCAGAGTTTAACGGTAGTAATAACTGGGTTGTGAGTGGTGAAAAGAGTGTATCTGGTAAGCCGATTTTAGCGGATGATCCTCATTTATCTCTTGCGACACCTTCCATATGGTATCAATCGAAACTTGAAATGAAAGACTTACATGTGAGTGGCGTTATTTTCGCGGGAGTGCCAGGTGTTATATTAGGCCACAATGACAAAATAGCATGGGGCGTTACGAATACAGGTCCTGATGTGCAAGATTTATATATTGAAAAGAGAAATCCTACTAATGAAAATGAATTTCTGTATAACGATAAATGGGAAAAAGCTACAGTTGTTGATGAATCTATTAAAGTAAAAGGCGGGAAAACAATTCCGTATAACGTGACGGTTACGAGGCATGGTCCAGTCATTTCAGAGTTTGCAGATAAAGGGAAAGAGAAAACGAAAACAGTATTCGCTTTGAAATGGACTGCTTTAGAGCCATCAGCTGAATTAAAGGCTGTATTAAATATGAATAAAGCGAAAGACTGGAATGAGTTTGAAACTGCTCTTCAAGATTTTCATACACCAACTCAAAACTTTGTGTTTGCATCAAATGACGGAACCATTGCTTACAAAGCGAATGGAAATATACCAATACGTAAAAAAGGCGATGGTAGTTTGCCAGTTCCGGGGTGGACAGACGAATATGAATGGGAAGGGTATATTCCGTTTGATCAGCTACCGAAAGTAATAAATCCAAAACAAGGGTTTATTTCAACTGCAAATAATAAAATTGTTGATGATAATTATCCGTACCATATTAGTAATACGTGGGCGCAGCCATATAGGCAAATGCGTATTCAAGAGTTTTTGCAAGAGAAGGAAAAGTATACGGTGAAAGATTTAGAAGAGTTACAGATGGATCAAAAAAATTTATATGGGAAAGAATTTGCTCCTATATTTTTAAAAGAGTTAAATAAAGCATCTTTAAATGAAGTAGAGAAAGAAGGCGTAAAACAATTAACAAAGTGGAATTTTTACGATAGTAAAGATGAAGCGGCACCATTAATATTCCATTTGTTAATGAAAGAGATTTCGAATACTTTATTTTCAAAAGAAATACCGAAAGATGTGATGGAGTTATTTGAAGGGAAGTCACAAGTTGTTGATGAATTGATTCGAAAAGAAGTAGCAGGAGAAAATAGCGCTTGGTTTACGAAGTACGGAGGGTTCACGAAAGTTGTGCATACATCGTACGAGAATGTAATGAAAAAATTACAGAAGGAATATGGGCCCGATGTTGCGGAGTGGAAGTGGGGCGATTACCATCAACTTGCTTTTACACATCCAATTTCGAGATCATCTAGTATGTTAGCATTACTTGCATTTAATCGTGAGAAACCAGTTCCAATTGGCGGAAGCCAAGTTACCGTTCAAGCTGCGAGTTATGGAGATAACGGTATTGTAAATCACGGAGCTTCTTGGCGATTCGTGATTGATACTAAAGATATGTCAAACGGTTATCATATCGTAGGGCCAGGACAATCAGGAAACTTTAGAAGCGATTGGTATCATGATCAAATAGATGATTGGGTAAATGGTGAGTATCATACGACTACACTGAATACGGATGGAATAGAGGGGAAAGTGTTAAATTTACAGCCGCGATAATGTTAGAAGAGACTCTTACTTTAAGTAGGGGTCTCTTTTTTTATTTACCTTACTATTTTTAGGGGGATTATATGGATACCACTTTTATTAATGGAAATGTATTTAATTTTTTCTGGAATATATGTGAAATATTGTATAAAATAATCAAGAAAACCAAAAATTATGGGGGAAAGTTATGAAAAAAAATAAGAGTTTAATAAGTTTTTTAGGAGTGTGTATCATGTTGTTTTCTTTTTGTTTCCAGGGAAATATACAGGCGGATGTAAATACTGTTCAATCTGGAAAAATAAAATCAGGAAACGTAACGGTATGGGAAGTAGGCAATGTAGCGAAAGTGTTAGCAGATGTAGAGCGCTTGAATTTAAATACGGTGAATGTACCTATTCAAGTAGATATTTCGGATGTGAATTCGGCTAATATGGTAATTAATCAGGCGCAAAAGAAACAAGCTATTATTTTAATTCAAGAATTATTAAAGCGTAATATACAAGTTATATTGGAGCCGTTTCCGTTTATTCAGCAAGGAAATATTGGAGAAACAGAGTGGAACCCTAGTAATATTAACGATTTCTTCTGGAATTGGAAAACGGTTGTTTTACAAGATATTTTTAATTCCATTACAAGTAAGTACAATATTTATGGGCTGAAAATCGCTTCTAATTTCGTGAATATGGAATATGCAGAAGGATATTGGAATGATACGATTAATTTTGTTCGCCAGCAGTATAAAGGAAATGTTTTGTATCAAATGAACTGGTGGTTAACTGCAAGTTGGGATCCTTCTTTTGAGGCGGAATTTAAAGAGAAAATAAATCGCCCGTATTTAAAAAAGGTGGACATTGTAAGTATTGATAGTTGGTTTGAAGTTTCAGGAAAAAGAAATCCATCATACGAAGAAGTAAAACAAAGCTTATTTGCGACGACAGTATACAATCGTGGCCAAAATGTCGTTCAGCAACTTGAGACATTACATAAAACAACTGGAAAGCCAGTTTATTTTGGTGGATTTAATGTGCCAGCACGTGAACTTGGACTACAAAGCCCGTGGAACCCAGATGTTACGAATGTGTTTTCGAAAGATGTACAACTTAACGGGTGGCGTGCTTACCGAGATGTATTAGAAGCGAAGCCATATTTTAAAGGTTTTTCAATTTGGTTTATCGGATCTAATGATAGTAATCATTCATATCAAATACATAGTAAAGAAGCAGAGACAGTTATTAATGGCTGGTATCGAAAATAAATTTTATAAAATAGGTAAGTTTTAGAATCTATTACATATATTTTAGTGAAAGGCCTTTCACCATCTTATCACCTAGGGGGCAATCATAATGAAATTTTTGTCATACCTTACAGTAATTTTGGTGATTCTTGGCGGTTTGAATTGGTTGTTTGTGGCGTTAGATTATAATGTAGTTGAGAAATGGTTTGGTTCTATGCCGGCGCTTGTGGATACTATTTATTGGCTCTTTGGTCTTTCAGCTATTTATCAAATTTTCGATCGGTTCTTTACGAGTAAGTAGCTATTATACTTAATTACTAGAGTGTTAAGTACGATTATGTACTTAACACTTTTTTGTATGTTTATAAAAAGCAGGGTGCACATGCAAGCGATTCCATTGCGTCTTGCACCGTAATAACGGAAAACAAATTGACCGTGTATTGTATATAGGTTATAATTCAGAAAGTTTAAAAAATAATAAAAATGAGAAATAGGGAGGTTATCTGGGTGATGGAGAGAGTGTATAATTTTTCAGCAGGACCATCTATACTCCCTTTGCCAGTTTTAGAGAAAGTGCAAAAGGAGCTTGTAAATTATAACGGGACAGGCATGTCTGTTATGGAAATGAGCCATAGATCTTCTTATTTCCAAAGTATTATTGATGAAGCAAGTAGCTTACTTCGTGAATTAATGAACATTCCTGATGAGTATGAAGTTTTATTTTTACAGGGCGGTGCGTCATTACAATTTTCTATGATACCGTTAAATTTAATGAGTACGTATAAAAAAGCTGGGTACGTACTGACAGGTTCATGGTCTAAAAAGGCGCTGCAAGAAGCCGGAAAAGTAGGAGAAGTACAAGTGATTGCTTCTTCTGAAAAAGAGAAGTTTACTACGATTCCTAAAATGGATGATTTACCAAATGATGAAGAACTAGATTATGTACATATTACAACGAACAATACAATTGAGGGGACAAAATATGTGGATATTCCACATTTAGAAAGAGTGCCGCTCGTTGCGGATATGTCCTCAAATATTTTATCAGAACAATATGATGTTACGAAGTTTGGTCTCATATATGCGGGTGCGCAAAAGAATTTAGGGCCAGCGGGTTTAACGATTGTAATTATAAAAAGAGATTTAATTGGCAGTGCAAATAGTGCTTGTCCTACGATGTTAAACTATGAAACTTACAGTAAAAATAACTCCCTATATAATACACCGCCATCCTTTAGTATTTATGTGGCGAAACTTGTACTAGAGTGGTTGAAAGAACAAGGCGGGGTATCTGCGATTGAAGAACAAAATAGAATGAAATCTTCACTTCTTTACAATTTTTTAGATGAATCTAAATTGTTTACTTCACCAGTTGACCCTACGTATCGATCACTTATGAATATTCCGTTTACAACACCGTCAGAAGAGCTTAACAATCAGTTTTTACAAAAAGCGAAAGAACGCGGTTTCGTTACGCTAAAGGGACATCGCTCAGTAGGTGGTATGCGTGCAAGTATTTACAATGCGATGCCAGTGGAAGGTGTTGGGCAATTAGTAGCTTATATGAAGGAATTTGAGCTTGAAAATAGATAGGGAGATGGGGATATGTTTCGTGTTCAGACGTTAAATCAAATTGCGGAAAAGGGTTTGCAAATTTTTGATGGGAAGCGCTATGAAATTGGAGACAAAGTAGGTCATCCTGACGGTATTTTACTTCGCAGCTATTCTTTACATCAAGAAGAGTTTTCAGAGGATTTAAAGGCAATTGCAAGAGCTGGTGCCGGTGTAAATAATATTCCTGTTGAGCGTTGTACGGAAAAAGGGATTGTAGTATTTAATACGCCAGGGGCTAATGCGAATGCAGTGAAGGAACTTATTATCGCAAGCCTTATTATGTCTTCCCGTAATATTATAAACGGAGTGAGCTGGACGAAAGAGTTGGATGGAGAAGAAGTACCACAGCTTGTTGAAGCTGGGAAGAAGCAATTCGTTGGGTCAGAAATTGCAGGGAAACGTTTAGGTGTTATCGGTCTTGGCGCAATCGGTGCTTTAGTTGCGAACGATGCGTTAGCTTTAGGGATGGACGTTGTCGGATACGATCCGTATATATCTGTTGAAACAGCATGGCGTCTTTCTACGCAAGTACAAAGAGCGTTTAGCTTAGATGAAATTTTTGCAACTTGTGATTATATTACACTGCATATTCCACTTACGAATCAAACGAAGGGGATTGTTGGTGAACACGCTATAGAGACGATGAAAAAAGGAATGCGTCTATTCAATTTCTCAAGAGGAGAACTTGTAGATGAAAATGCTCTTCAAAAAGCGTTAGAAGAAGATATTATTACACATTACGTAACAGATTTCCCGAATGAAAATGTTATAAAGATGAAAAATGTAACAGCAACGCCTCACCTCGGTGCATCTACGTCTGAATCTGAAGAAAATTGTGCAGTAATGGCTGCACGTCAATTACGTGAATATTTAGAGACAGGTAATATTCGTAATTCAGTAAACTATCCAAACGTAGAGCTTCCGTACATTGGAAAAAAACGAATTACAATTATGCATCAAAACGTTCCGAACATGGTAGGACAAATTACAGGATGCTTAGCAGAACATCATATTAATATTGCGGATATGATTAATCGTAGTAAACATTCTTGGGCGTACACAATGATTGATATTGATAACGGAATTGATGATATAATGAAAGAGAATATTGTGGAAAATATAAGTAAAATCACAGGTGTTGTAGCTGTTCGAATGATTGTGTAAAGGAGAGAGAAACTTGGCAAAAATCCGACCGTTTCGGGCCATCCGTCCAGTAGAAGAAAAAGCAGTGCAAGTGGCCGCTTTACCTTACGATGTATTAAATAGTGAAGAAGCAAGAGAAGTTGTAAAAGGGAATCCATATTCTTTCTTACACGTTGATAAAGCCGAAATTGATTTAGATCCAGCACTTTCACCGTACGATGATCGCGTATATGAAAAAGCGGGTGAAAATTTAAAGCAATTTATACAAGAAGAAGTGTTCGTTCAAGATGAGGAGCCAGCGCTTTACATTTATGAACTGACGATGCAAGGAAGAACACAGTCAGGCCTTGTCGTTTGTACATCGATTGACGAGTATGAAGATGATACAATTAAAAAACATGAAAGAACGCGTCATGAAAAAGAACTTGATCGTATTCGCCACGTAGATGTGTGTGACGCAAATACGGGGCCAATCTTTTTAACGTATCGTACAAAAGAAGAGGTGAAACGTTTCATTGCAAGCTGGAAAGAAGAACATGCGCCAATCTATAAATTTACAGCAGAAGATGGTGTGGAGCATGTTGCGTGGAAGATTGCAGATGAAGAAGTAATTGCAAATTTAGTAAACGCATTTGAAGATATTCCTAGTCTTTACATTGCAGATGGACATCACCGCTCTGCATCAGCTGCAAAAGTAGGGCTAATGCGAAGAGAACAATATCCGAATTACACAGGAGAAGAGGAATTCAATTTCTTCCTATCTGTTTTATTCCCTCATGATGAATTATCAATTTGGGACTATAACCGGGTTGTGAAAGATTTAAATGGTTTATCAGTCGAGCAGTTTTTAAAGCAAATTACGCAGTACTTCTATGTAGAAGAAGCAAATGGTTCTCCGTATAAACCAAATGAACCAAAATCATTTGGCATGTATGTAAACGAGAAGTGGTATAAGCTCACTGTGAAAGAGGAAACGTTTGATGCGAATGATCTCGTTAAAGGTTTAGATGTATCTATTCTGCAAGATCATTTATTAAGCCAAGTACTTGAAATACATGATCCACGATCTGATTCACGCATTGATTTTGTCGGAGGAATCCGCGGATTAGAAGAATTAGAACGCCTTGTAAATAGCGGTGAATATAAAGCAGCGTTTTCATTATATCCGACATCAATGGAAGCTTTATTATCAATCGCAGACGCAGGGGAAGTTATGCCGCCAAAATCAACGTGGTTTGAACCGAAACTGCGCAGTGGGTTGTTTGTTCATTCGCTAAAGTAAATATAGACTTCTACAGTTTGGAAAAACCGAAATGATTTTTAATTTCGGTTTTTCTTTTGTAACAAATGGAACGTCAGTTTAATTAATTGTGGACTGTTTTTGAGGAGGGGTATCGATGAAATTGCAAGTAGGCGAAAAAATCACCTTTGAGCGAACTTTTACAAAAGAAGATGTTGTTTTATTTACAGAAGTATCTAAAGATGAAGGTGTTCATCATGTTACACCAGATGAGCAGGGGAGATTTGTTGTACAAGGGCTGTTAACATCAACGCTGCCTACAAAAATTGGCGGTGACTATAACGTACTAGCTCGCAAGATGGATTTTGAATTTTTACGTCCTGTTTTTAGCGGTGATACAATTCGTTGTGACGTAACTATTGAACAGTTTGAACCCGATGAAAAACATCGTACAAAAATTATTGCGATGTTTATATGTAGGAACCAACTTGAAAAAGAAGTTATGAAGGGGAGTTTTTCGGGAATTATTCTTTAGTAAGTAGGAAAAGTAATGAATAGGTGGGGGCCATGTCTCTCGGGCTTAGATTTTAATTCCCCCCATAATTAAAATTTTACACATTGCTGAATACTGATAATAAGACGTTATGTAATATACTCTGTTCTTTTCTTAACTAATAGAAGAATAGTTGAATAAGCTCGTCAACAAAAAAAGGACATTCCTAGTATTACAAGAAATGTCCTTTCCACTAAATTATAGGGTATTTTGCTGAAATTCAAACTCTAAAATCAGTTTACTAGTTTGACCTGTAAACTGATAAGTATAGGACCCTCTCAGATTTTCTAAGTTACCAGTAGCTTTAATAATTGTTCCTGGGGAATCTAGATTTCCTTTATCAAATATTCCTTGCTCTATAGCTGTAAATGTCCCTTGTTGCCCCTTATAAATTCCTTCAAAGTGTAAAAACCCAGAAATTTTAGCAGTAGCCAAGTGACCATCATTTATATTTGAGTCTAAATAATATAATAAGTATTCAACAAAAGCTTTTCCTTTTAATTCACCATCAATATCATATTCAACATGGGCAATATTAATAGGGAAATCTTTTCTAGTATCATCGATTAGTTTTTCATCCCATTTACTTACTGTAAATGTTACTTCCATAAACGTAATCTCCCTCCAATTATATACTTTTAAAAAGTATCAATTCACAGTCATATCTCATAGGAGTGATTTTATTTATTGGGGTCCTTTCATGTCGCTATCAAGCTAACCAAAATAAAATACTCTCTAAAATGAAAAAACACGCTATTTTTTCTGTAGGATCAGGAAAATGGCTATACTTATTTAAAGTTTTCCTTTATTCCACGCCATTCTCTAAAATAGAGAAAGACCCATTTTCACAATCAATTTCTGCCATCGCACCGTAAGGTAAAATAAACTTCGGCTCGGTATGGCCAAAATTTAAATTATAAAGAATCGGCAAATCTTCTAAGTTATGTTCTTTCATAACTTTCAGTATTTCGTGTTTATATTCTTCATAATACATTTCGTCTTTTGGTTTACCAAAAATGATGCCTTTTGCTTTTTGCAGAATGCCTTGCGCTGCGTAATTTCGTAACCAATACTTTATATAACTTGGTTCTGGATGATCTTCAGAGGTTTCAAAGAAAAGGATACTATTCGCCCAATGTTTTTTCTCAGGCCAAAGTTCCGTTCCTTTTGCAAATTCCAATACTTCTATACAGCCACCAATTAAGCGTCCTTGTACGGTAGTAGAGCCTTGAAGTAGTTCATAGCCATTGTTTTGTTGCATCGTACGCCTTGTATCTTTATTTACCTCTATCCATTCTAAACGCTCACTTGTCCATTCAGGAGCGGGTTGAATCTCGCCAATATTCTCATTTGAAAAGAGAGTCCGATTTACCATTTCAACTGTATATGGATCCATCTCTACATTTTCGGCAAAATCAGTTAAAATGGCTGGACCGTAAAAAGAGGAAATTCCTGCTTTATGACAAAACAAGTGTGAAACGGTAACGTCAGAGTACCCCATAAAAATTTTCGGATTTTCGCGTATAACATTAAAATCTATATAAGGAAGTAAACGGATGCTATCTTCACCGCCAATATTCGTAATAATTCCTTTAATACGAGTATCTTTAAATGCTGTCATTAAATCTTCCGCACGAGCTTGTGGGTTGTTGTAAAGGTATTCGCTACCTTTTAAACTATTTGGCATTGGGACAACCTTAAGACCGAAGACGTCTTCTAATCTTTTTACTCCTTGCTCATATCGCCATCTTAGCTTAGAATCACCAGCACCTCCCCATGAAGAACTTACTGTCGCCACAATATCTCCTGGCTGTAATCTTTTTGGTTTCATTAACATGTTAACTCCGCTCCTACATAATGTAATGGACTACGATTATACAAACTGTAGCATTGAAAAAATATGATGCATCACATTAGTTTCTTCATCATCAATCCGTTTACCTGCTGGTATTCAAGAATTCAGTCTTAGTGTTGAATTGTATTTGAGAATTACAGTATGCAACATTGCATGAGAAAGAGGGTTGCTATTTTCTGCAATCTGTAACTGTAATGATTATAAGTTGGTCGTATTCAATCCGAAAAATAAAATCATCATGAATGGAGAGGTTACAGCTTTTCCTGAACAAGAAAGCTATCGCCTTTAGGCACTTGGGATGAAAGTGAGATTGGATGCGGAGTGTCACTAAAAATCGCAACGTTCGTGGTACTTTAAGTGTCTGAGGTATAGGTAGTTTCTTCGGTTTTTTTGTTGGGATTTTTAGGGGAGTATTCTTTAATTATTAGATAGAGAGGTAAAATAAAAATACACCTAATTACTAGGTGTATTTTTTAGACTTGAAAACCACATATGTATTGGGAATTTCTCTCGGGTAGAGTGTATCACAATAGAAATCATGTATATACATAATATTCGTTACATCAAATGGTTTCCTTGTAAATATATGAAAATGGTAAACAAAATAGATTTCAAGTTGGGTAACTTAAATACCTGTACCATGTTCAGAATTAGCAGGAGCGCCGCCAGTATTGCCATGAGATTCAACTTTTGGAGCAGGGAAATGTGCATGCCCTTCTTGTTTAGGAGCCCCACCAGTGTCACCGATGTTTAATGCAGGAGCGCCGCCAGTATGGCCCTCAGAAAAAGAAGGAGCTGGTGGAGACGGGAAGTGAGTATGTCCAGCTTGATTTGTGAAACCTGCGTTTAAGCCAAATGCAGCAATACCCGTAAATACAATACCTACAGCGATTTTACCAATTGTTTTTTTCATTTCTTTAACCCTCTTTCATTTGATTTTTTTGCTATTGTACTATTAAAGAAGTATAAACTTGCTTCTTCATGTTGTTGTTTGTTATAAAACGCAAGAGCTAGTTTTTCAAGATACTCAGAAACATAGATATATAAAGATTCTTTATTGAAGTATTCAATTCCTTCTAAAACAATCGGTTCAATTTTGTTTAATTCAGTTTGATTCGTGAAAGCTTCTAATATAGCAAAGTGATGTTTGTGCTCTTCATTACCAAGTTCAGAAATAAGTTGTTTCCCTATTTTAATGTAGTGGTTTGCTTTGTCGATAAGTCCTAATTTTTCATGTTCTTGTGCAAGTAAGAATATAGCTTTGTAGTGAGATGGGATTTTTTCAACAACTTGTGTCAAGTGACGGATCGCTTCTTCAGAAAGATTCTGGCTAGCATATAGATGACCTAGATTACCGCGCACATACAGTTGTAATGATTCTTCATTTAATTTTTGGAGAATATCTAACGCTTTGTTATAGCTTTCCTCAGCTTGTTCAAAATGTCCTACGTCTACATAAGAAGCACCAAGTACACTTAAACAGGATGAAATATTTCTTTCACATCCGTGTTGCGTTTCAAAAAATTCTAATGCTTTAGAAGCATTTACAATCGCAAAACTTGGTTGTTGTTGGTGACAATGATAAGCAGCGTATCGGTAATAGAAATCAGCTTGTTCAATTTGACTGTGTCCGGATAAAAGTGCCTGTGCTTTTAAGAAATATTCTTCTGCTTCTTGATAATGATTAATTGCTGCAAAATGAACCGCTTTATAATAATGATATAGATAAGATAAATGTTTATCTTCTGGTTTTTCTTGGTCTTCTATGATTTGAAAACTATCTTTCGTGATTGATAGTCCATCTGTCAGAGCTGTATGTCGGAACTGGAGTAATGCGTAATATAAGTAATAAAGTGGAAATGTTTCTGTTTCTTTCAAAAGCATTTCTTCATGTTCTTTTTTAGCTTCTTGAAACTGAATTTGTGCTTCCTTAACATTTTGCGTTAAGATTGCATGGTACCAAGCTTCTAAATGTTTTGTTGTATACGTATGTCCCTTTAATGAAATGTTCATATTAGCCCCCTTGTATATTTTTCTATATAATTGTAACTATAAGGGTAACACAATAAAAAGTAATTATATGGAATTCTCTCTTGATAAATAATATTCTGAATTTTTAAATCTTGTAAAACCTGTCAATCCTTGTGTTTTTATAGTGTTGTCCATGTTTTTTGGGGGAAAGGGATCACAATTGACTATAGAATCTTAATAAAATGATGTCACATGCACAGTACTAAAATAAAAGTTGAGAAAGTATGCATGAGGTGTCAATAGGATGAAAAAATATCCCCCTAGCTACATAGTTAGGGGGTTTGTGTTAAATAGTTTCACCGTGAGCTTCTAATTTCGGAGCAGGAAGATCCCCATGTCCCTCTAATTTCGGAGCAGGAAGATCAGCATGGCTCTCTTGTTTCGGGGCAGGGAAATCGCCATGTCCCTCTAATTTTGGGGCAGGAAAATCAGCATGGCTCTCAAGTTTCGGAGCCGGCGTATCACCACCATTGAAAGCAGGAGCGCCAGTATTACCATGCGTTTCTAACGTAGGAGAAAAAAAGTCAGCGTGACTCTCTTGTTTAGGAGCCATTCCTTCTCCATGAGTATTCGTGTAGGCAGGGGAAACCCCACCGTCGCCTTTATTATAAGCAGGAGCGCCACCGTGGTCACCAATGCTTACTGATTTCGGAGCCCAAGTGTCCCCTTTATTATATGATGAAATAGGGGGTCTTCCATGATCATAAGCAGGAGCCCATGAATCTCCATGTGAATTTAATTTAGGAGCAGGGAAATCAGCATGACTCTCTTGTTTAGGAGCAGGAGTATCCCCATGTGCAGCCTTTACAACTCCGCCATCCCCAATATTTACACCAAAAAGACCAAAGCTGAATACCGATAACCCTACAACAGCTGTACTAATTTTTCTTTTCAATCTATATCTCTCCTTTTGCTATGGTTTTCCATTTTGTCTAAACGTGGTAGATAAAATGAAATAAATCGTAAAAAATCACCAATTATATTACGATATACGAATAATTCTGTGTAATATTTTGTAAAACCTCCTTGAAATTTGAATTTTATGAAAATAAAATTCGACATAGTTCATTTTTCAATTCGTTGAATAGATTTTGATTGAGTTTTTATAAAGTTATTCGCTAACTTTAGGACCGAAAGCGGCTCTTAATTTCTTTATACCGTGCCCATAAGGTTATTTTAGCTTTGAATTAAATTAACTATTATAATTCGAGAATTTAGTCCTCTTGCTGTATATTTAAAATTTACTGTATGCAACATTGCATAAGAAAGATGGTTGCTATTTTATATAACCTGTAACTATAATAGTTACAGGTTGGTCGTATCCAATCAAAAAATATAATCATCATGAATGGAGAGGTTACATATGGGTATGAAAAAAATAATTTTAGCAGGTGCTTTAGGGATCGCAGCATTATCAGGAACGAATTTACCAGGATTAGAACTATCAAAAGCGAGTGCCGCTTCTATTGAATCGAATTTCTCGACGTTAGAAGGGCGAGTAGTAGAAGTAGATAACGGTGTAATTGTCGTAAAATCTAAGCAATATGAGGAGCCTGTAAGTGTATATATAGATTCCCTTTCAAATGTGAAAGTAGGGGATGAGGTTAAAGCTACTGGATCTATGATGCGTAATTTTACTGAATATATGATTGCAAATACAGTTGAAAATACGTCAAATAAATTAGGTATGCACATGAAAGAAGATGGTTCTCCTGATTATGTAATTGGGGAAGTATCAAAAGTAGGAACGATGGAAGATGAAGGAGATAGTTCTACTAAATATGTCGTAGTTGAGTATCCATCGCTAAACGGGAAAAAAGATATTATTGATGTTTTCTTAACGAAGGAACAAGTATTTAATACAGGTGAGAAAGTAAAAATTGATATGAAGTATGTAGGATGGGGCGGAATTTCTATTAACTACAACACAACGGATCATATCGAAAAAGTTCATGAAGTAAAGAGCAACGTTGAAAATAATGAGGATGTATGGATCTGGTCTTAATAAGGCGAGTATAAGTCGTTATTTGCAATTTACTCCAAACAATAAATGTAAAAACTAAATGTATCATGCAGTACCCATCGAATGATCATATGTATGACAATTCGATGGGTACTTTTTTGTTTTATGTTTTTTTGAGAATAACGGATTTCCGATTAGAATATGATGTTAATACTGGAGCGAAGGTGAAAAAAACAATATGGAAAGAGGTATTTAAGGGTGGAGCAAGATGAGGTTTATTTAAGAGCTAAAAAAAGGGTAGAGAATTTACAAGCGTTTTATATTCATTTAACGGTTTATATACTAGTGAACTTAATGCTTTTTATTATAAATATAAGCTCTGATTCAAGTAAATTATGGTTTTTATATCCACTTGCAGGTTGGGGGATCGGTATCGTTATACACGGTTTGACAACTTTTCCAGTTGGGATATTCGGAAAAGAGTGGGAAGAACGAAAGATTAAAGAATATATGGAGAAAGATAAGTAAATTTATTTCTGGAATGTATGAATATAAATCTCTTTGATCAAATGTTTGATGCGAAGTCTATTCTATAGCTTCGCCTATTTGTTTTGTATTCGAAGTTTGTGCGAGTGAGTGTTCCTATTCATTTTTTTAGCATCAACTGCATGTGAAATCAAAACTTTACTTGTAGTACATAATAAATAATGTTGTTTTACTGTTTTAATTACATGTGGATATAGGATGAAGTTGATTTATTACCCTATATTAAAATAAAAATAAACCACTGTTCGATTTGAATATTCCACGATATAATGGTGAGAGTTTATGACAGAATAAATATTTACATAAGAAGTGAGGTACTGTATGAAAAAAAGAACGACAGACATTATTTTTATTATTATTGGTGCATTTCTTTTTGCGTTAGGTGTCAATTTGTTTGTTATCCCGAACGAGTTTGGTGAGGGCGGGGTAACAGGTATCACGATTATTACGTACTATTTATTTGAGTGGTCACCAGGCTTAGTCAACTTAATTTTAAATGCAATATTGTTAATAGCCGGTTATAAATTTTTAAACAAGATCACAACAATTTATACGATTATTGCTGTAGTTACGAATTCGCTATTCCTTCATTTGACAGAAGGTTGGACGATTACTTCGGATGAAATGCTTGTAAATGCCATTTTCGGAGGAATATTTATTGGGTGCGGGATTGGTCTTATTATTCGTGTTGGCGGAACAACAGCAGGTACTACCATCTTAGCAAGGATGACGCATAAATATTTAGGATGGAGCATTAGCTATGGTTTACTGTTCTTCGATTTAATTGTTGCGTTTTCATCTTATTTCATCATTGGTGCAGAAAAACTGATGATAACAATTATTATGCTATATGTAGCAACGAAAGTGATGGAGTTTGTAATTGAAGGTTTAAATCCGAAGAAAGCCATTACGATTATTTCTGATAACCCGAATGAAATTGCCGGGAAGGTAACTACCTTAATGGGCAGAGGGGTTACCGTGTATTCAGGTCATGGCTATTACACGAAAACGCCGAAGGAAATTCTTTATATTGTTATTAATAAGCAAGAAGTAGTGAAGCTAAAACGGATTGTTCAAACTACGG